>SKIZ01000004.1 GCA_007116135.1 Burkholderiaceae bacterium
ACAAAGCAAACGTCGCGCAGGCCTACGTCAAAGAATTCAGCGCTTGGGTACAAATGCAATTGGCAAAGCGTGATGTCGATGCGATCATCAACTACAGGGCGCTGGCCCCGCATGCCAAGCGCGCGCATCCGACAGAAGAACACTGGTTGCCATTGCTGATCGCATTGGGCGCGAGCAACGAAGACGACCAGATCCAGACCCTGAGCACCGAGGTGCGTCACGGGGTGTTGTCAATGGCCTCATTTGCCTGGGCAACCTAGGCTAGCGAGCTGGTTGGTTGGCAGACGGCAAGCATCGACTCAAGCTGACAAGCGCGCCAAATACGGCAATGGCAACACCGAGCCAAAGTGCTGTGGCTATCCCGTGGCTTGCCCAGGCTGACAGGCAAAAAGCCACCAGCGTTGCGCCAACGGCCTGCCCGAGCAGCCGTCCCGTGGCCAAAATGCCGCCAGCGCTGCCGCTGCGGTGGCGCGGCGCGCTGTTCATCAAAGCCACCATATTGGGCGCTTGAAACAACGCATAACCCAAACCACACAAACCAAGCCGCCACGACAAGCCAACCACACTGACTGCTTGAGGCAGGCTGACCAAAAGCGCCAATCCTATCGCCACAATGGCCAAGCCACAGGTCCCCAGGATCGCTGGGCTGATGCGTTCGACGAGCCGGGAAGCCACAACAGTCATGACAACGAGGGTGGCCGGCCAAGCCGTCAGCAAAAAACCAGCCTGAACTTGACTGTAGCCAAGCTCGGTGATGAACAAAAACGGCAGCACCACAAAAGCCAGTCCCTGCACTGAGAACGCACTAATGGCGGTGATGACCGACAACGAAAAATACTTAATCCCAAACAAATCAACTGCCAGCATGGGCGAGTCCCGACCCGCTTCGCGTTGCCGCAACCACCACCCGGCCGCTATCGTGCCCGCCGCCGTCACTAAAACCCAGCGCCAGCCTAGATGGGCGACGCCGGCTATGGTCGTGAGCAGCAATGCAAACGTTAATGCGCAGGCTATCGCAGCAGCAGGATCAAATGGCCGTAAGTTTCTCGCGGTCATGGGCAAACCTTTAAATGCCAATGCCGCAGCAAGCAATGCCAGCGGTACAGCGGGCATGTATAGCCATTGCCAACTGGCAAACGACAGGATGACCGATGTCACTGTCGGCCCAGCCGTAAAAGCCACCCCCACGATCACGGCATACAGACCAAGTCCACGTCCAAGCTTGCCAGGCGGGTATAGCTCCTTGATCAGTGCTGGCGTGGTCGCCGATACAGCGGCGGCCCCCAGCCCTAGCAATCCGCGAGCGGTCATTAAAGCGCCCAAACTGCTCGCCAGTGCGCTTGCCAAAGAACCTAACGCAAATACCAAAAGTCCAGTCAGAAACACGCGGCGATGACCGTAGATCTCGCCCAGCGCACCCAAAGGCAATAGCACCGAGATCACGGCAAGGTAATAGATGTTGATAATCCAGATCGTCTGGGCATCAGGCGTACCCAAGCCTTGTGCAATGGCCGGCACTGCCGTACTGGTCAGAGAAATATCAAGGGTCACCACGACGACCCCGAGCATCAAAGCCACTAGCGTGCGAGGGCTCACCGATGTGGTCTCAGACGGCAAGGCTTGTGATGGCTTATGCGCCATGAAAGAGTTCTCTTTGTTATTGTGATGCGGATTTGTCAGACACACGAATTAATCAGTCAAATGCTCAACACCATTGTAGACTCGGGCCCCACATCCCTTACAGTATGATGGTCTGCGTATTGCGCTGACCGCCCATCAATAAACAAGCCGTTCTCTAGAGAGTCATGCCTCATGTTTCGTTTCGATGAACTCGCATTGCCGATCATCCAGGCACCAATGGCTGGAGGTGTGAGCACGCCGGCACTAGTGGCTGCCGTTGCAAATGCTGGCGCGATAGGCAGCTTTGGATTTGCATACAGCACCCCAGAGAAGATAGATGCTGACTTGCGGCAGGCCAAATCGCTGACCAAGGGTGTTGTTAATGCCAATTTTTTTGTGTTCGAGCCGCTCGACGCACCCGAACCGGCCCAACAACAGCAAGCCATCGACGCCCTAAAAAAACTACCCGTCTCGATCGAATCGGCATACACCGCTATCGAACCGCCTTTCTACCCGTCGCTTGAGCAGCAACTAGAACCGGTCTGGGCGCATCGACCGGCGATTTTGACCTTCCACTTTGGTCTGGTCGAGGCATCGATCATCGAGCAGGCCCACGCGCTCGGTATCGCCGTTGGCATCACCGCGACCAATTTGGAACAAGCCCAGGCCATTGAAAATAGCAACGCAGACTTCATCGTTGCCCAAGGTATCGAGGCAGGCGGCCACCGCGGGACATTCGCCGCCGACCCACCAGAGGATGCCGCCTTAAGTGCGATCGAATTAACCGCGCTTTTACGAGCCCACTGTCACATACCAACGGTCACAGCTGGCGGGATCATGGATGGCGCTGACATTAACCGCGCGCTTGAGGCCGGCGCACACGCCGCCCAACTCGGTACGGCGTTTGTCTGCTGTGACGAATCGGGAGCAACTCAGGCGCACAAAACGCTCATGCTCGAACAACCGCAACGCGGCAGCGTCCTGACCAAAGGTTTTTCGGGGAGATGGGCGCGCGGCATTCGCAATGAATTCATTGACCTGATGCAAAACGAACCAACGCTGCCGTTTCCTGTTCAAAATACACTGACCGGACCCCTGCGACAGTGGGCAGCACGCGCCAACAACGGCGAATATCAAAGCCTTTGGGCCGGCAGCGCCTACGCGCGCGCACGTGCGATGCCGGCAGCAGCACTTTTAGCCAAGCTCGCGCAAGAACTGCATCAAGCGCAACAATGAGACAACCCTAGCCACGCGTTCTACACTGACGCACCATCTGCCGCTGTCGCGGTGTGACTTGCTAAACCAACCAATGACAAATGTCTGAACAATCGACCCATAAAGACACGCTGATTGCACAAGCACAAGAGCTGCATCAACTCGGCCTTTTGTCGCAAGCGCTCGTGGCGTACAACAAAGCGTTAAAGAGTTCACCGAAAGACCCCGCGCTTCTTTTCATGATGGGTCAGTTGCAGCAGGATCTCGACCAACACGAACGGGCAGTCAATTATTTCGAACGGGCGATCAAGTGCGACCCTTCACATGCACTGACTCACCTGTGTCTGTCGATCTCATTGGGGCAACTGACGCGAAACAAAAAAGCAGTAGAGTCGTGTCAACGCGCGCTAGACTTAGCGCCGGAATTATTCGAAGCACACTACCAACTCGCAACTTTGCAAGCACGACTTCACGACACCCCTGGTGCGCGGCAAGCTTATCACCGAGCCTTAGCAATCAATCCGAATTCAGCCCGCGTGCATTACAACCTTGGTGTGCTCGATCAGCTCGAGATGAAGCCGACACGAGCCATCGATCATTACGAACAAGCGCTTTTGTTTCAATCCGATCATGTTGACACCCTGATTAATTTGAGCGTGGCATTGTGCGAAGTGGGTCAGATAGACCGTGCCAAACAAATCAATCGCCGAGCACTCTCGTTAAACCCAACTCGGGCCGAGGCGCACTTCAATGCCCATACGTACCAACTTGATGATGGCCAACTACAAGAGGCCATAGCGAGCCTGCGCCGTGCGCATGACCTCGCGCCGCAAAATGAAAAATATCAGGCCTTCCTGGGGGTCATGCTCGATTATTGCGGTTTACCTGAACAAGCCGCACCCTTTTTGTCACCGGCCAAGCCATCAAAGCTCTACGCCGCCGACATTGAGGCTTGGCAATATTTGTCGCAGCAACCCAAAAAGCCTGTGATGCTGGCAAACGCCTACGCGTTGTTTAAGTTCGCCCTGACTCGGGCGCGCAGCGACGGGCTGGTACTGGAATTCGGCGTCTATCAGGGCACATCTATCAATCAGATCGCATCGCTTGTAGACGCCCCTGTGCACGGATTTGACAGTTTCGAGGGAATCCCCGAGGCTTGGAACGATGAACCTGCCGGCAGTTACTCCACACAGGGTGAGTTACCGACTGTGGCTGACAACGTCAGGCTCCACGCCGGATGGTTTAGCGACACGATCCCGGGGTTTATCTCGAGCCATCGCGACCCCGTCAGACTGATGAACATTGACTGCGACTTATACAGCTCCACCGAAACCGTGCTGGACTTGTTCAATGAGCAAATTGGCCACGGGACAGTTCTGGTCTTCGATGAGTTCATCGGTAATGAATCCTGGCGAGACGATGAATTCAAAGCGTTCGAGCAAGCGGTTGCCCGTTTTGGCTGGTCGTATGAAGCAATTGGTTTTTGCTTCATGACCAAGCAGGTTGCGATTTTGATCACCGGTCACGCCAGCCCCAAGCACTAAAGCACCTGCGCTCAATCTGTAAGCATGGCTTGCTTGACGGCGCGATCCCAACAAGCCATGCGCTTAGCAACCTGATCTGGCGCAAGCGTTGGCTCAAAGACTCGGTCGACCTGCCAGCGATGCTCAATTTCTTGCAAATCACTAAAAATCCCAGCACCCAGTCCAGCGAGGTAAGCCGCGCCCAGTGCGGTGGTCTCAACGACTGCGGGACGGACCACCGGAATACCGAGCAAATCCGCTTGCACCTGCATGAGAAGATCGTTCACACAAGCACCGCCATCGACGCGCAATTGGCTAAGTGCCATTGCCCCACTGGCACAAGCATCACGATTCATTGCACCAAGTAAAGCCGCGCTCTGAAAGGCAATGCTCTCCAAAGCCGCTCGCGCAATGTGCGCAATGGTTGAACCGCGCGATAGGCCGACAATCGTGCCACGGGCCTCGGGCGCCCAATACGGCGCGCCCAGCCCAGTGAAGGCTGGCACAAACATCACCCCGTCGGCATCAGGCACACTTTCAGCCAAGGCTTGCACCTGCGCACTAGAAGAAATAGCCCCAAGCCCGTCGCGCAACCACTGCACCACGGCACCTGCAATAAAGACGCTGCCTTCAATAGCAAAACACTGCCGATCGTCGACTTGCGCAGCAGCCGTTGTCAGCAATCCATTGGTGCTTGCTTGAAACTGCGAGCCGGTATGCATCAACATAAAACAACCGGTGCCGTATGTATTTTTCACCATGCCAGGGGCAAAACACCCCTGACCAAACAAGGCACTTTGCTGATCACCGGCCACGCCGTTGATCCGAATCGGTGCCCCGAAAACCGCCTCAGCCGTCTGACCAAAATCAGCACAACTAGGTAAGACTTGCGGCAAGACACTGCGTGATATGTCAAGTGACTCCAAGATCGCGGCATCCCAGTCTTGCTTTCGGATATCAAAGAGCATGGTACGTGCCGCATTGGTGGTGTCAGTCAGATGGTACCTGCCAGCAGTCAGGTTCCAGATCAACCAACTGTCGATCGTGCCAAATGCCAGTGCCTTGTCACGCATCAGGTCCTGCGCTTGCGCCACGTTACGCAATATCCAGGCTAGTTTGGTTGCAGAGAAATAAGGGTCAATGATCAGACCGGTTCTTTCTCGAATGTAGTCTTGCAGACCCAACAGATTTAACTGCTCACAAATGGGCTGCGTTCGACGATCCTGCCAAACAATCGCATTACACACAGGCTCACCCGTATGACGATTCCAAGCCACGGTGGTCTCGCGCTGGTTGGTGATACCGATGGTGGCTATGTCGCGTGCGCCAAGACCAGCTTGGTCGAGCGCGGCGCGCGCGGTGTCTCGCTGCGCAAGCCAAATTTCCTGAGGATCGTGTTCCACCCAGCCCGGTTGCGGGTAGATTTGCTCAAGCGCCTGTTGAGCCATCGCGACAATTCGACCTTGCTCATCAAACACCATGCTGCGCGTGCTGGATGTGCCCTGATCGAGCGCTAGGATAAATGCCATCGAGCCTGTCTCCCATGCTTATCGCTTGAGGCGATCTGATAATACTTTTAGCAGGATTATCACTTGAAACAAGCTAAACGAAGTAAGCAATCGAGCAAGCGCAGGCGTGGCTGCTGGCCTTGCCTTGGCGGTGGCTTCTCTAAGAATTAGCAATCAGTGCAAGGATCGACGGGTAGTCCCTGAGCAATCCAGCCCGGCTGCCCTCTCTTGCCAAGCATCCCCTCAGGCACGTGGTGCACGTTGGTAAATCCCGCCTGAGTCAAAACCGGCTGCAGTCGGCTCGTGCGGCTGCCGGTGCGACAAATCAAGACGATCGGCGCATCAAGATCACCGCCAACGGTGTCAAAGACCTCTTGGGCAAACCCCTGTAAACCTTCGGGATGCACCATATCGATCCGAACCGCACCCGTGGCCACGCCCGTCTGACGCCACTCCTGTGGACGACGGATATCAATCAAGGTCACCTCACCCTGAGAAAAAAGCGTCTGCGCCTCGCTAGCACTAATCTGCGCCGAATCAGGCGAGGCCCAAACAAGTGTCGAAAAGCCCAAAAGCGAAATGGCAAAAATCCGCTTAATAATTGCGCTTAAACTCATCAATGCAATGCTCCGAACCAAAATAATTACAGCGCGAGTTGGCCTGATTCTGCCCGCGCATCATAACTACTGAAATAACTTAATTGTACCGCTCGTGATATTTCGACTGACGTGCGCCTGCTTGCGGAAAACGGCGAGTACGGTCTACGTCACTCTAGAAGGACACTGCCCGCATGATGCAACCTCTGGTTCAAATCCGTGACTGCCAATACACCAGTGACCTTGCAGTCATTGGCGGCATTTTGAATCACGAGATTCAATCTTCAACCGCCATATACGAAGACCAGCCTAAATCACACCAGGAAATTGACAACTGGTTTGTCGCGAAAAAAGCCGGTCAATGGCCTGTCAGGGGTGCGTACGACAGGCACGGGAAATTACTTGGATTTGCCACATTTGGAGCATTTCGCCCCCAGGCGGCTTATCGGTTCACAGCCGAGCATTCCGTCTATGTCGCCAAAGAAGTCCGCGGCCAAGGCGTCGGTACATTATTGCTCTCAGACATCATCGAACGAGCCAAAGATGCCGGGCTGCACCTGCTGATTGGTTGTATTGACGCCGATAACGCGCCAAGCCTTGCACTTCATCAAAAACTAGGCTTTGTACATTGCGGTACAGTAAAGAAAGCAGGCTTTAAGTTTGACCGCTGGCTTGATGTCGCGTTTGTCCAAAAGCAACTCCAAACGTAGCGCTCGCTAGCGCTACGCCGACAAACATACTGACCCGACATTCCAATAGGTAATGTGAATGATTCCGATCGATGTTCAATCCGCCTGGCAAGGCACCTCAGACTGTCGCGGCTGCGGCATTCGTGCCATGGTGTTGTTTGCTGACCTGACCGAGGCGGACTTTGCTGAAATCCACGCGCCAATCGATAACCTCGCCTACAAAACCGGCGAACATTTTGTGCTGGAGGGCGACCGCGCCCAATACATCTATACCATTCGCACGGGGGTCGCTAAAGTGGCCCGCAACACGGCCGATGGCCGCGTTCGCATTGTGCAAATCCTCAAAGCCGGTGACGTGGCTGGCCTTGAAGCGGTATTGAGCCCGACTTACGAATCTGACGTGATCGCGGCCACAGACATTCATGTGTGCCGGATTCCGACCTCGGTGATCAAGACCTTATCAGTCAAATCACCCCGGCTACAGGCTCAACTGACGCAACGTTGGCACAAAGCCGTCAAACAAGCCGGCGACTGGCTGGCTGATTTGAACTTCGGTAGCGCCAGACGGCGGGTAGCGAACATCATTCTAAAAATGCGTCATGATGATGACCCAAGCCTGACATCTTTATTCTCCCGGCATGACATGGGCGCCATGTCCGACCTAAAACTCGAGACGGTTAGCCGAGAGGTCAGTTACTGGATTAAACAAGAGGCACTGGTGCCTAAGGATCGGGTCGGACGGCTTTATGAAATTACCGATCTTCGCAAGCTCGAACAAGCTTGCGAGGCCTAGGCGGTGGTTGAATCGACGCAAAGCGCCAGCCAAGTAACGCATGGATAAAGCGTGGCTTTCGATCATCGCAACCGTCATCAGCATGCTGGCGCTGTTGCCTTATATCGCATCAACCTTGCGCGGAAGGATTCGGCCGCACGTCATGTCGTGGGCGATTTGGGGCATTACCACCTCAATTGTTTTTTTTGCTCAGCGTGAAGGTGGCGCCGGCGTAGGGGCATGGCCAATCGGGTTTTCAGCTGCTGTGGCTTTTTTAATTGCAGCGATTGCCTACACCAAACGGGCTGATATCAAGATCGGCCCGACCGACTGGTTGTTTTTTCTGGCTGCATTGGCAGCCATACCGCTATGGTGGGCCACAGATAGTCCACTATCTGCCGTGCTCTTGGTGACCGCCATTGACGTTCTTGGGTTCGGTCCAACCCTCAGAAAGTCCTATTTACAACCCTATTCAGAGTCATTGCTGTTTTTTTACCTAATCGTCTTGCGTAACGTACTTGTGCTGTTTGCCCTTGAGTCCTACAGCGCGACCACGGCCCTGTTCCCCTTAGCAATTGGATCAATGGCTTTGGTGGTAGTTACTTTGGTTACGTGGAGACGCCGACAACTTAGACTTGAACCGGGCGCTCGAACTTAAACACTCGACTTTAGGGGCATTTGTACCGTCTAACGGTTATTGTTTAAGTTAAAGGTATTCACAGGAGCCTGATTGAGCACATGAAAATAGGCAAAATATTCGCTCGGTTGCTCTTGGTCTTTGTATTACTTGTGGCAACGGCTGGTGCCATCAAATGGTGGCAAGATGGTCAACGAATTGCTCATGCACAGGCCGCGGGCTGGTATCAGTTATCGCGCGCAGCCACTGACTTATTGCCCGACCCAGCGACATATCCTGGCGCCTTGGTCGCGGTACTTGCTGCGCCAGCTTACGGATGGCGGGGTTACTTCGCAGTGCATCCCTGGATTGTCTACAAGCGCGCAGGCGAAACCAGCTACACACGCTATGAGGTCATAGGCTGGCACCGGCACAACCCGCTCAGGCACAACCACATGCAGGCTGACGGCCTGTGGTATGGCGCTATGCCCGATCTGCTGGTGTTGCATCAAGGCCAAGCTGCCCACGATCTAATTGAGCCCATTGAGCTGGCGATACAAGAATACGCCTACGCCAACACGTATCGTACGTTTCCTGGCCCAAACAGCAACACATTCGTGGCACACATCGGGCGCCACGTGCCCAAGCTCGGTCTGGACTTGCCACCAACGGCTATCGGCAAGGACTATCGAGCACTAAGCGCACCGGTCGGGCTGCCGCCGTCAGGCCGCGGCCTGCAGGTCTCGTTAGAGGGTTTGTTGGGATTAATCGTCAGTCCCAAGGAGGGATTGGAAATTAACCTACTGGGGCTAGGGGTAGGAATTGATCTTGACTGCCCGGGCCTGCGCCTGCCGTTTATCGGCCGACTTGGCCCAAACATCAAGGGTTTGGCGCAGTCTTGCGCGCCTGACCGAGCCGATCTGAACTGGGAGGCATCTTAAGATGAACACACCACAATACTCATACACCCAACGCTGGCTGCACTGGATCGTTGCGTTACTCATGCTGGTGACGTTACCCATCGGGTTTTGGATGGCAAGTCGAGGGGCTGCCGGCCTTTGGGGGCCGTTAACCAACTCACTCTACTCGTGGCATAAGGCCATTGGTTTTCTGATTATTTGGCTAATTGTTTGGCGGTTAGCGCTACGCGCGCTTAATCGGGCGCCGGGCTACCCAGACAGCGTCAGTGTACCCGTGCGACGACTAGCGACCACCACGCAGTGGCTAATTTACGCGCTTGCGCTCACCGTCGCATTGACAGGCTGGGCCAGCGTGACGGCCTTTCCTGCCTTAAACACCATATTCGGCTGGCATCTGCCGCCCATGCCGGGCATTTCACCCGATCGCGCCCTGTATACACAAATCATCACCATTCATTACTGGGCTGCGCTGGCCTTGTGTGGGTTACTGGTCTTGCATTTGGCTGGTGCTTTAAAACATCGATTCATCGACCGCGATGGCGTCTTTGATCACATCAGCCTATGCAAGACGAAGAAAGACTAGGGTTCGCGCACACGAAGGGTCCCGGTCCGATTACATCGGCGAAGAGAAAAAGCTTATTTCTAAAAACTATTTGATTGTCTGATATCGATTGAATTAAGTTATTAGGTCATCTCTGACCCGAACAAAGTATCTTTATGGATCTCAACGCCGCGCAATGGGTTTTATGGCTCGCATTGGCAATTGGCCTTGCATACGGGGTCATTGGGCAACTCTCTGGGTTCTGCCTCAATAGTGCCCTGCGCGAGCAAATCAGCGGCAAGAACGGCACAAAACTACGTGCATTTGCTCTAGCGTTGCTTGTGGCAACCATTGGTTCGCAGACCTTAGACGCTCTGGCTGTTGTTGATTTGTCCCAAAGCATTTATCAACCGACAAGAGCCTCTTGGCTACTCGTGTTAGTCGGTGGCGTCTTATTTGGCTTTGGCATGATGCGCGCTCGGGGCTGTGGTGCTCGGGCCTTAGTGCTTCTTGGACAGGGCAACCTTCGAAGCCTGGTGGTACTTCTTTGTCTGGGCATTACGGGCTATATGACTTTTAGCGGTGTTTTGGGCCCAATCAGAACAGCCCTGACGGACTTATCCGCTGTCAGCGTGCACAGCGCGACGTTCTCCACGGAAATGGGTCGCTGGAGCTTTATTGCGGCGATGACGCTTGTGATTGGCGCATTCCTGTTGCGGGATCGTAAATTCCTGCAACAGCGCATGGCGCTGGCTTCAGGTTTGATTATCGGTTTATTGGTGGTCGCGGGCTGGCTTGTGACTGGCTGGATTGGGGCCGATGACTTCGACCCCATCGCTGTCGTATCGCTGACCTTCGTTGCACCGATCGGTGCCACCATCCAATACGCCATGATCGCCACCGGCATGACATTGAATTTCGGAATCGTCGTTGTCGTGGGCATTGTGCTGGGATCGTTTATCTCAGCCAAGGCAACCGGGCGGTTCATTTTGACTGGCTTTGAACGACCCACGGACATGCCACGCTACCTGCTCGGGGCATCTTGTATGGGCATCGGTGGCGCTTTGGCGTTTGGTTGCTCTATTGGCCAAGGGCTAACCGGCATGTCGACACTTTCCATTTGGTCGATGGTGGCCTTGAGCGGAATCATTGTTGGGGGTTGGCTCGGTTTGCGTCTGGAGGGGCTAACGCCGACGACGTCGGAACCAGTACAACGACAAGCCGCAGGCAGCGAGCACCCACAACAAACTTAATGCTGCAAACAAAGCCGTGACCTCTGTTTGCCCCCGCTCCAAAGCGAACTGGCTCGATAACTGCTGGTAGATTGAATTGAGCTCACCGGCATTTTCCGCTTTGAAAAACTCAGCTTCAGTGATCAAGGCTATGGACTGAAGGGTGCGCTCATCGACTGCTGCGTAGAAAGACCGACCCTCAAAGCCAGGTATAAAACCGTGTGGCGTACCGAAAGCCACTGTATAGACCCGAACCCCTAGCTGGGCAGCTAATTGGGCTGCCGCTATCGGATTGGGCCCGGTGGTGCGCCGGCCGTCAGAGATCAGAATAATCGCGCCGTTTTCATATGACCCCGCCGGCACAGGTGGGCGCTGGGTAAACGCCGGTGGTGCGCCACGAAACTGCTCAATGTCAAAGCCGTAAATCAAGAGCTCGAAATCAAGCGCATACTCTGGCATCAATGTCGCGAGCGCCATCAAAAGACCGCTACCGGTGGCTGTTGCACGCTGAAGACGAAATCGATCAACGGCCTCTAGTAACGCTTGTCGATCATTGGTTACCCCTTGCACCACTTGCGCGGTGCCCGCGAAAGTCACCAGGCCAACTCGAATATTGTGAGGCAGCCGGTTGATGAAATCCTTAACGGTTGCTTGCGCAGCCTGCAGCCGGTTAGGCTCAACGTCTTCTGCCATCATGCTCAGTGACACATCTACCGACAAAACCACGGTCATGTAATCGGCTGGCAAAGAAAGCTTGGCTGCAGGACGTGCGGCACCGATCACACCGGCCAACACCGCAAACAACAGCAAGATCGGTGGGACGTGCCTGCGCCAACTCGGCGACTCATCTAGGGCCTGCTGCACAACCATCAGCGACGGGTAGGCGAGCGCCTGACGCTGGCGACGCTTTAATAACCAGATATAGCCCAGCACCAGTAACGGTAAAACCACCAGCGCCCATAAGGCTTGCGGCCAAATAAAGTGCATAAATTGAGCCAGCAGCGTTAAGATGAATTCAATGTATCACTGCTTTAGGGTTTACGGTTCAGTCAGGTCATGAGACGAGCAACGATTTACAGTTCACAACCCCGTGCAGTCGACGCTGGTCAATCAGACACGCATACAAGTGTCGAGCCCAGCCAATCGAGAGCCGACCAGCCGCGGCGCTGGCCAAGTGCGCGCACACTGATCGGTTTGGTGTTGCTTTTGGCAGCAGCAACCTGGTGGTTTTGGTCAAAGTCGCCGCCCGATAAGCCAGTACCCATGACCGAGGCCGCCATACAGGCGATTGTGCTGCAAACTTTAAGCACCGAGACCTTGCCCTCGCGAGCGGCGCAGGTCGCCGCAATGGTGCGGCCTTCAATTGTCAAAATAAGACATCTCGATGGTCAACCGCCACCGCCTCGCCTCATCAGCGAGCCTGGGCGTGGCACAGGTTTCGTGATTAAGGAAGACGGCACGATTCTCACTAATTATCACGTGGTCTCGGGCTCGCAACAGATTGTGGTTACTTTCTTTGACGGCCTGGAATCACCGGCCATGATCGTGGCTGCCGAGCCAGATCGAGATCTCGCGGTACTGGCCCCAGCGCTGATTCCGGACGATTTAGAGCCGGTGGTCCTGGCATCGAGCGGCCAGATTGGGCCAGGCGACTTGGTCATCGCCATTGGATTTCCCTTTGGCATGGGACCTTCTGTCAGCGCCGGCGTGGTCTCCGGACTTGATCGCACCTATCGGGTCGGGCGCGATCGCGTCCTGACCGGACTGATTCAATTTGACGCTGCGGTTAATCCTGGCAGCTCCGGCGGGCCGCTGGTCAATCAATCTGGCGAGGTCCTCGGTGTTGTGACGGCCCTTCTGAACCCAGCACCTGGGGGTTCGTTTTCCGGCATTGGCTTTGCAATCCCCATGCAAAGCGCTGCCAACGCCGCTGGTATAGCGCCTTTTTAATTAACGAGAGGACTCATGACTGACACTTCGATCTGGCAAAACGATACTGCTGCACCAAGTAACACGGCTCAATCAGCTGCCCTCATGGAAAGCGTCCTCTATGAGGTCAAGCGTGTCGTGGTGGGCCAAGATGCATTTCTAGAGCGCATCCTGATTGCCATGCTCGCCGGTGGCCATGTCTTGATCGAAGGTGTGCCAGGACTGGCAAAAACACTAACCGTCAGCACTTTGGCGCAAGTCTTACAAGGGCAATTCAAGCGCATTCAATTCACACCCGATTTGCTACCAGCTGATTTAATTGGAACGCGGATATTTAATCAAAACACCAGCCAATTCAGCATCGAGCTTGGTCCGGTATTTGCGAATTTGCTGCTGGCAGACGAAATCAACCGAGCACCCGCCAAAGTCCAAAGCGCCCTACTCGAAGTGATGCAGGAGCGCCAAGTCACTATCGCCGGTCAAACACATGTCCTGCCTAGCCCATTTGTGGTCATGGCCACACAGAACCCGATCGAAAGCGAAGGCACCTATGCGCTGCCTGAAGCGCAGGTTGACCGTTTCATGATGAAAGTTTTGGTCGACTACCCAGCGCCAGCCGAAGAATTCGTCATTGTTCAACGCGCCATTGGACCGGAAATTAGCGTCTCAGCCCGAGCCAGCACCGAACAACTGGGAGAAATACAGCGTCTTTCGCGCCAAGGGTTTGTCGATTCCGCCATCGTTCAATATGCCGTTGATCTGGTCAATGCCACCAGAGACCCCTCGCAGGCAGGGCTCAAAGACGTGGTCCCCTACCTGACGTTTGGTGCAAGCCCGCGTGCGAGCATTCAACTCGTGCAAGGTGCGCGTGCGCTTGCCTTTTTGCGTGGCCGCGCCTACACCACGCCGCAAGACCTCATCGATATTGCACCGGATGTGCTGCGCCACCGCCTCGTTCTGTCATACGAAGCCATCGCGCAAGGCGTTGTAGCTGACCACCTAATCGCACAACTTTTGAAAGCTGTAGCTGCCCCACAAAGACCATTGCATCGCCATGTTGAAGTTCCTCAAACGAACTAAAGACGAGCCCCGGCCTGGCCCGCAGATCGCTCCAAGCCCACAGCACGTTGACGCCAACGCCCTGTTGGCACGCGTGCAGTGGACCAGTGCGCGCTACCTCAATGGCTTGCTGCAAGGCAATTACCGGACATTGTTTCGTGGCAGTGGCGTGATGTTTACCGACATTAGGGCTTACGAGACCAGCGACGACGTACGGCATATCGACTGGAATGTCACCGCTCGCATGCAGACACCCTACGTTCGGCAGTATGAGCAAGACCGCGAGCTCACCGCCTGGTTCTTGCTTGATCTATCGGCATCGATCGATTTCGGCTCAGAGCACAAGCGCAAGCGTGACGTTGCCGCTGAGGCCATCGCCACGCTTGGCCATTTGCTGCGTCGTCATGGCAACCGGGTCGGCTTGCTTATTGACCGAGGCGCAGCACACCTCGATGTATTGCCAGCGCGAAATAGCCAAAAACACTTGCTTAGCCTGTTGCGACAAATATTGACTGCGCCGATCCAAACCAACAGCACCCGCACTGACTTGTCGGTTTTACTGCAACGTGCCAATCGAATCATCAAACAACGCAGCACTATTTTTTTGGTTTCCGACTTTTACACGACCCCGGGTTGGCAAACGCCATTGACGGGGCTAGCCAGTCGCCACGATGTCATAGCACTGCGGCTGGTAGACCCGATTGAACAAACCTTGCCCGACATGGGTATGCTCATCATGCGTGACTCCGAGACCGGTGAACAAGTCTTTGTCGATAGTGGCGATGAGCGGTTTAGAAAGAGATTTGCTGACGCAGCCCAGGCGCATCTCGCATCACTGATGACGACCTTTGCACAGGCTGGTGTTGACTGCCTGGAACTGTCAACTCATGAGACAACTGAAGCGGCGCTAATTCGTTTTATCCATGCGCGCGAACAACTACTTCGGCGCTCAAGCCAGGGGAAATCACGTGCGTGAGTGGTTAGAGACCCACGTCTTTGCCGGTGTTCAGTTCGTCTGGCCCACGTTACTGTGGTTGACGCTTTTGCTGCCTATTTGCGCGGCTGTGTTTATTTACGCAAGACGATACGAGCGAACTTCAGCTGCCAGCATCGCCAGCAGTGTGCTGGTTTTATTGGGCTTGACTTTCTTAGTGCTAGCCATTGCTCGCCCAAAAATACAAATCAGCCTGCCGATGCCAGCCGATCAAGTGATCGTTGTTATGGATATTTCCGCTAGCATGCAAGCCGATGACGTCAAACCAACTCGCTGGGCTGTTGCCAAGCAAACATTGACCTCGATGATTGAGCGCCAGCCCAAAGATGTTCGCATGGGGCTTGTGACCGCCGCAGCCACTGCGACGCTCGTGGTCCCCCCAACCACGGATCGCCAGGCGCTCATCGATGCACTTCAGACGATTGCCTTGCAGCCAGGATCAGCGATCGGCAGCGGGATGCTTATTGGTTTGGCAGAACTCTTGCCGTCAGCGGGCATCGATGTCCAAGCGGTCCTAAATGATGCGCTCACACCAAATAACCAAACCCGCCAACCGAGTTGGCGCCCGGACCCCAATGTGATTCGAGCACCAGGTTCGAATCGATCGGCAGCCATGGTTTTGATTACCGATGGTGACGCTAACATGGGACCTGGTGTGATCGAGATGGCTGAGCTTGCCTCACAGTTCGGTGTGCGTATTTACACCGTTGGGGTAGGCACTGCACGAGGCGCCATTGTCTCGGCCGAGGGAATTTCTCAAAGGGTGCAGCTTGACGCAGCCACGCTCTCGGAGGTGGCCACCCTGACAGCTGGCGCCTATTACGAGGGTGCGTCGCAAGCTGACTTGCAGCAAATTTTTACTGCAGTGCAATCCTCTCTTGCCTTTGAGAAGCGTCAGTCGGTTGAGGCCACCGCGTTGTTATTGATTGGCGCACTGGTTTTGCTGCTAAGCGGTATGGGCTTGAGCTTTCTGCGAGCGGGTCGCTTGATTTAATACCACGCTTGGGCATCGGTCTTATCGACAGACCTACTTAATGTTGCCTACACTGAATTGGAAAGCTTTAATGCCTGTCGCTGCGCGACAGTTGCATAAATCTACGAGCGAGAGAATCTTGATGAGATGGTCGAAATCCTGCGCATTAGCCCTGCTAACGGCTGCGACACTGAGTGCTGGCTGCAGCTCTGTTCAACTGGCATACAACCATGCGCCAGCATTATTGCAGTTTCAGATGGACCGCTATTTGAATCTTGACCAATCACAAGAGGCGCTACTGTCAAAGGAGCTGCGTGAATTCCAAGCATGGCACCGCGAGGACAAACTGCCGCTCTATGCAGCGACCTTGCAGCAATGGGCGACGAAGCTTGAGCAGCCCCATACATTCACGGTCGCAGAATTACTCGAGAAACAGTCCGAACTTGAGCAAACCCTGCTCGTTTTGGGACAAGAGTCAGCCTACCGCCTCGCACCGCTGGTCTTGACCCTGACGCCATCACAGCGCGAGCGGCTTCAATCGCGTTTTGATCGTGCCAATGCCAAATACGCCCGCGAGAATCTCGAAGACCCTCAAGCTGCTCAAGCCCAGCGAATCGACAATTTCATCGAACGGTATGAACAATGGCTTGGCGAATTGACCCAAGAACAAGATCAGACCTTGCGCCAATGGCTGCTTACCCAACCAAGTGGGGCCCAACTTTGGGCACAAGAGCGGCTCGCACGCCAACAAGCCTTATTGCAACTATTAGCTGACGCGCAAGATCTGCCATCGGCTGAAGCCGCAGCCCAGGAGCTCAATAACTACTTCCAGAGCCTGTCGCGCTATCGGGTCGCTGACCTACAAGCCGAACGTCAAACCCGTCAACTCGCGTTAGCTGAACTGACTGCGAAGATGCTAAACAGCATGACACCACAACAACGTGAGCATCTCCGGGAAAAGCTACTGTCCTACGCCAACGATTTCCAGGCACTGGCGAGCTAGCGGCAGGCGGCTTAACCGCACCAAGGGCAAACCCTTGCTATGAAACCTGCATTTGGGCAAATAAACCGAAACCTGCCCTCTAAGTGGACGTCCTAATAACAAGCTCGGATAAAATGCCCGACAATTCGATGTTGACTTATCTTCTGGCCGGTTCGAACTGACCAAAGCGGCTTCTTGAGCCAAGGAGAAACTTGCATGCTAATAGGCCTTGCAGCATTGATGCGTTTGATTAACGCATTCAATCAGTTGGTGGGCAAATTGTTCTCATGGCTTGCCTTGGGGATTGTGCTCGTTTGCTTTTGGGTCGTGGTTGAGCGTTACTTTTTCAGCACCACCCGCCTTTGGGCCCAGGATCTCTATGTCTGGCTAAATGGTGCCATGTTCACGGGGGTGGCGGCCTTTGCGCTTTTACGCGGCGATCATGTTCGGGTCGACATTTTTTATCGCCCAGCCTCGGTTCGATTCAAGGCCATTGCCGACCTAATTGGCGTGGTGGTGTTCCTGCTGCCTTTTACTTACGTCGTTTATACCTACGGTATGCCGTTTGTCGCGCGCTCTTGGAGACTAATGGAAAACTCGGCCAACTTTGGTGGGATGCCTGGCCTATACATACTTAAAAGCTTCATCATCATATTTGCGGTTTTAGTCGCGCTACAGGGCTTGTCGATGATCATTCGTTCGCTGCTAGTTCTAGCAAAGCGCGAAGATCTGATTCCTGAAAGCTTTAGATACCCGATTCACCACGCGACCGCTGTCGCCGGCAAGGAATAAGCCATGGATCCCGTTTTACTTGGCGAAATCTTCTCGGCCCTGATGTTTTTCGGGGTGATCGGGATGCTGATGCTCGGGTTTCCGGTGGCATTTACGCTGGCAGGCACATCACTCATCTTTGCCTTCGTTGGCTCGCATTTCGGTGTGTTCGACTTCTCCAACTTCTCGGCGCTCGCGGGTAGATACACCGGCTTTATGACCAATGAGGTGCTCGTGGCAGTCCCGCTGTTTATTTTTATGGGCGTTATGCTCGAGCGTTCACGCATCGCCGAACAGTTGCTAATGACCATGAGCAAACTGTTTGGCAATTTGCGTGGCGGGCTTGGCATGTCGGTCATTGTGGTCGGGGCGCTACTGGCGGCTTCGACCGGCGTGGTCGGTGCCACGGTTGTCACCATGGGCCTAATTTCATTGCCGGCTATGTTGCGCGCTGGATATGATCCACGGTTAGCCAGCGGCGTCATCTGCGCCTCAGGCACACTAGGTCAAATCATTCCACCGTCAACGGTTTTGATCTTTATGGCTGACATGCTGGCTGGAATCAACGCCCAAGTTCAGATGTCGCAAGGCAACTTTGCTCCAGATCCCGTTTCTGTCGGTGATCTATTTGCTGGTGCATTCATCCCCGGTCTGTTGCTTGTTGGACTCTATCTGCTCTGGATGGTCTTTAAGGCTTTTACCGATCCCGAGTCCTGTCCTGCCACGCCACTAACTAATGACGAGCGCAAAAGACTGTTCAAAGAGGTGTTTGTGGCACTCGTGCCGCCACTGCTTTTGATCATGGCGGTTCTGGGCTCAATCCTGGGCGGCATTGCCACGCCCACCGAGGCGGCGTCTGTAGGTGCCGTTGGCGCCATGGCCCTAGCTGGCTTGCGCTGGAAATTGTCGTGGGCGGTTTTAAAGGAAGCCGTGGTCGCAACGGCAACGATTACCTCGATGATCTTCATCATCATTTTTGGCGCTTCGGTATTTGCGATCGTGTTTCGTCAAATGGGCGGCGATGCGCTAGTGCACGAGTTTCTCTCCGGGATGCCCGGTGGCGCTATCGGCGCCATGATCGTGGTCATGATGATTATGTTTGTGTTGGGTTTTATTCTCGACACCTTCGAGATTATCTTCATTGTGATCCCGATTACCGCGCCCATTTTATTGACCCTGGGACTTGATCCCGTCTGGCTAGGCGTGATGGTTGGCGTTAACTTGCAGACCAGTTTCTTGACGCCACCATTCGGTTTTTCTCTGTTTTACTTACGTGGTGTGGCGCCAGCTCACGTGTCCACTGGGCAAATCTACCAAGGCGCGTTGCCCTTTGTCGTGCTACAGATCATCGCGATTGCTTTGCTATTCATTTTCCCTGAGTTGGTAACCTGGTTACCAAAACAGTTGTACTGATTTTCAAACCGTTATGTCATTTTAAAAAAGAAGCGCCGGAACAAAGTTCCGGCGCTTCTTTACAGCAGAAAAAATAACGATTAAAGCTTGAAGTACTTCGAGCGCGCCTGGACAAACTGCGCATCTGTACCGTCAGTCTTAATCTTAACGATATTCAGAGCCTTCACAAAGCTATCAAGCGTCTGCTTGGTCAACGCGTCTCCAGTGTCGCCAATTTCGGTGAGCAACTGCGCCGAAATTTTAGCGGCTTCGCTCACAATGCTCTCTGGAAATTGCGGGATGGCCTGCACACCATGATCGCGCACCAAGACTTCAAGCGCACGTGGATCATTTGCTGCGAAGTCTGATGCCACCTGATCGTACTCAGCCTGGCACACGTCGCGAATCAAGTCTTGCAAGTCTTTGGGCAACTCCTGATACTTTTTCTTGTTAACTGCCAGCTCCGTGGCCAAGCCAGGCTCAATAAAGCTGCTGGTGTAATAAATCTTGCAGACTTTGTAGAAACCAAGTGCCAGATCGTTAAACGGTCCCACAAACTCAGCCGCATCTAGTGTGCCTGACTGCAAGGCCTGGAAGATTTCACCGGCAGCCATGTTGGTGACAGAAGCGCCAAGGCGCCCCCAAACCTGCCCGCCCAAGCCAGGCGTACGAAACCGCAAACCCTTGACGTCTTCAAGGCCTTTGAGCTCAGTGCGGAACCAGCCGCCGGCTTGCGTGCCGGTATCGCCCGACAGGAAACCCTGCAAGCCGAACTGATCATAGACCTGATCCCAGACCTCTTGTCCACCAAGAAAACGCATCCAAGCCGAAAGCTCACGACTTGTCATGCCAAAGGGCACGCCGGTGAAAAATGACACGGCCGGGCTTTTGTTTTGCCAGTAGTACGCCGCACCGTGCGACATTTCAGCGCCGCCATCAATCACAGCGTCAATTGACTGAAGCGCTGGAACCAGTTCGCCTGCGGAGAATAACTGAATAGTTAAACGCCCACCCGAGGCTGAGGTAATCCGATCTGCCAAGCGTTGGGCGCCAACGCCAAGACCAGGAAAGTTACGCGGCCAGGTCGTGACCATGCGCCATGTGATTTTGTTTTGAGATAACGCGGGCGCCGACATGGCAGACAAGCCCGCCACACCAGCACCGGCGATGCCGGCTTTACGGATAAATGAACGACGGTTCATGTAAGTCTCCTAAAGGAAAGCGTTTATTACACCGGCGATTATAGACAGGCCTATTAAGAATAATCTCCATGAAAACCCTACGAGTCCATCATGCTGCGGCGCATCAAGCCCCATAAGCAATTAAACAAATAAACGACGCTTAGAGTTGGATTTGGTATTCTTGCGCTGACAGGCGGGCTGCGCGATTGTGCTCTTACTGCTGACGCGAGCAGCGCCACACGCATAAAAATTAAGGAGCGCTCAGGCATGCCGATTATTACCACCGTCGAAGACCTGCGCAGACTGGCCAAACGTCGCGTGCCGCGCATGTTTTACGACTACGCTGACTCAGGCTCGTGGACCGAGTCAACCTATCGAGCCAATGAGTCAGATTTCCAAAAAATCAAACTGCGACAGCGCATTCTGATCGACATGTCCGAGCGCTCCACCCGCACCACGATGATTGGTCAAGACGTTGCCATGCCAGTGGCCATTGCGCCCACGGGATTAACCGGCATGCAGCATGCCGACGGTGAGATCCTGGCTGCGCGAGCTGCCAAAGCCTTTGGCGTGCCCTTTACCTTGTCGACCATGAGCATTTGCTCCATCGAAGATGTCGCCGAGCAAACCGGCCATCATCCTTTTTGGTTTCAGCTCTATGTCATGCGTGACCGCGACTTTATCGAGCGCCTGATCGAGCGCGCCAAAGTCGCCAATTGCTCAGCACTTGTGCTGACGCTGGATTTACAAATTTTAGGGCAGCGGCATAAAGACATCCGCAATGGCCTAAGTGCACCGCCAAAGCTGACGCTGGCCAATATGATTAACATCGCGACCAAACCGCGTTGGGCACTAGGGATGCTAGGCACCAAGCGGCGCCAGTTTGGCAACATCGTGGGCCACGTCAAAGGTGTCAGCGACATGACTCGCCTGAGCGAGTGGACGGCGTCTCAATTTGACCCAAAACTAAACTGGGATGATGTTCAATGGATCAAGAAACTTTGGGGGGGTAAACTGATCCTAAAAGGCGTCATGGATGTCGACGATGCGAGAATGGCAGCCGACTCCGGCGCTGATGCCGTGATCGTCAGCAATCATGGCGGGCGCCAATTAGACGGTGCAGACTCAAGCATCAATGCGCTTCCAGCAATTGTCGATGCAGTAGGGAAACAAATTGAAGTTCACATGGATGGTGGTATCCGCAGTGGTCAGGACGTCCTCAAAGCCCGCGCCTTGGGCGCCCGTGGCTGCTATATTGGCCGCAGCTTTCTCTACGGTCTTGGCGCCATGGGAGAAGCCGGCGTTCAAAAAGTCCTCGAAATCATTCACAACGAGCTTGATCTCACCATGGCCTTTTGTGGCGAGGTCGATATCGAAAAGGTCGGCACGCAAATCTTGTTGCCCGGAACCTACCCCAAACCATAATGCGTTTATCGGGAGCCCGGCATGAGGTCGCCGGGTTTGGTCTTTGCCTTTGCCGCGGTCTTGGCAGCCGGTGGCTGGTTTGGCTTTAATGCCTGGCAAGGGCCGCGAGTTGATGTCTTTGTCACCCAAGAGCAACCACTGGTCCAAACAGTCGTGGCAACCGGTCGGGTCATTTCGGCGTCGACTGCTGCCATCGGTGCGGAAATTACCGGCATCGTTGTTGAGCGCCACGTGCGTGACGGGGACCGGGTAGAGGCGGGCGATTTGCTTTTGACTCTACGCGCCGACGATCTGGTGGCACGCGTACGCGAAGCTCAGGCCGCATTGGACAACCTACAGGCATCGCAGCGCCCGCAAGCCAATGAGGCCCTTTTGCAAGCGCAATCCTTGCTCGAGCAAGCAAGCCGCGAGGCGGCTCGGCGTTCGGCCTTGCTCGCGGCTGAATCGATCTCACGCGAAGTGGTCGAGAAAGCAGTAAATGCTGAAGTTGTCGCGCAGGCCAACTTACGCCAGGCCAAACTCGTAGCTGATGCGCTTGCGCCAGGTGGCTCGCAAGAAACGATATTGATAGAACGGCTAAACGCAGCTCAAGCCGCGCTAAAGCGCACCGAAATCCGCGCGCAGTTTCCTGCCATTGTGCTCACGCGCCGCGTCGAACCGGGCGATCTCGTTCAGCCCGGCCGGGCGCTGATGGAACTTGCCAGAATTGGTCAGACCGAAGTGTTGGCTCCAATCGATGAGCGCAACCTCGGGCTGCTTAACCTTGGCCAACAGGCGGTCTGTATCGCCGACGCCTATCCGTCTCGCCAGTTCGAGGCCGAGGTGCAACATATCGCGCCAACCGTTGACTCAGATCGAGGCACTGTCGATGTTCGATTGGCTATTGTCGAACCACCGGCGTACCTCAAACAGGACATGACCGTGACTGCCACGATCATCACTGACCAACGCGACAAAGCCATTGTCGTACCCAACGACGTGCTGCGCAGTGTCAACGGCAACCGCGCTGTTGTGCAAGTCATACATCTAGGCCGAGTCAACGAACGGTCTGTTGAACTTGGTTTGCGGGCAAACACCGATACCGAGGTGATCAGTGGACTTGACGGTAACGAGACTGTCATTCGCACGCTAGGCCTGCGTGCGGGCCAACGCGTGCGTATTGGCCATGTGGATTGAGTTAAATATTGCGCTAAAGTTCTTGCGGCAAGGGCTGGCTCAAACGCTGCTGATTCTGATTGGAATCGGCGTGGGCGTGGCCGTTATTGTCTTTATCGTCACACTGGTGACGGGATTGCAAAAAAATATCGTAGAACGAACGCTAGGCAGCCAGGCGCATATACGGGTTGAGCCTTTGCAGCAGGCCAATCACCCTGCCACTGTTTTACCGCAAGCGCACCACCAGCTAATTGTTGAAGACCCTCGCGCTCAGCGGCTGCGCTCAATCAACAATTGGCAGCAAGTCGTCAGTTCGCTTCAGCGCCTGCCAAATGTTACGGCCGTCTCACCGGTGGCCGCCGGTCCAGCCTTCGCTCGACGTGGGGCTGGCGTCATCTCTGTGGTTGCTTTGGGGATAGAGCCGGCGCTCTATCAGCAGATCATACCGATTCATAAGGACATCATCGCCGGTGAGTTCCGTGTCGGCGCCAACGACGGCGTTATCGGTTCGAAATTAGCTGCTGACCTCGGCTTAAAGGTAGGCAGCAAACTACGTCTGGATGCAGGCAACAACCGATCGACTGTTGTGACAGTGACCGGCATTTTTGAATTGGGGGTGCGAGAGCTCGATTCACGCTATGTATATCTGGACTTAAAGCAGGCGCAAACCTTGCTCGGCTTAGTTGGCGGCATCACCGTGATTGATTTAACAGTAGACGATATTTTTGATGCCACCAGGGTTGCGCAACAAGTCGAGCGTTTCACAAACTTGCCTGCCGAAAGCTGGATGCAAGCCAACAGCCAATTGATGAATGCCCTGAAATCACAAAGCCTATCGTCTAATTTGATCAGTTTCTTTGTGGGTGTATCTGTCGCATTTGGGATCGCCAGCGTGCTTGCCATCAGTGTGACTCAACGGACTCGGGAGATCGGCATTCTTCGGGCGATGGGTGCACGGCGCTCTCAAATGCTACGAGTCTTTCTGATACAAGGCGCCATACTTGGCTTACTCGGATCTTTTGCTGGGGCCGCAGTAGGCTGGTTTATGGTTTGGATCTTCAATGAGTTTGGCCCAAGGCTGTTTGATATCAGCCCATCGATGCGCATCATTCCGGTCGCAGTGACAATCGCAACCATCACCGGGGTCGTTTCCGCTATCGCACCGGCATGGCGCGCATCCCGACTAGACCCTGTTACGGCGATACGTTATGTCTGAGAATCATGCGCCGGTCGTTTTAAAACTTTCTGGGTTGCGCAAATCGTACAACGTTGGGCAACCCACCGAGCTCGAAGTACTGCATGGTTTAGACATGACCCTGCGAGCTGATGATTTTTGTGCTCTTGTTGGCCCCTCGGGTTCAGGCAAAAGCACGTTACTAAACTTAATTGGCCTACTGGATCAGCCTACCTCGGGCGAACTCTACCTGCTTGAGCGAGCAACGAGCGCGCTCGACGACGAGGCGCGCACTGCACTTCGGCGCGACTCGATTGGCTTTGTATTTCAGTTCCATCACCTGATCGAGGCCTTTAATGCTGTGGAAAATGTCTTGATGCCCTTGATGGTCAAAGGTGGCAAGCCGCTTGCCGAACAAGTGGCATGGGCACACGAATTGCTCGAACTAGTCGGATTGGCTGGTTTCTCGCGAAAGAAACCAAGCGAGCTGTCTGGCGGTCAACAACAGCGCGTGGCCATCGCGCGAGCGCTCGTAACACGCCCGGCATTGTTACTAGCCGATGAGCCGACTGGCAATCTTGACACGCAAACAGCAGCTAGCATCTTCGAATTGCTACGCCGCTTTAATCGGGAGTTCAACTGCGCGGTCTTAATCGTCACGCACGACCCAAGGCTCTCGCAAAGCTGCGATCGCACAGTCACCTTAATCGACGGCCTATTTACCGAAGACCACCGTCATTAGACCGAAACCCCCGGGCCGAAGGATTCGCGCTGAACGCTTATTACTGCAAGCGTTTTTCTATTTCCTCTTTACCAATGGCCCCAGGCACACGCGAGCCGTCAGCAAAAAATGTCGCCGGCGTGCCTTGCACGCCTAGCTCGCGAGCCAGGGCAATCAATTCATCAATCGGTGCATCGCACTGTTTTGCTGGCGGCACTTGATTTTGCAACATCCACGCATCCCAGGCTTGGCTTGGATCGTCGGCACACCAGACATTTTGCACCTTGTCGCGCGAATCCTGCGAGAGGATCGGCAGCATATAGGTGTAGACCGTCAGATCTTCAATTTCCTCCATGCTGCGTCTCATCTGCTTGCAAAAGCCGCAGTTGGGATCCTCGAAGATGGCCATCTTGCGCGTGCCATCGCCTCGCACTTGGACAATGGCAAGCTCCTGGGGCAAAGCATCAAAGTCAACGCGCGCTAATTCCTCAAGCCGAGCCTGCGTCAAGTCCTCTCGCGTTTGAACATCAATCAGGTGACCATCAAATACAAAGGTCACTGACTCGTCTGTGTATACCAAGCCGTCACCAATCCGAACCTCAAACAACCCAAAAGGTGCACGCCTGACGTCATCAACCGGCATATTGCCAAACGCCTCGCTAAAACGCTTTTTGACCGCTTCGGTGGTCACGTCATCTGAGGCCACGACCGGATCTAACTGTTGCGACACCGATGAGTCAGACTGAGTACCGGTTTGGGTTTCAGGCTGAGCCTGCGCCAGCGCCAACGGAGCGAATGCTGCGATGACCGCTGCTGACATCCAGTTTTTAAGCACGCACATACTTTCTCCAAAAATATACAGTGTGAGACGTTTACGCCGAACGCGCCGCCCCATCAATCAATAAACGTTTAACAAATGGGATACGATCAACCAAACTCATGCCCGCGTTACGCAACCACGGCAGTGGCGGCAAAGTCTGGTCGAACAATCTTTTTAGCCCGTCAGTAACCAGACGCATTTCAAGCAAGGCTTGCGCTCGGGCGCGGCGATAGCGACGCAATATCAGCGGATCAGCGACGCTCATGTCAGCCTCACGATCGATAAGCGTTCTTGCCAGGGCATGCGCATCGCCAAGACCGAGGTTAAGCCCCTGCCCAGCCAGCGGATGAACCCGATGGGCTGCATCACCGACTAGGGCAATGCCTTGGCCGATCATTGGCGAGCGAGCCAATGTCAGCGCAAATCCATGCAACGAGCCGCGTAGCTGCAGTTTCCCGAGCCGCCCACGGGTTGCTTGCCCTAGTGACTCAGCCAACTCATTGGCTTGGCGTTCTGCAGGCAGCGATAGCAACGTGTTCGCGTAATCGGTGCGCAATGACCACACCATCGATACCTGATGGCCGTCCTCGGTATCTGGCATCGGCAGGATTCCAAGGACCCCCTCGGGACGAAACCACTGAAAAGCCGTTGCCTGATGTGCGTATTGCGCAGTCAAATGACCCACCACCCCAACAGCATCGTACGAGGTCTCATCGTAGGCCAAGCCAGCAAACTGTCTGAGCTTAGATCCAGCGCCATCTGCACCAACCCATAAGTCAGCATGCAAATGCTGCCCGCTAGCGGTTTGCCCCTGCCCATCTGAATATTGTTCAAGCGTATCTTGGCGCCACTGCACCCCGTAGAGCCCGAGAGCCTGTTGCAAAACCCGCTCAAGCTCGCCAGACTCGACAATCCAGGTCAACGACGTACGCGCAGCTTGCCAGTCACGCAGATACAAGGCACCAAACTGGTCACCTTTAATCTCCATGGCCTCAACTCGGGTCAGGCGCTGTGGATTCATTAAAGACCAAACGCCAAGCTCAGTCAGAAATTGCTGGCTCGCCGCAGAGATGGCATAGACACGCGGATGAAACTCATTTGGTCCAAGCGGCAAGGCCTTGGGTGCTGGCCCCAAAAGCACGAGATCTTTCATGCCTTGGCGCACAAGCGCTAGCGCACAGGCCATTCCCACAATACCGGCACCGCAAACGATGACCTGAGCTTTCATTGCGCGCGAGGTGCTCCAGCTGATTTTGGCCAAAACAGCCACATTTGGCCGCGCTGTTTCATCCGGCCAGCCAAGGCACCGGCCTCTTCGCCAAACCCCCAAAAGTAATCGGCGCGGGCAGCACCACGGATCGCCGTGCCCGTATCTTGGGCAAATACCATCCGGTCTAGCGGCTGCGACGAAGATGGCATCGTTGTCATCAAGTACAGCGGCGTGCCAAGCGGTACAAAGTCAGTATCGACTGCGATGGATCGCTGCTCGCCCAACGGTATGCCGTAGGCCCCCTTGGGCCCTTCGGTGGGATCGAGAATTGTTTCCTCACGAAAGAAAACGACGGCGGGGTTGGCATTGAGCATTTCGTGAACACGCTGCGGATTACGCTTGGCCCACGCCCGGATGTTTTGCATTGACGCCTGGTGCAGTTGCAACTCCCCCTGATCAACGAGCCAACGACCAATCGAGCGATACGGATGGCCGTTGTGATTGGCGTACGCCAAGCGAATGGTTGTCCCTGCGTTCGGGCCCTCGGTTAGCAACACGCGCCCCGAGCCCTGTACCTGTAAAAAGAAATTGTCCACGGGGTCGTTTACCCAAACAATGGCCGCTGGCTGGCGTGCCGGGTCATTGAGCTCACTGCGGCTAAAGTAAGGAACGATGCGACTGCCCTGCAATCGGCCTCGAATCCGTTTGCCGGCTAACTCAGGGTATAGATCACCCAAGTCAACCGTCAACAAGTCATCGGGCACAGCGAACAAAGGCCACTGATAGGGTCCTTGACGCACGCGCGATCCATACACCAGGGGCTCGTAATAACCGGTCACCATGCCATCGGCCAATTGCCCCGCAGCTGCCTCCAGACGCCAGGGTGTCAGGTTATCTTGCAGGAATCGGCGCACCGCGACTGGATCGTTGGCCCGCGGTGCCGTTGCCGGGTTCAGTGCGGCAGAGCAAACCGGATACCACAGGCTCGGTGTTGCTCGAGCCGGGCGCGCACGATTGGCCCCTGTTGGTCGCATCAAACCTTGGCAGTTACGAACGAAGTTGGCCCAGTAGTTCGCAAGATCATCGCTTTGCCATCCGGGCACATCGTTCCAGGACACTTGCACGTAGCGGCCCTTCAAGTCGCGCGGGCGCTCATCGGGTAGGCTCGATAGCGCTGGCATTCGAAAAGGCTGGACCTGAGCATCGCTTGGCACCGGCGCCGAAACCGGTGCTGGTGCTCTTGGGGCGCTGGTGCAACCAGCCAAGACCACTGCAGTCAAAAGTGCCGCATAGGAATAAAGGTGCCGGCGAATCATCTAACCTCCACGTCTCGTTTCAATGCAGTGTTCGCGGCATCGCAAGCACAAACTCGGGAATATGTGTATCGAACGGCTGCCCATCATCACCAACACATAGGTACGCCCCACGCATGCTGCCAACCGGGGTTGGCAGCGGACAGCCACTGGTGTACTCAAAAGTTTCGCCCGGCGCCAGCAGGGGCTGCTGACCCACCACGCCAAGGCCACGGACATCCTGGCTCTCGTTGTTGCCATCGGTTATGACCCAGTGGCGACTAACCAGTTGTGCCGGGTTTTGTCCACTGTTGGTGATGCGAACCGTATATGCAAAAAAATACTGCTGCTGCGCCGGATCGGATTGATCAGGCATATATTGACACTGCACTTGAACCGTCATTTCGTATGGTTTCACGCTCATTTTCCCGACAAACCGGTCGCCAGCCGTTGATCAAGGCCTTTTCACTGCCATAATAAAGACTTCGTCGTTGCTCGCACAGCGCATTACAACATGACCGCCACTCGAACGTTGCCACAAGCCCGCCTAGCACCTAGTATTTTATCTGCCGACTTTACCCGTTTGGGTCAAGAAGTCAGCGACGTGCTTAACGCCGGCGCGGACTGGATCCACTTTGACGTCATGGACAACCACTTTGTTCCCAACCTGACGTTTGGGCCAATGATCTGCGAAGCCTTGCGACCTACCACCGACGCCGTCATTGACGTGCACCTGATGGCTGAGCCAGTTGACGCACTGATCACGATGTTTGCCAAGGCAGGCGCTAACGTTATTACGTTTCACCCGGAAGCCTCGCACCACGTCCATCGCAGCTTGTCGCTGATTCGCGACCACGGCTGTCGGGCTGGCTTGGTCTTTAACCCAGCGACATCATTGAACTGGATGGATCACTTGATGGATCAGCTCGATATCGTGTTGTTGATGTCGGTTAATCCAGGATTTGGCGGTCAGTCATTTATCGAATCAACACTGCCCAAGCTTGCACAGGCTCGCGCGCGCATTGACGCACACGTCAATGCCGGTGGTCAGCCGATCGCCCTTGAGGTCGATGGCGGCGTCAAAGTTCAAAACATTGGCCGCATTCGCCAAGCGGGCGCGGATACCTTCGTGGCTGGTTCGGCAATCTTTGGACAACCCGACTACGCCAAAGTGATAGATCAAATGCGCTTGGCAATCGCCCAGGCCGATGCTGGCGCAGCATGATGCCTAAGAACGGCTGGCAGGGCGTTTTGCTCGACCTTGATGGCACCTTGCTTGACACAATTCCCGACTTGGCCGCAGCAGCCAACGCCATGCTCCAGGCCATGGGCCGTGAATCATTGGCCGAATCAAAGATTCGAACGTTCGTTGGCAAAGGCGCTGACAACCTAATCGCCCGCACACTTGCAGGCGGGCTTGATGCGCCGGCACCCGAGGCGCAAATATTTGCGACGGCAAAGAAACATTTTTTTGATTACTACCGAGCCAACAATGGCCGGTTTGCCAGTCTTTACCCTGGCGTGCTCGAAGGGTTGCAAGCATTGAAGGAAATGGGGCTGTCGCTTGCGGTCGTGACCAACAAACCCTACGAATTCAGCATACCGCTGTTGGAGCAACACGGCTTATTGTCCTACATGGCGCTTGTCGTCGGTGGTGACACCTGTGAACGTCGAAAGCCTGATGCTGAGCCGATTCTTTATGCCTGCGAAAAAATCGGTTGCCCGCCTTGGGCAACATTGACCATTGGCGACTCGATCAATGACGCTTTGGCTGCCCGTGCGGCTGGCGGCGCCGTGCTCGCCGTACCCTATGGCTATAACGAGGGCGCCCCGGTCACAGACCTGCCTGTCGATGGTATAGTGCAATCCATAATTGAGGCGGTGCATTGGCTCGAAAAAAATGACGCCAAAGTGCCGCAGACTCAAGTAAGATCGTAATTGTTGTTATATCGACAGATAATTTTTGAGATGATGACCTCGTTCGCCTTGTCCGTATCTTTAGCTAGCGCCTGGTGGCGCTGGTGGCGTTGTCTTAACGGGTAGGCACGATTACCGATCGATTGTTTTTGATCATCTTCTTAGAAAAACGAGCCCGCCCATTTAACCGGCCGGGCTTTTTTATTATTTGGCTGTCAATCGGAAACCCGACCTAACCCCCGAACAAAGTGAAATTGTCATGACCGAGATTGAATTCAACGCATTGGCCAAACAAGGGTACAACCGGATTCCGTTGATCTCCGAAACCTACTCCGATTTAGATACCCCTTTAGCCATCTACCTAAAACTGGCCCATTCAGGGCCTGGCAACGGCAAATACTCCTGCTTGCTGGAGTCTGTCGTCGGCGGCGAGCGATTTGGTCGATACTCGTTTATTGGGTTGCCAGCTCGAACCGTGCTCAGAACACGCGACCAGCGCACCGAGGTACTTACAGATGACCAGGTCGTTGAAGTCCATGACGGCGATCCTCTGGCCTTTATCTCTGAGTATCAAGCGCGTTTTAAGGCAGCGGTAAAGCCTGGGATGCCTCGGTTTGCAGGCGGGCTTGCTGGTTATTTCGGTTACGACACGGTGCGCAATATTGAAACGCGCCTTGGTGCGCCAACTAAACCCTACCCAGACGGCATGGGTGATGGACCACCAGATATCCTGTTGCTACATATTGATGAATTGGTCATTGTGGACAACATCGCGGCGCGCACATACCTCTTGGTCTACGCTGATCCCAGTGAACCCGAGGCTTACAACAAGGCGCTAGAGCGGCTAAAAGCGCTACGCATCAAGCTGCGAAAGCCCGTCGATATTCCATATAGCCATGCCAGTGTTGCCACCGAAGAGGTGCGTAGCTTCAAAAAGGACGATTACTTGGCTGCCGTCAAAAAAGCCAAGGCGTATATCGAGGCTGGCGACTTGATGCAAGTGCAAGTGGGTCAGGTTATCGCTAAACCTTATCGCGATGCCCCGTTGTCGCTTTATCGGGCCTTACGCTCGTTAAACCCCTCGCCTTACATGTATTTTTGGAACTTCGGTGATTTCCAAGTCGTAGGCGCATCGCCCGAAATTCTCGTGCGCCAGGAGCTTTTACCGGGCCAGGACGATCAAGCACCAAAAACGGAAGTAACCATCCGGCCCCTGGCTGGTACTCGGCGCCGCGGCGGCACGCCTGAGGAAGACGCTGCGCTGGCTCTTGAATTGCAAGCCGACCCCAAAGAGCGTGCTGAGCACGTCATGCTGATTGATTTGGCCCGCAATGATGTCGGGCGGGTGGCCGAAATTGGCAGCGTCAAGGTATCGGACACCATGAGTATCGAACGCTATTCGCACGTCATGCATCTGGTCTCTAATGTCACGGGAACCTTGGCACCGGGCATGCGTAACATGGATGTGTTGCGCGCCACGTTCCCAGCGGGCACCCTGACTGGAGCGCCAAAAGTCAGAGCGATGGAAATTATCGATGAACTCGAGCCCGTGCGCCGAGGAATCTACGGCGGTGCGGCTGGCTATCTTAGCTATGGTGGCGAGATGGATGTCGCCATTGCGATTCGCACCGGCATTGTTCAAGACGGCATGTTGTACGTGCAGGCAGCCGCTGGCATTGTTGCGGACTCCGATCCCGAGAAAGAATGGATGGAAACGGAGGTTAAAGCAAGGGCCGTTCTAAGGGCGGCCGAACAGGTGCAAAACGGCCTAGACGCCCCGGTCTGAGCGGGTCACAAATCACTGACACGAGAAAATCATGCTACTGATGCTAGATAACTACGACTCGTTTACCTATAACCTGGTGCAGTACTTCGGCGAACTAGGCGAGCAAGTCAAAGTATTTCGCAATGACGAAATTTCAATCCAGGAGATTGAAGCCCTCAAGCCCGATCATATCTGCGTCTCACCCGGTCCATGCTCGCCGGCGCAAGCAGGCATTTCTGTGGCGCTGATCGACCACTTTGCTGGTCGCGTACCGATATTAGGGGTTTGTCTTGGTCACCAGGCTATTGGTGCAGCTTTCGGCGCTCGCATCGTTCGTGCCAAGCAACTGATGCACGGCAAAACCTCCGAGATCACGCATGACGCTACAGATGTGTTTACTGACTTACCCTCGCCATACACTGTCATTCGATATCATTCGTTGGCCATTGAGCGCCAGACGCTGCCGGACTGTTTAATTGTCACTGCACAAACAGCAGACGGCGAAATCATGGGCGTGCGTCATCGTGATTTGCCGGTCTATGGCGTACAGTTTCATCCCGAGTCGATCTTGACCGAACACGGACACGTTTTATTGCGCAACTTCCTGCAATTATCTTCCAAAGTCTGCGCGGAGGCCCATTGATGACCATTACCCCAAGCGAGGCGCTCGCGCGTTGCATTGAACACCGCGAAATTTTTCATGACGAGATGTTGCATTTGATGCGCATGCTAATGCGCGGTGAGGTCTCTGCGACGATGGCGGCGGCCTTGCTGATCGGCTTGCGGGTCAAAAAAGAAACCATCGGTGAGATTACTGCCGCTGCAACCGTGATGCGGGAATTCGCCACACCCGTCCAAACAACCAACCCTGAGGATTTACTCGATCTATGTGGCACCGGTGGCGACGGGGCAAGTACATTTAACGTCTCGACGACGGCCATGTTTGTCGCTGCAGCAGCCGGCGTGCCCGTGGCCAAGCACGGTGGTCGCAGTGCATCTTCGCCAAGCGGCAGTGTCGATATCATTGAAGCACTTGGGGCTCGAGTGGACTTAGATCCAGATCAGGTCGCGCACTGTATCGCTGAAATTGGTATTGGTTTTATGTTTGCGCAAGCCCACCACAGCGCCATGAAACACATCGCACCCATACGCAAGGAGCTTGGCGTTCGCACCATATTCAATATTCTGGGGCCGCTGACAAACCCGGCTGGTGCCAAAAACCAAATGATGGGCGTGTTTCATTCGGACTTGGTTGGTATCCAGGTCAGGGTATTGCAATCACTTGGCTCGCGTCACGTTTTAATCGTTCATGGGCTTGACGGCATGGATGAGGCTTCGCTTGGCGCGGCTACGATGGTTGGAGAGCTTAAGGATGGCGAGATCCACGAGTACCAGATACACCCCGAGGACTTCGGTCTGACGATGGTGTCAAACCGGCAAATTCGGGTTGACTCCAAAGAAGAGTCCAAGACCTTGGTATTACAAGCGCTTGATAACAAGCCCGGTGCGGCGCGCGATATCGTAGCCTTTAATGCTGGGTTAGCCATTTATGCCGGCAATCGAGCCAATACGATCGATGAAGGAATTAAGTTAGCGTTTGAACTGATTGCAAGTGGCGCAGCACGCGATAAGCTTGAGCAGTTCTGTTCGCTTACAAGGAAGCTGGCATCATGAGTAATATTCTGGACGAAATCCTAGCGGCCAAAGTCGAGCAGCTCAAGACAGCCCGACAACTGCGTAGCGAAGCCGACTTATTGCGCGAGGCGCAATCCCGTCAGGACCTGCGCGGCTTTATCTCTGCAATTGAAGACCGCATCGCTAGCGGCAAGCCCGCTGTGATCGCCGAGGTCAAGAAGGCCTCGCCATCGAAAGGCGTTTTACGCGAGAATTTTCAGCCCGCGCAGATCGCCGCATCATACGCAGCCGGAGGGGCGACCTGCCTTTCGGTATTGACCGACGTGAAGTTTTTTCAGGGTTCGCACGATTATCTTCGACAAGCCCGAGCGGCATGCACACTGCCCGTGCTGCGCAAGGACTTCATCATTGACCCTTATCAGGTGATCTCTGCGCGCGCCATGGGTGCCGATTGTATTTTATTGATCGCCGCCGCCCTGCCAACCCAATTAATGCAAGAGCTCGAGGCCTGTGCGATGGAGCTGTCACTAGACGTATTGGTCGAGGTACATAACGCCGGCGAACTCGAGCAAGCCCTGACGTTAAAGACAAGCCTGATTGGCATCAACAACCGTAACCTGAAAAATTTCGACGTCTCGCTTGACACCACGCTAGGCCTTTTGCACCAGATCCCGGCGGGCAAACGGGTTGTGACCGAAAGCGGCATTTTGAATCGCGAGGATGTGCTCAGAATGCGTGAGCACGGTGTTGACGCATTTTTAGTCGGCGAAGCATTCATGCGCGCCGAGGATCCCGGCGCGGCACTAGCGCAGCTGTTTTTTTAATGGTGCGACAAGCTCTATCGCACTGAACTAGTTAGTGAGTCGCTAGTCCTTGGTGCAAGTGTTCACACCAATCAGGGAGTAGCCCGGGCAGACACGGAAGATCCCCGTGGCCAGTGGCAAAATACCAATCCATCCCCAAACACCAATGATCCCGGTCAGGGCCAAAATAATGAGCAAAGCGCCCACGGCAATACGGGCGACTCGGTCTGTATTTCCGACGTTTATGTTCATGCTGCTCTCCTTGTCTGGCTGTTAGTGTTTCGGCTGTCCACAGTACAAACCATATAGAGTTTGCATCAGCAGCATCACCGAAGGGCTTGCCAGCTTATAGTAAATGTACTTGCCATCGCGACGAGTAGCAACTAGCTTTTCATCGCGTAGCACCCCTAGCTGTTGCGACAGCGTTGGCTGTCGAATCCCTGTCAGTGCCTCGAGCTGGCCAACGTTTAGCTCGGCGTCAATCAAATGGCACAAAAGCATCAGTCGATCTTCGTTGGCCATCGTCTTTAGCAATGCGCAAGCTTTACCTGCAGAGGTGCGCAGCTCTTTAAGACTCTGTGGCGATAAAGTGGCGTCATTCATCTCGACTCTCGATGGCATTGAAGACTATATTATATTTACTAATAAATTATTGTCTAATATAATGTAAGTGTTCGTTATAAGCCAACCAGGAGTGTCGACATGCGGGTGCAGCCATTTTTTGACCACGACACATTCACATTCACTTACGTGGTCGATGACGGGCCGGGGACAGACTGCGCCATCATCGACTCGGTACTTAACTACGACCCCAAGTCAGGTCGAACGAGCACCACCGGTGCTGATGCCGTCATCGCTTATGTAAAACAAAACCAATTGAAAACCCAATGGTTGCTCGAAACCCATGCGCACGCCGACCATTTGTCGGCAGCCCCATACCTCAAGCGAGCCCTTGGCGGCCAGATTGCGATTGGGCGAGCTATTAAGACGGTTCAAGGCGTTTTCAAGGAAATCTTTAACCTTGAGCCGCAGTTCCGGCTCGACGGGTCACAGTTTGATCACCTTTTCGAGCCTGACGAGCACTTCAAGATTGGTACCATTGACGCACAGGCTTGGCATGTCCCTGGGCACACTCCCGCAGACATGGCTTATGTCGTCAATGGCGATTCGGTGTTTGTTGGCGACACGCTATTTATGCCAGATGTCGGCTCAGCGCGCTGTGACTTCCCTGGCGGCAACGCCAATACGCTCTACAGCTCAGTTAAGCGATTGTTAAGTCTGCCGCCGCACACCCGTCTTTTTATGTGTCACGACTATCCCCCAGAGTCAAGGCAAGTGCGCCATGAAACGACCGTGGCCGAACAACGTGCCAGCAATATTCATCTGCATGATGGTATCAGTGAGGATGAGTTTGTTGCCATGCGAACCACGCGTGATGCCACCTTGGCCATGCCTACCCTGTTGCTGCCTTCGATACAAGTGAACATTCGCGCCGGCGAATTGCCTCCGGCCGAAAGCAACGGTGTTCGGTACCTGAAAATTCCGCTCGATGCGGTTTGAGTAATCTGCATGTTTGACTGGGCCGAATCAGATCCAACGCTGCCTGACGAGCAGGCCAAGCCCCTGATTGCCGCTTTACGCACCCAGCTATTGCGTGCGCAATATCGCTTGCTTGAGCGCAAGGACCGCGCTCTACTTATTTTGATTGGTGGGATTGATGGCGCAGGCAAGGGCGACACCATCAACTTGTTAAACAACTGGATGGATGGTCACCACATCCGCACGATTGCATTTAATCAGCCCACCGAAGATGAGCGGGTCTATCCTCGACAGTACCGGTTCTGGCGGGCATTACCGGCTCGCGGCGAAATCGGCATCGTATTTGGCTCGGGCTATGCACCGCTGATTAGATTGGCTGCAAAAAAGAAGCCCAACCAAATTGAACTTGAAAACATGATCATGACAAGCCGACGCTACGAGGCTGACTTGGCAGCCAACGGCGTCCAAGTGATCAAGCTCTGGTTCCACCTATCAAAGAAAGCGCAAGGCGCGCGCATGCTTGATCTGCTTGAAAACCCATCAACGGCCTGGAAGGTGGGCCCGCAAGATCGCAAAGTGCACAAAAACTTTAATCGTATCCGTGCCGCTGCACAACGAGTCATCGAGGCCACTGATTCCGAGCATGCCCCGTGGACCATCATTGCCGCGGCCGATAACAATTTACGCGTTGTCCAAACCGGTCAAGCCGTATTGCAAGCTCTGAAACGCTCGCGCATCCGAGTCGCACCCGTGCATGATCCGGCCGAACCACTGCCGATGAAAAGACCTTTTAATCCTCTGGCGCACCTCGACTACACGGCTGCCTTGCCAAAGGATGAATACGACCAAGCGCTGTTGCAATGGCAAAACAAGCTTGCCACACTCGTGCGCAGCCCAGCCTTTGCAAAAAAGCATGCGCTCATGGTCGTGTTTGAGGGCTCCGATGCCGCTGGCAAAGGCGGGGCTATTCGGCGTATCACCGAGGCGATTGACGCGCGTCAATACGAAATCACGCCCGTGGCGGCACCCAAACCCTTTGAGCTCAGTCGCCCCTATCTATGGCGATTCTGGCGACGTGTTCCTCGGCTTGGTCGAATCGCTATTTTTGACCGCTCCTGGTACGGACGTGTGCTGGTTGAGCGTGTTGAAAAATTAGCCCCCCAAGCCGCTTGGCGCCGAGCCTTTGGTGAGATCAACGCGTTTGAACAGCAACTGGTTCGCGACGGTATCATCATGGTTAAGTTCTGGTTAGGAATCACAGCCCAAGAGCAGCTCGCACGCTTTGAAGACCGTCAGTCGCGTCCTTACAAGCAATACAAGATCACCGAGGAAGATTGGCGTAACCGCAACCAGTGGAAGGCCTACGAGGCCGCGGCAAGAGAGATGCTCACCAAGACAGATACCGATGACGCCGCCTGGCATGTGATTGCAGCTAACGACAAACGCTATGCGCGCGTTGAAGTACTCAAACGTCTTGTGCAAAGCATCGAAGAGCAACTAGCCAAGCATGGATAAGCCAGAAAGCTGCCCGCTATGCGCCAACGTGCTTGAGGGCGAGATTGTGCGCACCGCTCAATTTGTCATTGTCCAGGCCAATGAACCACTTTTCCCAGGTTTTACCCGCGTCGTTTGGCGCGACCACGTCGCTGAAATGACGCAATTAAGTGACCGTTCACGCCATGACCTGATGCAAGCTGTGTTCGACGTCGAGCGCATCATGCGGCACGTGCTCGCGCCAAACAAGGTCAACCTAGCTAGTCTTGGCAACCAAGTGCCCCATTTGCATTGGCACGTCGTTGCGCGCTGGCATGATGACGCCGCTTTTCCGGCTTCGGTCTGGAGCCCAGCAGCCATCACAACAGCAAGCAGTCAGCGGGTTCGCACCACACTAGCCTTACTGAACGACTATCATGACGCTTTAAGGCAACACTTCCAGACCAATCATGATGACCAGTGAAATTCATGCCACATGGCGCTCAATGCTTTTTGTCCCAGCCAATAGCGAGAAATTTTTACAAAGTGCGCTCAAACGCTCGGCCGACGCGATCCAGCTTGACCTCGAAGACGCTTGTCCACCTGACCTCAAAACCGCCACCCGAGCACGTATCGGGGAGCTAGCCCAGCTTGCTAGTTCGGCTGGGTTTGACGTCATCGTGCGCGTGAACCGGCCATGGCGCCTACTCGTTCGAGACCTTGAAGCCTGTGTGCATCCGGCGATCAAAGCGTTGACCTTGCCCAAAGTGCCCGATGGTTCTTTCATACGCAGCGTCGCTGAAGTTCTTGCGCAGGTTGAACAAGAAAAGGGCATGCCGGTCGGTCACACTCAGTTAATTGCGATGGTTGAAGATGCCGATGGTTTAGCCAACATGGATGACATCGCACGCGCGCACCCGCGCCTATACGGCATGATTGTGGGCGCCGAAGACCTTGCCGTTTCCATGCGCATGGCCGTCGATCCCGATGGCCTTTATGTGCCCAACATCATGGCGGTCGCTGCCTGCCGACGTGCCGGGATTGTGCCCATTGGATTTGTTGGTTCCGTGGCGGACTTTGCTGATCAGGATAAATTCAAGCAAACCGTGCAACGAGCAGCTCGGCTTGGATTCGAAGGCGCCTTTTGCATTCATCCCTCGCAAATCGAACCTGCTAATGAAGCTTTTAGCCCAGACGCCAAGGCCGTTGAGCGCGCGCGCGCGCTCGTGGCCACTTTTGAGCAAGCCCGCGCCAATGGTCAGGCAACGTGCACCTTTGAGTCACGCATGGTCGATGCCCCGGTCGTGGCCCAGGCACACTTGCTCATCGAGCGCGACGAGGCATTAAAAGCAATGCTCGCGCGTCGGCAAACGGCCAAGGGTGACAACTCTAGTGCCTGAGGCCGCGAACAACGAACTGCTCGATGCTACTGCGCTAGAGACCGACCGTTTGCCCCCATGCTGGCAGGCGGTACTAACCATGCACCCGGCAAGCCTGCAGCTGGCCCGAATTAAGGCTGCGATTGCCGCCGAGCTTGGTGCTGGCGTCAAGATCTATCCACAACACCCCTGGCGAGCCTTATGTCTGACACCGTTAGCTGACATCCGCGTCGTGATCTTGGGGCAAGACCCCTATCACGGCCCTGGACAAGCCCAGGGTCTAGCCTTCTCGGTAGCGTCAAGCTCTAAGGCGCCACCAAGCCTGAGAAATATCTTTCTTGAAATATCGCGCGACCAAGCCCTCGCCGAAAGTTGCTCGACCCATCACCCCGACCCGGACTTAACGCGCTGGGCCAAACAAGGCGTGTTGCTGCTTAATACCGCCCTGACGGTGCGCAGCGGCGAACCCGCTTCACACGCCAAACTCGGCTGGCAAGTGGTGACCGATAGCATCATTGCAGCGGTCGCTAGACGCGAGCAGCCAACGGTATTCATGCTTTGGGGGGCTCACGCACAAAGTCGAATAGAGACCATCTCGAACCAAAGCCACCGGCACCTGATTCTTTGCGCAAACCACCCCTCTCCCTTATCGGCACGTCGAGCACCCATCCCGTTTTTAGGCTGCGGGCATTTCGGGCAGGCCAACCAGTGGTTAATGGCCCAGGCGATAGAGCCAATTCTTTGGTAGGCATTTGTGTGTCCAAGGCCTCTGGTTGAACTTATCGCATCACTCATTTGCCGAAACAGCACGTTTTTGCTGCGCCGCAGCTAAAAATAGACTACACTTCGCCCTCGTATAAATTTTTAATCGCTTCCTGACCTCTTTCCTTTCGCGGCTGACAAGGCCCTTTGCAAGCGTTCGGTTGTCCCGGTCGGCACGATTCAAAGGAAAGAGAATGTCATTTCAAGCACTCGGGCTTGCTGCCCCTCTGCTAGCCGCTGTTTCGCGCGCTGGCTTTAACGAAGCAACCGCCGTTCAACAACAAGCCATCCCAGCCGCCCTTGCCGGGCAAGACCTGATGGTCTCAGCACAAACCGGCAGTGGCAAGACCGCCGCCTTTATGCTGCCAGCCCTCAATCGCTTAAGCCAGCAAGCTGGCAAAGGCGGACGCGGTGTGCAGGTATTGGTATTGACACCGACGCGCGAATTAGCGATGCAGGTCAGTCAAGCCTCCAGTGAGCTTGGCAGTCAGATGCAAGGATTGCGCGTTGCCACCGTCGTCGGTGGCATGCCCTACGGCGCTCAACTTAAGGCACTGTCCAAGCGAGTCGATGTGCTGGTAGCCACACCAGGACGTCTGATGGACCACTTGCAAAGCAAGCGGGTCGATCTGTCGACTGTGCATACGCTCATCCTCGATGAAGCCGATCGCATGCTTGATATGGGTTTCATTGACGATATCAAGGCAATCGTGGCACGCACGCCGGCGACGCGCCAAACTTTACTGTTCTCGGCCACGCTAGACGGTCATGTGGCCAAACTCGCACAAACCATGATGCGAGACCCGGTACAAATTCAGATCTCCGCACCCAAAGCACGGCACGCCCAGATCGAACAACACGTCCTGTACGCTGACAGCATTGAGCACAAAATACGCCTGCTTGACCATATGTTGCGCGATGCGGACATGGATCAAGCCATCGTCTTTACGGCCACCAAGCGTGGTGCTGACCAATTGGCTGATACCCTGAATGAACAAGGCTTTCACGCACAGGCATTGCACGGTGACATGAACCAGCGTCAACGCACCCGCGCGCTCGCGTTGTTGCAACGCGGACACGTCAAAGTGCTGGTTGCAACGGATGTTGCCGCGCGTGGCATCGACGTTCAAACCATCAGCCACGCCATCAATTTTGATTTACCGATGCAAGCTGAGGACTACGTCCATCGAATCGGACGCACCGGTAGAGCCGGCCGTCAAGGCACTGCCATTACATTGGTTGAGCATCGGGATCGATTCAAAGTGCGCCGTATCGAGCAGTTTATCGGTCACGGCATTGCCACCTCGGAGATCGTCGGTCTAGAGCCCAAGAAAACCGCACCAAGCAAACCCAAACCGGCCAGCCATAAGGCACGTCGCCCTGGGTTTAACGGCAAACCTCAGTCAGCCAAACCGTATACTGGCGGACATGCAAAACCAGCAAGACCCTCGACCCGCGCACGATCAGGCTCCGGTAGCACTGAGCGCAGACGCGCTCACGCATAGTGAGTCGGCCAGCCATCACTTGCGCACGCTTATAGCGCAAGCTGGTGGCTGGTTAAGTTTCGCCAATTGGATGCAAGGCGCACTGTATGCGCCTGAGTTAGGTTATTACACGGGTGGCTTACGTAAATTAGCAACTCGTGACACGCTACAAAACGTGTCTGGTATCAGTGGCGATTTTGTGACCGCGCCCGAACTATCACCGGTGTTTGGCCAAACCTTAGCGCAACAGTTCTCGGTCATCTTGCGCCAACAATCTAGACCCAAGATTCTCGAGTTTGGCGCCGGTTCAGGGCAACTAGCCCACGATCTTCTCGCAACACTAAGCAAGCTAGACCTAAAACCCGAATACTGGATTCTGGACGTTTCTGCTGACTTGCGTGCGCGCCAGGCTGACCGACTGGCCTGCTTTGGCACTCAGGTCAAGTGGCTTGACCAACTTCCTGCTTCGTTCGAAGGTGTCGTGATCGCCAATGAGGTGCTCGATGCGATGCCGGTGCACTTAGTCGGTTGGACAGCAGATTTGCAAGTGTTTGAGCGGGGCGTGGTTTGGCAAGATGATCATTTCGCATGGCATGATCAATTGGCGCCAGCCACACTGGCTCAAGCGCTGGCTAAGCGCATGCCAGCCTTACCAGGCTACCTCACCGAGATTAACCAAGCCGCGCAAGCTTGGACCCAGGCCATGGCCAAATGGCTTCGCTGGGGAGCGGCCTTCATTATTGACTATGGTTTTCCAGCCAACGAGTACTATCATCCGCAACGCCGCGAGGGCACACTGATGTGCCACATTCAGCACCGCAGTCACAGCAACCCTTTAATCTGGCCGGGCTTGCAAGACATCACGGCGCATATCGATTTTTCGGCGATTGCCCACACGGCCCATGACGCAGGACTCGATGTCCTGGGCTACACCAGTCAAGCACGTTTTTTATTAAATGCTGGGCTCTTGCAGCAAATATCTGACACCGATTTACAACAACGTTGGGCGATTGACAAACTGATTTCTGAAGCCCAGATGGGTGAATTGTTTAAAGTGCTGGCAGTCGGTCGCGGTGTTGAGTCAACACTAGATGGCTTTGCCCGCGGCGATCGGCGACATCAGCTCTAAAAGTGTCAAGGAACCTGAAGATGAGCGAAAAAAAATCCCGCCAGACACGATCTGATTATCTGTTTTTCCACGAGCTCCAGACGCGGTGGAAGGACAATGACATCTACGGTCATGTCAACAACGTGGAGTATTACTCTTACTTTGATACCGCTGTGGCAGCCTTTCTTGTATCTAGGCTTGGGCTTTATTTCAAAACCAATCCGGTCATCGCTTACGTCATCGAAACGAGCTGCACTTACTTTGCACCATTGTCTTTTCCAGACAGCATCAAGGTCGGTGTCCGCATTGCCAAATTAGGCAACAGCAGTGTTCGTTACGAACTCGCTATCTTCAAAAACGACGAGGATCACGCCTGCGCGCAAGGCCATTTCGTGCATGTTTATGTCGACCGGGCAAGTGATAAACCTGCACCCATTCCAGACGATGTGCGTTTTGCAATGCTATCTATTCTCACGCCGGCTGCTAGCGCAGGCTCGCTATAACCGGGGCATGATCTGACGGTTGCTCGTTTTCGCGCGGGCCGCGGTCAATCACACAAGCGTGACAGCGTTCGGCAAGTGGCTTGCTCAGCAATACATGGTCGATACGCAGGCCGGCGTTGCGCTTATAGCCATTTAACCGATAGTCCCACCAACTAAAGGACTTCTCTGGTTGTTCAAACAACCGAAATGAATCGGTTAGTCCAAGATCAATCAGTCTGGCAAAGGCGTCACGCTCTGGAGCTGACACCAGCACCTGACCTTGCCAGCGCTTGGGATCGTGCACATCTTCGTCAGCCGGCGCAATGTTGTAGTCTCCAACAATCGCCAGGTTCGGGTAGGTTAAGACTTGCTCGCTTAACCAGCTCGCCATCCGATCAAACCAAGCCAACTTATATTGGTACTTGTCTGACTCGAGTGATTGACCGTTAGGGCAGTAGACGTTAATCAACCGCAAAGGCCCTAGTGCTGTGTCATAAGTTGCCGCGATTAAACGCTTTTGCGCATCATCATCACCAGGAATGTTAAACACCACATCGGTAGCTGCCAGCTTCGAAAGGATGGCCACGCCGTTGTAGGTCTTTTGACCAAGCCATATCGCTCGATAGCCTGCCGCCTCGATGGCTTGCTCGGGAAACTTGTCTTGGTCGAGCTTAAGTTCCTGTAACCCCACGAAGTCAGGCTGCTCAGTGGCCAACCAATCGAGCACCTGGGGCAGACGCACTTTGAGGGAATTGACATTCCAGGTCGCTACTTTCATGCAAGTCACACGAGATGCCGTGTTTTAGGCACCCCTTCTCCTTGTTGGTTTGAATCACGGCTGGATTGGATATTCGAAAACCCCAAACCAAATCGCTTTAGTAAACCCCGATTGTAACGATTTGCTTAAGATGACTAACTGAACCAGGGTTGCACTTGCGCAATCAGCGCCTGCAATCTAGCCTCTCGAACGCCTTGGGCAATCGCTTTGGCACCCAAAGGCTGCAAGGGTTTGGCGATGGCGCCGGCATCAACTGAGCGGGCGGCCTCCAGTGCGGCCTGCCAGCGCCGGACTGGGTAATCGATGAGGTCACCAACTATGTCAAACAAGCTCGATAACCGCTGGGGTCGGCGAATCGCATCAGCTCGCTCAAGCAGCGACAGTGCCTTTGGAGGCCAATCCTGCGAACCCCAGTGCACCGACTCTTGGCAAACCGCTTGAACCATTGGTAACAGGACAGCCCACTGCGCGCAGTCAGCCGGTGCGCGCAAGCGCTTAGCCAGTTGCGCGCGTTGGGGCGTCAGACTCATTGACAACGAATACATGCCAGGCAGGGTGCGACTGAGGCGCTTGGCTGCTCGATCCAATTGCGCACCGAGCGCATCGGTGTAAATAAAGTCAGGCATGACAATGTCAAGCGCATGGCATTGTCTGAGCACTTCAAACAACCGCGATGGTTTCTCGCTCATCAATCCGCGTGAAACCTCTTGCCAGACCCGCTCGGCTACCAATGCGTCAGCCTCGCCCAACTGAACCATACGCTGACATAGTGCGATGGTCTCTGGGGCAATCTCGAAGTCGAAAAAGCGCGCAGCAAACCTTGCCAGCCTGAGAATCCGGACCGGGTCTTCTTCAAATGCCGGCCCAACATGCCTAAGCACTTTGCTTTGTAGGTCCTTGGCGCCACCGAGGGGATCAATCAACTGGCCATCGGGCGCGCGCGCCATGGCGTTAACTGTCAGGTCACGGCGCGCTAGGTCCTGCTCTAGCGTGACATCAGGACCGGCGTAAAACGTGAATCCCTTATAACCTTTGCCCGATTTGCGCTCGGTTCGCGCCAACGCATACTCTTGCTTGGTTTTAGGGTGCAAAAAGACAGGAAAGTCCGCACCCACCGCAACAAAGCCGCGACGCAGCATATCGTCTGGGCTACTGCCAACGACCACCCAGTCTTGATCTCCTGGCGCACGTCCAAGCAAGCCATCGCGAACGGCCCCACCGACGACGTAGACCTGCAGACCTTCCAGAGCAGTGTCATCCATTACTAATTTGCAGGCGTAATGACACCAAGGCGCGCCTTCAGTGACTGCGGCTCGCCGGTAAACATGGCAGAGTAATAGGTGGCATTGGACAGCACATGTTTGACGTAATCGCGCGTCTCACTAAAAGGAATGGTCTCAGCAAAAATAGCGCCCTCAACTGGTCTGGATAAAGACCGGCGCCACTGCGCCGGACGACCTGGTCCGGCGTTATAGGCCGCACTTGCAAGCACCAGTGAGCCGCCTAAGTCCTGCAGCACCATGCGCAGATAATGGGTGCCGAGTATCGTGTTGATTTCAAACTCGTTAACACGCGAGGGCTGAAAGTCACGCATGCCGATGCGGTTGGCGACGTATTTGGCCGTCGCCGGCATTAACTGCATCAAACCCGATGCGCCAACGACCGATCGTGCATCCATGACAAACCGAGACTCCTGACGAATCAAGCCATAGACCCATGCGGGATCTACATCAATAGACCGAGCCTGTGAGGCGACCCGCCCCTCAAAAGGGGCTATAAACCGTTGAGAAAAGTCCACTTGTTCGCGCGTTCGTTCAGATGTGCTGACGACCCGATCGTAGATGTGTTGCTCACGAGCAAACTCGGCAGCTGCTAGTAACTGCCGGTCATCGAGTTCGCGCAATCCGAAATTCCATTGCGGCACTGCCTGTGGGCGCAGCCCTAGATTAAATAGCGCCACAGCCTGCTGCAGGTGGGGGTTGTTGCGAGCCTGCTCAATCTCAGCCTCAGTCAGCGGCGCGGGCGCGGGCGGCGCCACAATTTGCTGGCCAAGCTCTTCGAGCGCCAATTGGCCATAGAAATGAAACTCATCAGAGATGTTCTGATAGATCGCTGCCGCTTGAGCATTTTGGCCTTGCGCGGCCAAAGCGCGCGCGCGCCAGTACTGCCAATCAATTTTGTCCTCAAGACTCTGAGGCATCCATTCGATTGCGTTTTGTACCCATTCCCAGTTGATGATCGGCTGGC
>SKIZ01000031.1 GCA_007116135.1 Burkholderiaceae bacterium
CTCATTGCCCCAATAGCCAGTCATCACTGTATCGCTGCGGGTGATGACCTCACCCGGTTCACCGGCTGGCAGCACCCGACCCTCATCGTCGACCACGCGCACTTCAACGCCCGTGCGCGCAGTCCCAACCGAGGCCAATCGGGCCAAGTGGGCTGGTCCACCGTCACCGCGGTGGTCAAAGCGTGACAGCGCTGTAATGGTCATCGGACTTTCACCTTGGCCATAGACACCACACAATTCGTGGCCAAAGACCTCGATCGTCTGCAGCAGGTCGCTCAGATACATAGGCGCGCCGCCATAGAAACACGTCTTTAAGTTGCCCCTTGGATTAGTCACCCCGCGCGCGGCTTGAACCAACCGGGTAATCATCGTTGGCGCCCCAAAAATCGTCACGCCTTCATAACGCTGCAAACCCTCGAGCACGGCGTCAGCCGAGAAACCTTTCTCAACGACTTGATGCCCGCCGGCCAACAAGTGCGCAATACCGTAGAGACCGCTGCCATGCGACAGCGGTGCTGCGTGCAGCATGGCTTCAGCGGGTTCGATAAAGTTAATGTCTGCGTAATAACGCAGTGTCATGTTCATCAGATTGCGATGGGTCAGCATCGCCCCTTTGGGTGCGCCCGTGGTGCCGCTGGTGTAGAAGAGCCACGCCAGATCGGTGGGCGCACTATCGGCTGGCGCCATCGGTGCCGTTTGCAACAAAGCCTCATACGCGTCACTTGGCACCGCGACGATGGCAGGGCTTGCAGGCATCGAAGACAGGGTCTGGGCAAGCTCGGCCTGGGCACTGGCGGTGGTCACAACGACACGAGCGCCGCAGTCAGCCACAATCACTTTGACTTCTCTGGGATGCAGCTTTGAATTAATCGGTACCGCAGCCAAGCCAGCTATCCAGCAGGCCAGCAACGACTCAAAGAACTCGCGGCGATTCTCCATGTAGAGAATGACCCGATCACCGGTGTCAAGCCCATGGTGTTCTCGCAACCCGGCTGCCAGCGCACAAGCCGTGCGCGCAAGTTCAGTAAACGTCACGCAACCATTGGCATCGGTCACCGCTGGCAAATGGCCGTGACTGAGCGCACGACTCAAAAACGATCTGACTATATTCACTAATGTCCCCTGACGACTTGATTTTATTTTTGTGTTTTTTAGAGGTGGCTTAGCGCCAAGAACATATGCGCACGTCCCCCGTGATCCAAAGGATGCCACCTAGCCGGATTAGACGCAAGCGATCCGTGAAGCACAAATTGAACTTAGGGACAACCCTAGGCAGTTATGCGGCTAGATAGCGTTGGCGCAAAGCAGGATCGGCTATCAAGGACTCAGAGTCACCACTCCAAACGACTTGGCCCTTTTGCAAGATGACATGATGGTCACACAGTTCGAGTAACTGCTTTAGATTCTTGTCGGTCACTAGAATCGAAATGCCTTGTTGCTTCAAAAGCGCTAGTGATTGCCAGATTTCCTGACGCAACAGCGGCGATAAGCCTTCGGTGGCTTCATCGAGCACCAGTAGGTCGGGGTTGGTCATGAGTGCGCGCCCAATGGCCAACATTTGCTGCTCACCGCCCGAGAGTTGGTTGCCGAAATGACTGCGACGCTGCGCGAGCTTGGGAAACAGGTCAAACACCCGCTCGAGCGTCCATGACTGAGCGCTTGAGCCCGCCCGTGCGGTGGCCACCAGATTCTCCCAAACCGTCAGGTTTGGAAACACCTGGCGACCCTCGGGCACAAGGCCAATGCCCTTTTGCGCGATCACGTGAGGACTTTGGCCGTGCATCGGTTGGCCGCGCCACAAGATCTGACCTTGCCAAGCGGGCAACATGCCCATAAGCGCGCGTATGGTGGTGCTCTTACCCATGCCGTTGCGCCCCTGAAGGCTGACACATTGACCTGTTTGAACACGCAGTGACACGCCAAAGAGCACCTGGCTAGCACCGTAGCCGGTCGTCAAATTATCGATTTGCAACAAGACCTCGCTCACGTATCGAGCTCCTCATCGCCAAGATAAGCCATACGCACCGCTTCGCTTTGACGCACTTCAGTGGCTGACCCGCACATCAAAATCTGCCCATAGACCAAGACACTGATGCGATCAGCCAAGGTAAATACGGCATCCATATCGTGCTCAACTAACAAGATGCCGTAATCAGACCGCAAACTATCGAGTAACGTGATCATGCTTTGCGACTCGGTAGGCCCAAGACCAGCCATGGGCTCATCGAGCAGCAGTAACCGGGGCTCGGTGGCTAACGCCATGGCGACCTCGACAAGCCGCTGTTGACCGTAGGCAAGTTCACTAACTAGCGCATCGCGTTGGGCCTCTAGACCCACGCGCTCTAAAAACTGATCCGCACGCGCCACCAACCCCTTGTCGGCGCTAACTGACTTAAAGAAGTGAAAGTTATGGCCTTGGGCTGCCTGCACCGCCAATAAAACATTCTCGCGCGCACTAAAGGCCGGGATAAGCGAGTTGATTTGAAACGACCGCCCAATACCGGCACGTGCACGTTTGGCCACTGGCCAGCGTGTGATCGTTTGCCCCGCAAAACGGATCTCGCCCGTATCGGGCATGACTTCGCCAGTGATTTGATTGATCAGGCTGGTTTTGCCGGCACCGTTGGGGCCGATCAGTGCGTGAATCTCGCCATGCGCGAGCTGCAGGTCAACATGGTCGGTCACTAAAAGGGCCGCGTAGTGCTTGACAAGCTGCTTAATCTCTAGCAAGGGTGCACTCATCAGTGGTGCCCTCCATCCTGCCTGGCTCTTTCCTTGGCAGACAACATCACTCCCCAAAGACCCTGGCGCATGCCCAATACGATGGCAATCACCAACGGCCCAAGCAATAAGGGCCAATGAACGGTCAAGAGTTTTAAGCCATCTTCAATCAACAGCAAACCCAAAGCGCCAACCACGGGCCCAAATACGGTGCCCATGCCGCCGAGCAACACCATCACAATCAACTCGGCTGACACCAGCCAACTCATGATCGCCGGTGATACAAACCCTGTGATGTTGGCCATGAAATAGCCTGATAACGCACAAATCTGCGCTGAAATCATGTAGGCCACCAGCCGATAGGGCGAACTAGACGTACCGAGTGCATTGACACGCCGGTCGTTAAATCGCGTGGCTTTCAAGACCAGTCCAAAGCGAGACTGAACCAACCGTCCGATAAGCCATACGGTTGCCACCACCACCGCAAGCAGTGAAAGGTAAATCGCGTACTTGTTGCCGGTGAGCACACCAAAATCGCTTAACCGGGTCAAACTTAAACCCTCATCGCCGCCAAAGGTGCGCAAACTAACAAACATGTAGAAAAAAAGTTGCGCAAAGGCCAGCGTGATCATGATGAAAGCCATGCCGCGGGTTCGAAGTGCAATCCAGCCCACGGGCAGCGAAATGACCAACGTAACCAAGGCTGTCACCAGCAAATGCAACCAGCCATTGACATAACCGAAGGTGCTCAAAATCCCAACGGTATAAGCACCAAAGCCGATGTACATCGCATGGCCCAGGCTCGCCATACCGCCAAAGCCGAGCACCAGATTGAGCCCGAGTGCCGCTAGCGCGAACGCCAGCATCCGGCCAAAATAGGTCAGTACGTAAATGTCGTCGGCTAGCCAGGCATACAGGGGCACAAGCGCCATAAACAGCAGGATGAGCGCGGCGACGATGCCTCGACGATCGCTAGCAACCATCAGGCGCCCCTGGCCTTGATCGGAAACAAACCCTCGGGCTTAAACGCCAGCAAGACCGCCATCATGAGATAGACCAACATCGAGGCCAATGCCGGTCCGACCGCGGTGGCCACGGCCGGGTCAAACGATTCGCGCAACCAGATCGGAATCATGATGCGACCCAGTGTGTCAACCACCCCGACAATGACTGCGGCAAAAAAAGCACCGCGAATCGAACCGATTCCACCAATCACAATCACCACGAGCGTCAGAATCAACACCGGCTCGCCCATACCGGGCTCAATTGACATGATCGGGCCCACCATGGCACCAGCCAAGCCAGCCAAGGCCGCGCCAAGCGCAAACACCAAACGATTTAGCCAGCCAATATTGACGCCCAACGCCGAGACCATTGTTCGGTTGCTCGCACCGGCTCTAATCAGCATGCCCATGCGCGTGCGCTCAATAAGAAAATACAAGCCGACAGCCACAAGCAGACCCACCACAATGATGGCAAAGCGGTAAGCCGGATAGTTCAAGCCAAACAGGTTCACAGCGCCGGCCAAGGCGTCTGGGGCGTCCATGTAAATGGGTGCATTGCCCCAGATGACACGCACGATTTCGTTCGCGAAGATGACCACACCAAAGGTGGCAAGCACCTGATCGAGGTGGCTGCGTCGGTGTAAAAACCGCAAGAAGGCCACATCGAGCAACAGCCCAAGCACAAACATCAGCGCGCAAGCCAAGAGCACAGCCAACACAAACGAGCCACTCTGAGTGGCGATGGTCGCTGCAAAGTAAGCGCCAAACATATACAACGAGCCGTGCGCCAGGTTCACAAAGCTCATGATGCCAAACACCAGCGTCAAGCCCGCTGCCATGAGAAATAGCAGCAAGCCGAGCTGGAGTCCGTTTAGCGCTTGCCCAAGAATCAGATTCAGTGTCACTGCGTCACAACGCGCAAGAATTCACTAAAGTGGGCACTGACCGACATAAGCATCGGGATGATTGGGCAAGGTCATTTGCAACGTGCGATGTGACACCCGCCCCTTGGCGTCGGGCGCGACTTCAAAGACATACATGTTGTGAATCGGAAAGCCGTTGGTGTTGAACTCAAACGCACCGCGCACCGAGTCAAAATCAACACTGCGCAATGCCTGCTTTAATGCCTCTTTATCCTGATAGTTGCCATCGATTTGTTTAAGAGCCGCGTCAAGCAGCAATGCACCGTCATAGGCCTGGGCAGCATACTGCGAGGGGATGCGACCAAACTTGGCCTCAAAGGCTTCGACGAATTCGACATTAGCCGGGTTATCGAAGTCAGCGCCCCAAAACGAGCCTGATATCGCACCGACAGCGGTTTGCTGAAGTGCCGGCAGGGTTGAACCATCAAAACTTGACACTGACAACAGCGGTATCTTTCCTAGCAGGCCGGCTTGGCGGAACTGCTTGATGAAATTAATCCCCATGCCACCGGGATAAAACACGTAGACCGCATCCGGATTGGCTGCCTGCATTTGTGCAATCTCAGCCGAATAGTCCGGCTGGTTGACACGGGTGTAGACCTCACCGGCAATAGCCCCCGTGTATTGACGCTTAAAGCCGCCAACCGCATCGCGTCCGGCCTGATAGTTCGGCGCCATCAAATACACGTTGTTAAAACCCTGGTCGCTGGCATACTTACCAACGCCCTCGGCTTGCTGGTCGTTTTGATAGCTGACAAAGAAAAAGTTCGGCGCGCAACGCTCACCGGCCAAAGGCGCGGGGCCAGCATTCAGACCGAGAAAGACTGTGCCTGACTCAGCTAGAGGATTGGCAATGGCCATCATGACGTTGGAGAAGGTAATGCCAGCGACGACATCGACCTGATCGCGCTCGATAAAGCGGCTCACGGTCTGCACGGCCAAGTCGGGCTTGAGTTGGTCATCCTCCCGAATCACCTCAACCTCAACCCCCCCAAGCTTGCCACCCGAGCGCTCAATGCCCAGCATGAAGCCATCAAGCATGTCTTGGCCCAGTGCGGCCGCTGGCCCCGATAAGGTGGCCATAAAGCCGATTTTCATTTGAGCGTGCGTCACACCAGCAAAGGCGAGCGTGCCCATTAGCGCCAATGCACAGGCAGAACGGTAAAAAATGCGGGATCTCATGTCGGTCCTTTTTCTCAATAGTTCAATACCGCCAACGAGGTGAACAAGCCAGGTTACCCAGCGCAGTTACCACCCCAACGCAGAAGAATATAAAGGAAAAGTCGTCCCATGCCGAGCCAGACTTAGCCTGAGCGCGGAAAAAACAGCATCGATTAACCCGACTCGCCTGCGCCTACCAGATCAAAAGTCACACTTTTGATCAAATTGCGGCTTGCGCTTCTCCAGGTGCGAGGCCAAGCCCTCCTTGACTTCGGGACCATCAAACCCAAGCATCTCTAGCGCCAATGACGCGTCAAAAATCGGGCCCGCCTGACGCAACCAATTGTTTAAGGCATACTTGGTCCAGCGTATCGCAGTTGGCGCGCCCGTTGCCAGGCGCGTGGCCACCTCCAAGGTCTTGGCTTCGAGCTCATCGGCCTCTACGCAAAGCGACACCAGACCGATACGTTCAGCCTCTTGGCCAGTCATGGGTTCGCACAGCATCAAGTAATACTTCGCTTTGGCCATGCCGCACAGCAATGGCCAGACGATGGCAGCGTGGTCGCCTGCGGCCACGCCCAAGCGCGTATGGCCATCGACAATCTTGGCCGTTTTGGTCGCAATTGAAATATCGGCCAAAAGGGCTGCGACCAAGCCTGCACCGACGGCTGCACCATGAATCGAAGACACGATGGGCTTTGAGCAGTTGATGATGTTGTAGACCAAGTCCCTGGCTTCGCGCCAAACGCGCGCTTTGGTCTCGAAACTTTCAGTCATCTGCTGAACCATTTCAAAATCGCCACCCGCTGAAAAACTGCGACCCTCACCGCGCAAGATCACCGCCGAGATATCCGGATCACGATCAATGTCAAGCCACACCTCGGCGATCTCGCGATGGCCGGTTGCATCAAGCGCATTTAAGCGCTCGGGCTTGTTGAGCGTCAGACGCAAGACGCCTGGCGCAGGCTCATCAAAGTCAAACATCTGGTATTTTTGATAGCACGCTTTAATAGTCATCACGACTCCCTGAATTCCAAAGTTAAGTGATCGATCCGGCCTTGGACATGCCACCATCAATCGTGACAATCGTGCCGCTCGTGTAGCCGGATCGCTCGGAGGCCAGAAAGCAAATCATGTCAGCGACTTCGCACGGCAGCGCCGGGCGCTTGAGCGGAAACTTCTCAACAATCCGATCGCGTTGGTCTTCGCTGCCAAACTGCGCTTGTGCGCGCGCGCGCATGATTTTTTCAATTCGCTCCGTGGCCACAGGCCCCGGGTTCACGCCCACGACCCGAATACCATCGTGCAGGCTGCGCCCGCCGATTGTCTTGGTGAAGGCCATGAGCGCGGCATTGCCCGTGCAGCCGGCTACGTAGTTAAAGTCAAAATTCTCGCCGCCACTGCCGATGTTGTTGACGATCACGCCTTTGCCTGCTGCTTTCATTAACGGATAGAAGGCTCGGGTCAAATTGATATAGCCAAACACCTTTAAGTCCCAACCTTGGCGCCAGCGCTGCTCATCGACCTGCCACAAGTCACCACCCGGGATGGCACCGGCGTTGTTAATTAAGATCTCGGTATCGGCAAAGCGCTTGGCCAAGTCATCAGCCACACCGGGCTGAGTCAAGTCAGCCGGATGTACCGTCACTTTATTGTTGTGGCTCTTGACCAACTCCTGCGCCAACTGCTCAAGGTTGTCTGCGCTACGGGCCACGAGCACCAACTCACTACCCTCTTGAGCAAACACCCGGGCGATTTCCTGGCCAATGCCTTGCGAGGCACCGGTAATCAGTACCTTTTTATTCTGTAGGTCGAGCTTCATGACTGCCTCCTTGTGGCGATGCAAACAGCGCCTTGAGTGCCTGAACCGAAATGGGGTTATCGAGCGCAGACAGGTCACCGATGGTTTCGTGTGTGTAGATATTTCGAATAATGCGACGCATGATCTTTTGGCTACGCGTCTTCGGTAGCGCCTGAACATGATAGATCTCACTGGGCCGAAACGGCTTGCCCATGCGTTGCTCGATGCGTTTGGCGATGGTTTGGGCCATCTCTTTGACATCGAGTTCAAGCTGCGCCGGTGTGGTGTAGAACACAATGAGCTTTTGGCCTTTTTCCGGGTCCGGCACGCCAATGGCAGCCACATCGACGATTTCAGGCAATTCAATCAAGATCTCTTCGATCTCTGCCGGCCCAAGGCGCTTGCCGGCGACCTTCAAGGTGTCATCCGAACGACCTCGGCTGTAGTAATAGCCGTCATGCGTTTTGTAGATCAGGTCACCATGCACCCAGCGTCCTGGAATCGTGCGCCAATAGGACTCTAGATAACGTTGGTGGTCATTGAAAAAGGTGGTGGTCATCCCAATAAAGGGCTGTGTGATGGTGAGCTCACCGATCTGATCAACCACCGGTTGGCCGCTTGCGTCAGCAATCTGAACATCAATGGCCATGCAAACGGCATTAAATGATCCTGGCGCAATCGGCTTGATCGATACACTGCCAATCAAGCCGCCCGAAATCTCCGTGCCGCCGGTGTAATTGATCAGTGGGCAGCGCCCTTGACCGACCTGATTTTGAAACCAGGTGAAATGCTCGGGATCGATGGCTTCGCCAGCAGTAATTAGGAGCTTGACCGAACTGAAATCCCCGGCTAACGCCTGCGCTGGATTGGCTGCCATCGCACGGATCAGCGTGGGCGAGGCGCCAAGCGTGTTTACCTGGTATTGCTCAACTAACTTTACGGTGCGTGAGAAATCCGGATAATCTGGCGCCCCGTCGTAGAGCACGAGGGTGGCCCCGTGCAACAGCGCACCCAGGCTGACAATGGGACCGGCAATCCACCCCATGTCGGCTGGCCACAAAAAGGTCGACTCATGACTCAAATTAAAGTTGATTGCCGCATCACTGACGATGCGTATCGGGAAACCACCGTGGCAGTGCACCGGCCCCTTGGGCTTGCCGGTGGTGCCCGATGTGTAAACAATCATGAATAGATCATCGGGGTTCATGGACTGAGCCGCCGATTCAATTTCACCGTGCGCCAACAGCGCCTGCCATTCGGTGTCTGTGTCTTTGAGCTGACCAGGTTCGGTTTCTTTCCACACAACGCGCTCAATCTTAGGCAAAGACTCAAGCGCAAGCTCGATGGCTTGGCGTGCGTCGATGAACTTGGCGCGACGACGAAAACCTGTTGTTGCGAGCAAAAATCGAGCCTCGCACGAACCTAGGCGCGCAATGATCGCATCGGCACCAAACCCGGTAAACAACGGCACCGCAACAGCCCCGATGTATGAGATCGCCATGAAGCTGACGTTGGCCTGAACCCCGTTATCCATCAGCAAGCCAACACGGTCGCCACGCTGCACGCCCAGCTGCTGCAGCCCTTTGGCGCATTGGCGCACCAGACGCGCTAGTTGCGCGTAGGTGACTTCGCGCGCCTGCCCCAGCTCGGAATTGGCGCAAATCGCGGCCTTATCTGAAGTGCGGGGGTCTTGCGCCCACTTCAAAACAGTGTTGACCCAGTTCAATTTGCCACCGACAAACCACTTGGGTGACTCAATGCCCGCCGATAGATCGCAAAACGTTTCATAAGGGCGATCCCACACCACACCGAAGTGCTCATTAATGAGTGCCCAGTACTGATCGGCGTGATCGACTGAAAACCGATAAAAATCATCAAACGAGCGATGCCCTGTGATCTGCATCAGGCGATTGGCGATAGACTGATCGATGACTTCCTGACTCGGTTGCCAGACGGCGGCTTTATTGTTTGTACTCATTTTGTCTCCCCCTGTCTCGTTTGTGTCAGGACCATCGCACTACGATCGGGCCACGAATCCTTGACAGATAATTTCGTAATACTGGGCAGCAATTTGTCTAGCCGACAGACGTCCTTCGGGTCGATACCAGCGCGCCATCCAGTTGAGCATCGACAACACCGCACGCCCGGCCATCGAGACATCCATGGGGCTAAAGACCTGCTGATCAATGCCATTTCGAATAATTTGACGCAACAGCGCCTCATGCTCGTCACGCAGGCGATTGGCCTGTTGTTTGGTCTTGCTCTCGGGCATCGCGTCAAAGCCAGACAGCATGGTGATAATGCCAAAGCGATTGGTTTCAAACTGATCGGCGTGACACAACATGAAAAGCCTGAGTTGCTCGCGCGCATCAGATGCTTGGCTGACCTGCTCCTGGGTTCGCGGCACCAGTGTGGCTAGCGCTTGCACAATGATGGCATCGCACAACTGACGCTTGTTCGGAAAGTAGTGATAGACGGCGGCCTTTGACTGCGAAATCGCCGCAGCCAAGTCCGAAATGGATGCCCCATCAAAGCCTTTCCTTGCAAAGAGCTCGGCGGCACTATTCAAAATCACCTCACGCTGGTTTTCATTGCTGGGTGGGCGTCCTACCTTTTTGATATCTACTGGAACCAACATCCGTTCTTGCGCTCCTTACACAATCATTTAGCCGACTTCATAGTCAAGCACGAGCAAGGACTTTATCGTATCTTTGATTCGCTCCTTGACAAGTACATGCGCCTGGTGTGCCTGATAGACGTCATGGTCGGCGCTGCTGTGAAAGCTAGTCAAAATGGCGTGGGTGTATGGCTTGCCACGATCGGCGACATTCTTCTCAAACTGAATCTCAAGCAACTCAGGGATGTGAGCCTTCATAAAATCGCATTGCTCACGCATAAATGCAATCGCACCCGGATCGTTTGGGCGATGAAACTCGAGCAAAACCACATGATGAAACATCACACACCCCCATTTGTTAACTGATCGTCAAGCCGCCATCAACGGTCAGAATATGGCCGGTGACCGCACGTGATTCATCACTGGCCAGGTAAAGCGCGGCTTGCGCAATGTCCTCGGGCTCGATTAAGCCAAGCAGCTGGCCCTTTAGCGAATTGGCCGTCACGCCATCATCGGCAAGCAACTTTTTGACCCGGTCGGTGCCGGTGGCGCCCGGTGCGATCGCATTCACACGCACCTTGTGGGCGGCGTATTCGACAGCCATCGAGCGCGTCAATGCGCTAATGGCACCCTTGGCTGCGGTGTAGGCATCCTTGCGGTGCGTACCAATTAACGCAAAAATGGAAGTCATATTGATGACGCTTCCGCCGCCGCTCTCAATCATGAGCGCAATACCGTATTTGGATCCTAGCCAGGTTCCAAAGAGATCGAGCTTCATCTTGGCCCAAAACTCCTCATCGGGCGCCTCAGTCACCTGGTTGTCTCGGATGGTCGACCCACCTGCATTGTTGTGCAGCACATGCAAAGCACCGTAATGCGCTTTGACCTGCGCAAAAGCGTCCTTGACCTGCGCCGGTTCAGTGACATCGCACTCGATAAATGTCGCATCGCCCCCGGCGCCACGAATCTCAGCCTCAGTCTGTTTGCCAGTCTGCTTGTCAAAGTCCAGGATCGCTACTTGTGCGCCATTGGCGCAAAACAGACGTGCCGTGGCTCGACCAATGCCTGTGGCACCACCGGTGATTGCTGCTACCTTACCTTTCATGCGCATGTCGATCTCCTGACGTGTTAGATCCCCAAGTAAGCTTTTTGAACCTCGGGGCTATTTCTAAGCTCACTTGACTTACCTTTGAGATAGATCTCACCTTGCTCCAAAATAAACGCATCGGTCGAGATCTCCAGGGCAATTTCAGCATTTTGCTCAACCAACATCACTTCGACGCCTTGCTGGGCCACCGTTGTGATGATGTCCGAGATCGTATCGACAATGGCTGGTGCCAAACCAATCGTTGGTTCATCAAGCAGCAACAGCTTTGGGTCTGACATCAGCGCTCTGGCAACGGCAACCATCTGTTGCTGCCCACCACTTAACTTGGCCGCCGATACGGGCAACTTGGCTTTGAGCGCCGGGAAGTACTCAAGCACCTTTTCTTTCTGAGCCTCGATGCTCGCTGGGTCGTCGCGCTGATAGGCGCCAAGCTCTAGGTTCTCCAACACCGTCATGGTTTTAAATAGACGTCTGCCTTCGGGCACCAGGACCACCCCTTTGCGCACCAACTCATCAGTTTCCTGATTCGTGGTGTCTTGCCCGAATATTTTGATCGAGCCACCACTGACTCTGACTAACCCGGTAATCGCTTTCATGATGGTCGACTTACCAGCGCCGTTGGATCCAATAATGGTTGTGATTGAGCCACGTTTGACGCTAAAGGACACATTTTGCACAGCGGGTACCACGCCGTAGCTCACCGTCAGGTTCTCAACCTCCAGTATGTTCTCATTGCTCATGCCGTCTCCCAAGGTAGGCCGCAATCACGTTCGGGTTGGTTTTGATTTCCTGTGGTGAACCGGCAGCCAAAAACACCCCATAATCGAGCACGACAATGCGGTCACAAATGTTCATCACCGCTTTCATGTTGTGCTCTACGAGCAATATTGAAATCTTGAACTCTTCTTTGATTCGCCGAAAAACAGCCAGCGCTCGCTGCACCTCGGTCTGATTCAAGCCGGTCAAGGGCTCATCAAGACACAACAACTTGGGGCGACTGGCAAATGCAATGGCAATACTGACCATGCGCTGCACCCCATGCGGCAAGCTGCCTGCCTCCTCGTTGAGATAGTTCGAGAGATTCAAAATCTCTGCGGTCTCAATGATGCGGTCATGGCGCTTTTGAGCATCTTGCAGGGTGCTAAAGGTGCCAACGAGGATATTTTCATAAACCGTCATCTCAGGCATCAAGCTTTCATGCTGAAAGGTTCGCACAAGGCCCAAATGACTGATTTTCGGTACGGATAACCGAGAAATATCGGTTCCCTCAAACCAGATTCGACCTGCGCTAGCACGGTAGAACCCGCTAGCCACATTGAAAGTCGTACTCTTGCCCGCACCGTTGGGCCCAATGAGCCCAAGAATTTCGTTATGTCGAACCTCAAAGCTCAAATTCTCAATGGCTGTCAGACCACCAAACCGCTTGGTCATGTTTTCCACTTTGAGCAACACGGCATCGCTCATATCAATCTCCTCAATGATGCTGTGTAGCGGCTTTGGGTTTGCGTGCACCAAACAGCCGCGTCACTAGCCCGTATAAGCCATCAGGCATTAACAAAACTGCCAACACGATGGCAGCACCGAAGAAGATATGTTCAAGCGCCCCGAAAGAAAGTGAGAACTGAGCAATGAACGTCATGAGCAACGCACCGGCTACTGCGCCAAGAATGTTGGACTCACCACCGACCTTAACGTAAGCCAGTACGTAGACAGCAAGAATGAAGCTAAAGTCACCCGGGCTAATGACGCTATTTGAGAAAGCAAGCAGCGCACCGGCGATGCCTGCGGCGACTGACGCAATGGTCAAGCAAAGCACTTTTTTTGCATGAACACCAATGCCCACCGTCTCAACAACGGCGTCATTGTTGCGAATCGCCACAAAGACTTTGCCAAGATCGGACTTCTCCATGTGATAGAGCACGTAGGTCAGAATGGCCGCGACGGCCACAGCGAAGGTCGGATAGTACGGATAGAGCGCATCGGGCGGGAAAATTCCGATCATGCCAGAGTTGCCACCGATGACCTCGACCTGCGTATAGATCATGCGCACGACTTCAGTAAACGCGAAGCTGACCAACAGAAAGTAAGGTCCCTTTGCCCGCAATGTAATGAAGCCCACTAGTGCACTAATGACCCCCGCACTGATTGCCGCCAATAGAAATGCCACCACAATGTTCCAACCCAACAAGGTGGTCGCGATACCTGCAGCGTATGCGCCGATGCCGGCAAAGGCAGCCACGGCGAAGTTCAACTCGCCAATGAGCTGAACAAACCGGAAGCTCACCGCAAGCAGTACGTTGACCGCAAGCCACACCGTCATACTCGCTGCGAATCCGCCACCGAAGGCAAATGATGCCGCCAATGAGATCAGACCGATGACAATGAGCAATATTTTTGTGTTGTCCTTAGCCATGTCCCATGAGCCCCTTTGGTCTAATGAGCAGCACTAATGCTGCAATCACGAACATTGCAATGGTCGCTTTGGAAGGGTCAAAGTAGTATCCCCCGACACTCTCAATGACAGCAATGATGATGCTGCCCAATATCGAGCCCGGGATGCTGCCTAGCCCCCCGATCACAATCGCAATAAAGCCACGGATCAGATAGTCATTACCGATGATTGGCGTAATCACCGTTACTGGCGACATCAAAACTGCACCGATCGTTGCCAGCAGCGTCGCAATTAAAAAGCCCGCCAAGGCTATTTTCTTGTATGGAATGCCTTGCAGCATGGCTGCCTCATGGTCCTCGGCTACGGCGCGCAGCGCTTTACCGAGTTTGGTCGATACGATCAACCAATAGGTCACCACAGCGACCAACAAGGCCGCAATCGTCAGCACGAGCCGTTCAGTCGTAATCGCCCCGCCCATGATCTGCACCGTTCCATCGATCAAAGACGGCAGCTTTCTTGGCATGCCACCGAAGACCTCAAGAAAGATACCTTGCAGCAGCAGCGACAGACCGACTGAGAGCACAAACGTGCCGATCATGTCGCGCTGGTACTTCTTGAAGCCGTACTCGTAGATAATTTTGCCAAGCACCAGCGTGCCCAACATGCCCGCCATGGCCGCAAACAAATAGGCCAGCGGCAGCGGCAAATTCCATCCCAGCGCCAAAGGCAGGACCACCGCCATTAACATCAACACAAAGGTGAAAAACTCGCCGTGGGCAAAGTTAACCACCTTCATGACACCAAATATCAGTGTCAGCCCCAGTGAAAACAAAATGTAGACCGAGCTTATCTGTAAGCTATTGATCAATAGCTGGATATAAATATCCATGGCTTTGTTCCTTGCGTTTGAAGCTAGTCAGCCGCGAGAAAGCGCTCAGATGAGCGCTTTCTCACCCTATTGTGATGCCAGACGCTTCTCAAGCTCAGCGGGCTTGATGCGCTTTAGCTCATTGACTTTGCCGTCTTGGATTTGCGTGACCATCACTGGCAACAGCATCTGCTGAGGGCTGCCGTAGAGATCTGCACCACCTAGCGCGGTCGGTCCATACGAGGTTTCAAACACAATGGTCGGGAGCACTTTAGCGATTTCACGGGGATCAACGCTGTTGGCTGCGAGCATGGCGGCCTTGATGGCGTAGACCGAGTCATAAGCCGCGATTTGCAACGGGTTAATGGTTTCGCCCAAGGCCGCGATCATGCCTTGATTGAGCTCGCGCTGCTTCTCTGTCGCCTGGTCACCGCCATAGTCGCCTGAGAAACCCATGTACAGGCCATTGGCCGCTGCACCGGCGATTTGCACCACTTGGTCAGCGTTGGTGCCAGCCGGCTGGGTCTTGACGCCCTTCCAACCGAGCACATCGAGTTCGCGCAGGATCACACCCGCATCGCCTGGTGGGGTCACGCCGATGTCAATGACGTCTGGGTTTAACCCAGCAATCTTGGCGGCAATCGGTTGGAACTGGGTGGTACCGCGTTCGTACCAGCTGACATCAATGACTTTGACGCCCAAGCTATCCCAGACCTCTTGGGCAACCGGCAATGTTTCTTTGCCGGTGGCGTCGTTGGGATTCAGGATCGCGACCGTCTTGATGTTTGGGTTTTGCTCCTTGATGTAGGTGTAGAGCGGGCCAAGAATCTCAAATGGCGTATTGGATTGGGTGAATGTCAAAGGATGCTGTGGACCCTTGATGCTCTTGCCCCAGGCTGATTGAAACATCAAGACACCGTTTCTCTCAGTCAGTGACTGCAGTGCCAAGATCGGTGCTGTCCCGATCCCACCGACGACAAAGCGGGCGCGGTCGCGGTTGATGATTTGCTGACCAATCTTGGTGCCTTCAGCCGCACTGTATTTGTTGTCATAAGCAACAACGTCAAAAGTGTAGTTTTTGCCACCGACTGTCACGCCGCCGGCATCGTTGATTTCCTGGGCCGCTTTCCTAGCTGCCCACTCCTGGCCTAGACCCCAGTTTGCTGCCGCACCCGACATGGGCGCCGAGATGCCAAGCTTTAAAACTTCAGCCTGTGTTGTGCCGACCATCAGCAAGCTAGATAATGCAAATAGCGAGCCGACAGATAACGCCTTCAGCTTATTCATGTTTGTCTCCTGTAGAGTGCATTTTTGTTTGATGCACCTCGTCACGGGTGCTATAACGATCACATTACTGAACGGTCATTAGGTAATCGTCTGAATGCAGTATGCGTGCCGGCGGGGGGAGTTTGAATAAGGGTTTTCACTACAAATATAAAAGCGTTTTAGAGCTTGTTTTAAAAGACAAAAAAAACGACCGTTTTATCTAAAAGGAGACAATTGTGAATCAAGATGCAATGAACAAATCAGTGGCCGTCATTGGTGCAGGCGCCATGGGTGCGCACATGGCTAGGCGCCTGCTTGAAGCCGGGTTTAAAGTGCAGGTATGCGACACAAATACAGCCACACTTGAGCGATTTGCCGCGCTCGGCGCCACCACCACGGACAAGGCGTCAGACTGTGCCCAAGCCGATGTCGTGTTAGTCATGGTGCCAACCGATGCGGCGCTAGAGGCAGTCACCTTTGGTAAAAACGGTGTTTGCTCACGAACCGATGGCGTCACACCCGGCATCGTTTGCGTCATGAGCACGACCATGCCCACAACGATTGATGACCTGGCGTCTAGGGCCAAACCACTAGGCATTGAGCTCATCGATGCGCCAGTCAGCGGCGGCCCGGCTCGCGCCGAAGACGGCTCGATGTCGATCTTTATCGGGGCAGCAACGGCTACCTTTGATGCGCTGCAACCGATCATGGCCGCGATGGGTAAAAACCTCTATAACTGCGGCGCGCCGGGCAGTGGCTCAGCGGTCAAGATTATCAATAACCTGATTGGCATTACGAATATTTTCATCACTGCAGAGGCATATGAAATTGCCGAGCGGCGCGATATCGACCTACATCAGTTGTCGCAGATTCTTGAAGCCAGCACAGGGCGCAACTTTCTGACCATGGATATCGATGAGGCCAGTCGTCAGTATCAAGGCTGGGGTGCGAGTGCTGAATCGCTATGCAAGATTTTGGTCAAAGACATCGGGTTTGCCAACACTTTGATGGATCCGACCCGTGCCAACCACGCCTTGGCTCGTTACGTACTCGATTACGCCAAGTCCGAAGACCCCCATCGCTTGGAGCGCTGGGCACGTATCGCTAAACGTCCCCGGCAAAAATAAGCCGCATGAACCAGTTGCCCAGCAGCCCAGTACATGGGTGCGCTGCTGGGCGCTGGTGTCTGGGCGCAAATCAGCCTACACTGCGCGAAAAGCCTCAGGCTTCGATGCCTGTTCGATAAACCTTGCGCTGGCTGACTCGCCTGTTTGCCAAGCGCTGACTTGTTGTCTGCCACAACCATGATCGACGCATTACTGAATGCTTTTCGAGAGAACCCTGAGATCGCAATTTTTCTCTCGATCGCGCTAGGCACCGTCATTGGCAAAATCAAGTTCGGCAAATTCCATCTCGGCACGGTGGCAGGCTCGCTGCTAGTAGGTTTGATCGTCGGTCAAATTGACATTGAGATCCCTAGCATTCTGAAGGCCGTGTTCTTTGGGCTATTCATCTACGCTGTCGGATTCAAAAGCGGGCCAGGGTTTTTTGGCAGCCTTAACCGAGGCACGCTCAAGCTCGTGATGCTATCGGTCATCCTGTGCGTCACGGGTCTGATTACCATTCTGGCCATGAACGCCTACTTTGGCTTTGATGCCGGTTTTGCTGCCGGCCTTGGTGCTGGCGCGCTGACTGACACCGCGATGATGGGAACGGCTTCAAGCGCCATGCGCGAGCTTGATATCACCGCGCAAGAACTCAGCGTGCTCACTAGTCACATGGCAATTGCCTATGCCATCACCTACCTGTTTGGTACCGTGGGTCTGATTATCTTTGTCAGTTCGGTAGCCCCGATGCTGCTGAAAATTGACTTAAAGCAAGCTGCTCGTGAACTCGAAGCCGAGCTCGCAGGCAAAGGGCAAGGGCCACGCGACGATGACATCACGCCCTATAGCGCGATGGTCGTGCGTGCGCACTCAATCCTGCCAAACATGACAGCCGACGGCATCACCATCGGCGAACTCGAAGAGCAGTTCCCACATTTAAGTATCGAACGTGTGGTGCGCGCTGATATTGTCATTGAACGTGACACGAGCCTTCGCCTACAAGCCCAAGACATCGTTGGGATTGTCTCTCGCCGTGACGTGGTCAGCGACATGGACTTGCACTTTGGACCTGAAGTTGACAGCCCGCAAGCCCTTTCCTTTCCCCAACAAAAGCTCAGCGTCGTCCTAAACAAGCGCCAGTATCGCGACAAGAGCTACCGGGAACTGCGCAAAATGATCGGACCCCTCAGTCGCCACGGGGTGTTTGTCAACAAAATCACGCGCAGCGGCTATGACATGCCCGTGCAGCTTGACATGACCTACCGCATCGGTGACACCATCGAGATTTCCGGGCGCCCCCGACAAGTCGAACAGATGGCGCAGTTGTTCGGACGGCCACGAGCGAGCAACTACAAAAGTGATATCGCTCTGCATACATTTGCTATCGTGCTTGGCACCTTACTTGGACTCATTACCGGTCACATCGGCATCATACCGATCGAGCTTGGCGTCGGTGGTGGTATTTTGGTGGTTGCACTCATTGTCGGTTGGGC
>SKIZ01000129.1 GCA_007116135.1 Burkholderiaceae bacterium
CTTCAAAAAAGGTGCTGCACCTGTTGAATCAATTCGACATCCCACGCGGTGCGGTTCGCACACAAGAGCCTAATGGTGACATTCAAATCGAGTGGACCTTGGCCACTGTGGCGCGCGACGCCGCCACACTGACTTACTACGTCAAGACCTACGACAATCAGAACCTGCGCAAAATCGAGCTCAACGCCTTTGATTTTGATGGCAAAGCGCTCAAGCAAATCCCTTACACCGGCGGACAACCGATCGAGGAGATCTCAGCGCTGGCAACCGTGCTGAAGTAAATCCGCTTATAGGGCCCGGAGACCGGCTTTTGTCAGTCCATGACAAAAGCCGGTTTTTTTGCGGCTATTCGTCTGCTGGCTTGCCCAAAGGCCGAACCAATCGGCCATAGGTGTCCGGGCGTCGGTCTTCAAAGAAGGTGTAGTAGGAGGCGCGCAGATCTTTGGGCCACTGCAGATCAAGCGTTGCCGTGATGAAGTCTTCAACCTCATCGTTTAGGGCAACCAAGACCCGCCCGAGCGGGTCAATGATGTTGCTGTGACCAAACCAGTCCAAAGTGAGCTCGGCTCCGATGCGATTAGCCGAGACCACGTAAACGGTGTTGTCAAAGGCACGAGCACGGGTGACCAGATCCCAATCATCCTGATAGGGCTTTTCCCAGTTGGTGGGGATGATGATGATGTCGGCTGCATCAAGCGCGTAACTGCGGGCAACCTCGGGAAACGCCGCATCCCAGCAAATCATGATCGCGATGCGACCAATCGGCGTCTGAAACACCGGGTAGTGCGAGCCAGCCGTGAAATACCGCTTCTCGGTATCAAAAAGGTGCACCTTGCGGTAGACGCCCAATACCTCACCTTGCCTACCAAGCAAGACGGCCGAGTTGTAGATGGCGTCGCTGTTGCTGGCCTCACGCTCGGCAAACCCAAACACAATCATGACCTGATGTTGGCGCGCGCATGCGGCCATTTTGGCGATGCTCTGGCCGCTTTGGACTGATTCGGCCAACGACGCGAACTGCTCGCCACATTCGTAGCCGGTGTTTGCGAGTTCCGGAAAAACAATCAGCTCGGTCTGGGGTGCGGCCTTCATGACGGTTTGAACCCAATCGTTCATCGCCTGAAGGTTGTGTTGCACCTGACCGAGCTTTGGATAAAACTGCACGCTGGCAACATCAACGTTCATGGTCCGACTCCAAAAATCTCATCGATCGTCCCATGTTACGTCGCACACGCCAGCCTAGCCAGCCTGCACTCTAGCTGCGCCTGACAAAACCGTCTGAGCTCCAGCCTTCGCTGCCCACATAGTGGTGTGCCATAAATAGGCCATCAGGGTCGTACTGGCGTTTCAGACGCAACAAGCGCTCGTAATTGGCCCGACCCCAGGCCGCGGTTTGCCAGTCAGGGACGTGATAGCCCATTTCCGAGCAATAGCCACCAGCGTCTGGTGCAATTGCGCGGATGATGTCCATGGCCTCAAGGATGCGAGCACCTTCCGTGCGGGCCTCAATCTTGTTAGGCTCATGGCCACGCAAGCCCTCGTGTTTGTTTAGTTCGCCACCAGCGACAATCACCAGGCCAAAGGCGTGCTCAACCACCGGGTTCATGGGAATCTCGCGGCCTTGGCGCGCGATATCAGGCGGTGAACCTGCCAAGCCCTTATTGAAGTGAATCTCAAAACCACGCGCACGCGAAGCCGCCACTAACGTCATCGCCAAGGTTTGCACTTGACTGTCTTGCAGCAAACGCTCGTGCAACCAGCCCGACTCATAGCCAGCAATGTAAATACTGACCTCGCGCGAGCTGCCCGACCACCAGAAAGCGCCTGGCTTGCCGCCGGGTCGGTCATCAGCGATGATCGAGTGGGGCATATGCTTCTTGCGATATTCGTAATCCCACCAGTGGTAGGCTGGGACAACAACCAAGCGAAGTGGCGAGGTGATTTCAAAGTAGTCGCTGCGCTCAGTCACCCAATTAATAAATGGTTGCCAAACTTCAGCTGCTTGTTGTTCAGACAAGCCCTGAATCGACATCGCAATTTCGAGCTCGTTCTCGCCATTAAAGCCAGCATGCTCACCCCAGTGCGGATTCATGAGCGAGTCGCGATAGAACCGCAAAAAGGCTTCAACCAACTCGGCGTACGCACCAACTGACTTGGCCTTGACGCGCAACCCGGCAAAGCCGAATGTGTCAGGCAGCGGCAAGAGCTTAAGCGTGGCACGTGTAATGATGCCAAAGGCAGCACCGGCACCACGGGCAGCCCAAAAAAGATCGGCGTTTTGATATTCGTTGGCAATCACAATGCTGCCATCGGCTAGCACCATCTCAAGCTCAACGATGCCGCCGGCGCTCATACCAAATCGTTTGGAGAAGCTACCAAAGCCACCTGTTTGCAAGTGCCCACCGACACCGACCGACGTGCAGCCGCCGCCTTGTACGTAGCGACGGCCTTTGACCACCGCTTTGTCGTACACATCAACCCAAATCGCACCGCCTTGAACATCAACGGCCTCAATCGGTGCCACGCCGCTTGCGCCTTGCGGCACAAAGCTATCCAGCATTTCGATTTTGTCCAGACGCTTGGTCCAAATCAAAAACGAGTCAGGTGCATTAGACTGACCCAGGTAGCTGTGCGCGCCACCCTTGACCACCAGGCGCAAGTTATGTTGCTTGGCAAATTTGACCGCCTTGGCGACATCCTCAGCCGTTTCGACTTCGGCGGCGTACTGACTCACACGGCTAGTCCAGGCGTCAACCCAGCCGCTAGACTGGGTCGCACCCGGGGTGTCCTGGATAAAAAACGGATTCTCAAAGTTCTTCAGAATGTCATTGCAGGCCTGAGCGCTTTGCTCGCACCCGGCAAAAGGATCCGGCACCTGAAACACTTTGCCCTGCATGTCGTCTGCCAGCGCTTGCCACTGCGCCGCTGTGGGCCAGCCCGGCTCGCCCGGGCGCACTTTACGCGCCAACACCGCGGTGCCGTTGCCCATCGTGGTTGCGCCTTGAGCGGCTTGTGGCTTTAACAAGCCCGTGACCGCTGCAGCAGTTAACCCAGCCGACCCCAATAGCAAATGACGTTTGCCCTTGTTGATCTTTTGCTCGGACATCTGACTCTCCTGATGGTTTTTTTAGACGCAACCGATATCACGCCTAACAGACGTAACTATAAGTCACATCAATTTCGCTTGTCTACCGACGGACTCATCGGATTATGCGCTCTGGCGCCTACCGATGCGGTGCCTTTTGTGTCAGCCTCGCATGCTCGCCGCTGAGCTTGCTCATTTGCGCCAACCAACGGTCTCTGACTTGCGGTGTGCTGTGATGCACCGGCCCAAAGCGAGTCAGCCCAACCGGGGCAAAGCCACAAAACCGCAGCGTGCTTCGCACCAGCGCGCGCACCGTCGGATCGCCCTGGATCCAGCGCAAATACCAAAGCGGTGAGTCGGTGGTGACAACCAAATGCGCCGATCTGCCACGCAACAGACCTTGCGGCAGACCGTTTTCGGCGTAGCGAAATGCCCAACCGCGCTCTAGCGTGCGATCCAGAAACCCCTTCAACAGCGCCGGCATCGAGCCCCACCACACAGGCGTGACCAACGTCAGGTGCTTGCAGGCCAATATGGCCGCTTGCGCCTGAATTAGGTCAGGCTCAAGCCGCTGGCGTTGCCGATAGCCCAAGTGCAAAACCGGATCGAACGCTAAATCCCGAATCGCCAGCAACTGAACCTGCGCCCCCGCCTCTTGAGCTGCCTGCACGTACCGCGCAGCCAGTGCGGCACATAGCGAGTCAGGGTTCGGATGCCCGTCAATAATTAACAGTTCACTCATCAGTGCGCCTCAGAACAAACCAACAAACGCTTGCCAAAGCGAATCAAGCCACGCCACGGTTTGCGCTGGCGTGGTGTATTCCAACAAATAAGCAGCAAAAAGTGCTGGCGGTGCAGCCATCAACCAACACCAAAGTGGGCCGAAACGATCCTCAAGCATTCGGCCATGACCGTCGAGCACGACAACTTGCAACTGGTTCGTCCCAGGCGGCTGCACCATGACATTGACCGCGGGTGTCGGGCTGGTGGCGCTGTCTTGGGCGATCAACCCGTCGGCATAAAGACGCCAGTCACGCTCATCGGGGCTTTCTTCGAGCATTTGCGCAGTGGGCGCAGGCTCACCGCGATACTGCGCCTGCTTGGTCAGGTAACTGTCAGTGGCTTTGATCGTTAAAAACCCACCAAGCACTTGCACCCCGATACCCACGGGCAGCAGCGTCTCTGAGATCCGCCAAGGACCTTTGCGAGGCTCATGCGGATTTGCCTGGCGGTACATCGTCGGGATTTGATCAGCCTGGTCAATGGTTTTGGTGCCGAACAAGGCCCCAAAAGTGGTAACCAGCGCTTGGCCTGGCACAAAAACTTCAGCATGCTCGTCATACACCACACAACCATGACGCTGGTTCAGTTTGGCGGAATAACCGTATTTTTGGTTCGACTTAAGCGAACCATTCAACATCACACACCGCACATCAAAGGTGTCTGAGCGCAGCTCGCACCCGGCAATCGGCCTGATTCGGCCAGCAACTTGCGCGACCCCCTGCGAAGCCGCACGTATGGTGGTTCTTGCGGTGTCAGCGCGCTTGGCGCGATCGGACTTCATCACAAAAGCGCCCGCAATCAAAAGCAGTACCGCGCCCACAAGCACGACAACCCCTGGCCAATACAGCCACGCGACCTCTGAGGCAAAGTGATAAACAACAACGCTCAAGCTCGAAACAAACACCAGAACAACCAGAACCGTCAAAAGTGTCGTCAGCCAAGAGTTGCTGTTTTGTTGCAGACCCTTGGCCGCAAGATCGGACAGCAAGGTGGCGTTTGAAAATGGCGCGCGAGCTTGCATGAGTCAGAGCCCCTTAAAAAGAAAGAGCGATGCCACCGACCCCAAGAGACCCTGAATCTGACCCCAGACTTCAATGGGCGAGAGCCATTGAAACAAGAATGCCAAGGCCAACGCCACGGGCACTGACCAGAGGTACTTGCCAAGACCACTTAAAAACGTGACATCACGACCATGGGCATCAAGCCCAGTGACTCTGATTGTGCGCGCCTGCGCAGGCAGCGCGAGCACATTCAAACGCAAATCACCGACTTGCTTTGGCGCGCGCGCACGCGCCGCATCAGCATACTGGCGCCATTGCTGCTCAACGGGTTCGCAAGCGAGCGCCTGTGCGCTTGGGACAGGCTGACCGAGGTGGCGCGCCTGGCTGGCCAGATAACTGTCTCTGGCAGAAATGGTCAGAAAAGCGCCGTTGGCGCGCACTGGCAGCCCAACAGGCACGAGGTTCTCCATCACCGAGTATGGGTGATCGACGAACCTGCCTTTGCCCGTCTGACGGGCTCGGTACTGCTCATTTAAGGCCGAAATGGTCTTTTTGCCGTGGAACATGCC
>SKIZ01000075.1 GCA_007116135.1 Burkholderiaceae bacterium
ATTGTGTGGGATGAGATCGTCGCTGTATGGGCGGTATTGTGGGTTCTTCCCGATGTGGCGTGGGTGTGGTTGATCGGGTTTTTGTTATTTCGTTTTTTCGATATCGTTAAACCTTGGCCGATTCGGACTTTGGATGACAAAGTCCCCGGAGGGCTCGGCATCATGGTTGATGACTTTGTTGCTGCGCTGTATGCCGTGGCCGTGACATTTTTGATCTGGTTCGGCGCGGCAATCGTCTTGATCAAATGAGGACATTGTGATGCAGACTGATGGGCTAGGACAGAACTTGCGAGCTCAGGCGCTAGGCGCCTTTCTGGCTCGACAGGGCGAGTCACTCGTGACAGCGGAGGCGTGCACCGGCGGGTTGATCTCAGCGGCGTTAACCTCAGTCGCTGGCAGCAGTGCTTGGTTTGACCGCGGGTGGGTAACTTATACCAACCAAGCCAAACACGAGCAGCTCTCGGTCGATCTAGACTCACTGCAAGCCTTTGGTGCAGTCAGTGAGCAGGTGGTGTGCGAAATGGCCTCAGGCGCGTTAATGCAAGCAAAACGAGCGGCCCTATCGATAGCAGTCAGCGGTGTGGCGGGCCCAGGCGGGGGCTCGGCAGAAAAGCCGGTGGGCTTGGTGTGGTTCGGATTTGCGCGCCGCACGGCCAACGATGTGGTCGTTAGCGCGGTCAAACAAGTATTTGAAGGGGACCGAAGAGCAGTGCGCGAGGCCGCCGTCGAATTCGCGCTCAGTCATGCTTTGTTCTTGTGTGAGCAGTCGAATTAAGCCTTCAGCGGGGCTCTGGCTGCGTTAATGGCATCGCGAGTCTGCTTTGCAGCTTCGGCTGCTTTTTGAGCCCAATCGTCTTGGCTGCCGGCATAGAGGATCGCACGCGATGAGTTGATCATCATGCCGGAGCCCTGCGAATTGCAACCGGCTAGGCAGGTTTTTCCGATATCCCCGCCTTGGGCACCAATACCGGGAACAAGCAGTGGCAAATCATCGCCCACGCACCGCCGAACTGCTTCTAACTCTTTTTCAAAGGTGGCGCCCACAACCAAGCCACACTGCCCGTGCTCATTCCATTTGTTTGCGACCATGTCGGCAACGTGGAGATAAAGGGGGCGGCCTGCGACTTCAAGTGACTGCAAATCGGCCCCGCCAGCATTCGATGTTCGGCAAAGCACGATGACACCTTTGTCGCGACGTGCTAGATAAGGCAGTGCTGAATCCATGCCCATGTAGGGGCTGATCGTGACGGCATCAGCCTGATAGCGCTCGAAGACCTCTCGGGCATAGTGCTCGGCGGTGCTGCCTATGTCTCCGCGCTTGGCATCTAACACGAGTGCGAGCTTGGGGTAGTGTTCTCTGATGTAATCGCAAACAGTCTGTAAGACCGATTCGGCACCAATCGAGGCGAAGTAGGCAATTTGCGGTTTGAATCCGCATACGTATGGCGCGGTGGCATCGATGATGCCGCGACAGAAGTGCCAAAGCTGATCGCCCTCATGCTTCAAAGGGGTGGGCATGCGATCAAGATCTGGGTCAATGCCTACCATGAGCAAGGAGTCTTGTTCTTGCCAGGCGGCGTTTAGTTTTTGATGGAAGGTCATGAAAAAAATACTCTGATAATCAATAGACTAACCCAAACCACCGCTGCGTAAGCAAACGCCAGAAACACGGCAGCGCTGCCAAGATCCTTGGCCCGACCTAGTAGGGGGTGGGACTCCAATGTAACCGCATCGCAGACTGCTTCAATGGCTGAATTGATAATCTCAACAATTAACACCAGTAAAACGGCGCTAATAAGCAGTAGCACCTCAATGGTGGTGCGCCCCAAAAAGAATGCAGAGGGCACGAGCACAATCGCCAACACCAACTCCTGCCGAAAGGCCGCTTCATGGGCAATGGCAGCTCGCAATCCTTGATAAGAGTATCCAGCCGCACTGAACACTCGGCGCAGGCCACCCTTGCTTTTGTATGGAGAAGATCGCTTGGCCACGGCTGCACCGTCGTCTTGGGTCAGGAAATTTGGTAGTCTGGCAAACTGACGAATCAATCGCAGGCACAACTTAAACCCTAGGGCTGACAGTGCGCGATTGGTCTCTATCCTACCACTGTAGAACCTGAGGTGACTTTCTAATGCCTATCCTGAGTATCAAACTGCCCACAGGCCATCCCGAAGAGAAGAAGCGGACTTTGCTCGACGGCCTGACTCGGGCGGTAACTGACAGCATTGCTGCACCGTTAAAGACGATCCGCATCACCATCGATGAGGTCCCAGTGGCCAACACGATCGTCGCCGGTGAAATCGGGCAGCCTAACGTCATCATTACGGTGGCCATGATTGCAGGGCGCTCCGAGCAACAGAAGGCTGATCTCATTGCCCATTTGTCGCGTGCGGTCCAAGATTGTGTGGGTATTTCGATAGATCACACGCGCGTGTTGATCCAGGATTATCCGATAACTGATCTCGGCGTGGCCGGTGGCATCACGGCCAAAGCGTCTGGCCGCTAGTGCACAATGCCGATACATGTTCCATAGGAGGCTTTGCATGACTGAACCGATCTTAAAAGAGACTGTTGATGAGCATGGCGTCATGACGCTCACCCTCAATCACGTCCCAACCCGAAACGCACTGACGGGCAATGGACTAGCCGAGGCGTTGCTCGACGCTTTTGCTCGAATCGAAACCACGCCCGAAATTAAGGTTCTGGTGTTGACTGCGCAAGGCAAAGTGTTTTCTTCTGGTGGCAGCTTTAACGAGATGGCTCGTCAAATTAAGCCCGAGGTTCAATCCACGGCGCTCAGGCAAGAGTATCGTCATGGCATTCAGCGCTTGCCGCTTGCACTTTATCAGTTGGAAATCCCTACGATCGCAGCAGTTAACGGGCTTGCCATCGGCGCAGGCTGTGACTTGGCTTGTATGTGCGACATACGTATCGCAGCGCAGACGGCATCGTTTGCCGAGAGCTTCGTCAAAGTAGGGATCATTCCGGGCGATGGTGGCGCCTGGTTTTTACCTCGTATTATCGGCATGGCCAGAGCTGTTGAGATGTCGATGACCGGTGAACCGGTGGATGCGTCAACCGCTTTGGCGTGGGGCTTGGTGTCGCAAGTCGTGCCAGACACCCACCTTATGGATACGGCCTTGGGGCTAGCCCACAAAATGACGAATACGTCATCGGATGTAATTCGCATGACCAAGCGGCTGCTGCGTGAGGGACAACATGCCTCACTAGCCAATTTGCTTGAACTGTCAGCTGCTTATCAAGCGATTGCCCACAAAACGCCGGAGCACGCTGCCATTGTCAATGCGTTTATGGCCAGAAAGTCGCAAAAGAAATAGATTAATCAGGCTTTGACATCCCCCAATTCCCTTAGGGTTTGGGGTTTTTTTATTTCGACCCCTTGAATCTGTAGAAATCATCCTTATAATTAGCACTCGGTGGGGTCGAGTGCTAACAAGTCCGGCCCTGAGTCTTAAGTTAAGAAAACCTTTGTAACAGGAGTATTTCATGGCCCTGCGTCCCCTGCACGATCGTGTGATCGTCAAACGCCTGGACAACGAGCGCAAGACTGCCTCGGGCATCGTTATTCCGGAAAGCGCTGCTGAGAAGCCTGACCAAGGCGAAATTCTCGCTGTTGGTCCTGGTAAGAAAAGCGAAGATGGCAAGTCGCATCCGCTCGATGTCAAAGTCGGTGACAAAGTGTTGTTTGGCAAGTATGCCGGTCAGACCGTCAAGGTCGATGGCGAAGAGGTTCTTGTCATTCGCGAAGAAGAAATTCTCGCGGTCATCAACTAATCAGAACTGAATTCAAGAGGTATATCTCATGGCTGCAAAGCAAGTTTATTTTGGTGACGATGCGCGCTCGAAAATCGTGCGCGGCGTCAACGTATTGGCTAACGCCGTAAAAGCAACGCTTGGGCCCAAGGGTCGCAATGTGGTGCTCGAGCGTTCGTTTGGCGCTCCCACGGTGACTAAAGACGGTGTCTCGGTTGCCAAGGAAATCGAACTCAAGGACAAGTTCGAGAATATTGGCGCCCAGCTGGTCAAAGAAGTGGCGTCAAAGACGTCTGACACTGCCGGTGATGGCACCACCACGGCGACCGTTTTGGCGCAATCGATTGTTGTCGAGGGCCTGAAGTATGTGGCTGCCGGCATCAACCCGATGGACCTCAAGCGCGGAATCGACAAAGCCGTTGCCGCTGCAGTTAAAGAGTTGCGTAACCTGTCAAAGCCCTGCACCACGAGCAAGGAAATCGCTCAGGTCGGCTCAATCTCTGCCAACAGCGACAGCTCAATTGGTGAGATCATCGCCAATGCGATGGACAAGGTTGGTAAGGAAGGCGTCATCACAGTTGAAGACGGCAAGTCGCTTGAAAACGAGCTCGATGTGGTTGAAGGCATGCAGTTTGACCGTGGTTATCTGTCGCCTTACTTTATTAACAACCCAGAGAAGCAGGTTTCAGCGCTCGAAGATCCGTATGTTCTGATTTTTGACAAGAAGATCAGCAACATCCGCGACCTGCTGCCAGTGCTCGAGCAAGTCGCTAAGTCAAGCCGGCCATTGTTGATCATCGCTGAGGACGTCGAAGGCGAAGCCTTGGCCACATTGGTTGTTAATAACATTCGCGGTATTTTGAAGACCACGGCCGTCAAGGCGCCTGGATTCGGTGATCGTCGTAAGGCGATGCTCGAAGACATCGCGATCCTGACTGGTGGCACGGTGATCTCTGAGGAAACGGGGTTGTCGCTTGAGAAGGCTACGCTCGAAGAGCTTGGTCAGGCCAAGCGTATCGAAGTTGCCAAAGAGAACACCACGATTATCGACGGTGCGGGCGACGCAAAATCGATTGAAGCGCGTGTCAAGCAGATCCGTGCCCAAATCGAAGAGGCTACCTCGGACTACGATCGTGAGAAGCTGCAAGAGCGCGTGGCCAAACTGGCCGGCGGTGTTGCTGTGATCCGTGTCGGTGCTGCAACCGAAGTCGAAATGAAAGAGAAAAAGGCTCGTGTTGAAGATGCATTGCACGCGACTCGCGCGGCAGTCGAAGAAGGCATTGTGCCTGGCGGTGGCGTTGCCCTAGTGCGCGCTCGCTCGGCTGTCGAGAAGGTCAAAGGCGATAACGCTGACCAGCAAGCCGGTGTCATGTTGGTGTTGCGCGCGGTTGAAGAGCCGTTGCGCACCATTGTGGCTAACGCAGGCGATGAGCCAAGCGTGGTAGTTAACCGGGTGGTCGATGGTAAGGGTAACTTTGGCTTTAATGCGGCCACCGGTGAGTACGGCGACCTCGTTGAGCAGGGTGTGTTGGATCCGACCAAAGTGACCCGCACGGCGCTGCAAAATGCGGCCTCAGTGGCAAGCCTGTTGCTGAC
>SKIZ01000059.1 GCA_007116135.1 Burkholderiaceae bacterium
GTCACTCGAGGGCGGGGTCGACTTACTGGCCAAAGCGGCAACCCCTTGCGCACTTTTGACCATCGGTCTATTTATCGCGCAAACCAAGGTCCCAGCCACGAGCACCACGGTTCCCAAAGTGGTTGCGCTCAAGCTATTGGTGCACCCCTTGATCGTGGCCATCCTCGTGCTTGGTGTCTTTCGCATTGATCCACTGTGGGCATGGTGCGCGATTTTGGCTGCCGCACTGCCCGTGGGTACTGGCCCCTTCATGCTCGCGCACCTGTACCAGCAAGACTCAGCCATCAGCGCTCGGGCGATCTTAATTAGCACCCTGATTTCCGTGGTGACTTTATCGTTATTAATCGCGTGGGTAAATCACGCGGGCATCGCCTAACATCTGTTATCTTCAGAGCAGTTAAAAAATCAAACGGCCGCACCATCCGGGAGACCCTTGCATGTTTCGCCAATATTTGCCGCCCCTTCGCGGACAGTTCAGCGTATTTTGGACTGTCTTTGCGCTTTGCATTGTTTTCCCGATCTTCGCGCTGATCTGGCACGCAGAGTGGTGGTTGCTAGCCGTCATCAGCTGGGCGTTGCTGGCGCTGGGTTTTTACGACTTAACGCAAACCAAGCATTCGATTCGGCGCAACTACCCCATCATTGGCAACATGCGTTACGCGCTAGAGTCAATTCGCCCTGAGTTACGTCAATATTTTTTCGAAGACGACCAGGACGACACACCGTTTTCACGGGACAAGCGCTCTTTGGTCTACCAACGCTCTAAACAGCAACTCGATAAACGCCCGTTTGGCACCGAAGAGGATGTCTACGGCGACAAGTACGAATGGATCAATCATTCGATCGCGCCCGTGCACGTCGCTAGCCCCGACTTTCGTATCAAGGTCGGTGGCAAGGACTGCACCGCACCGGTGCAGCTGTCGGTGCTCAATATCTCGGCCATGAGTTTTGGCGCGTTGTCGGCCAATGCCCTTTTGGCGCTCAATGAAGGTGCCAAGATCGGTCGGTTTGCCCACGACACCGGTGAAGGTGGTATCAGCGAATATCATCTTCGCCCAGGCGGCGATCTGATCTGGAATATTGGCTCGGGCTACTTCGGCTGCCGCGATGAAAACGGTCACTTCAGTGAGGAACGCTTTGTGGCCAATGCCACACGCCCTGAAGTCAAGATGATTGAGATCAAGCTCTCGCAAGGTGCCAAACCGGGTCACGGTGGCATGCTGCCTGGCGCCAAAGTGACCCCTGAGATCGCAGCCGCACGCGGCGTGCCCGTGGGCCAAGACTGTAACTCACCGGCAGCTCATTCGGCGTTTGATTCACCTGTTGGCTTGATGCACTTTGTGGCCAAGCTCAGGACCCTATCAGGCGGCAAACCTGTGGGTTTTAAGCTTTGTATTGGCCATCCGTGGGAGTGGTTTGCGATCGCCAAGGCGATGATCGAGACCAACATCCTGCCTGACTTTATCGTCGTCGACGGCGCTGAAGGCGGCACCGGTGCTGCACCGGTGGAATTCGTTGACCATGTGGGCACACCTTTGCGTGAGGCATTGCGGCTGGTTCACAACACGCTTGTTGGCCTCAATATTCGGGATCAAATCAAGATCGGGGCCTCAGGCAAAGTGGTTAGCGCCTTTGACATGGTGCGTTTGATGGCGCTTGGTGCTGACTGGTGCAACAGCGCACGTGCCTTCATGTTTGCCATCGGTTGCATCCAGGCGCAATCCTGCCATACAGGTCGCTGCCCAACGGGTGTGGCCACCCAAGACCCCTTGCGTCAAAAGGCACTCGTGGTCCAAGACAAGGCGCCACGTGTGGCGAATTTCCACCGCAATACGCTCGCTGCGCTAGCTGAGTTGCTCGGCGCTGCCGGCCTGCTGCACCCTGACCAACTCAAGGCGCATCACATCGCATGCCGTATATCGGGCAACCGTGTGACACTGCTCTCGACCGTGTTCCCAGAGGCCCAGCCGGGTGAAATCCTAGAAGGCAAGCTTGGCAGCCGGGTGCTGCAGTTGGGGTGGCCGATGGCCGACCCCCACAGCTTTAGTCCAGCCGGCGATTTGCTAGAAGCACTGGCGCACATGGACCGCGAGCACACCGAGCGGATGCTCTAGGTCGCGGCCCAAACCAGTATCGGTTTAAACCAATGCGCGCGCTGGCGTGAAGTCTTCGCGCTCTGCAATGTGGTTCGGGCGGGGTGCCTGACCACAAAACGGATCGACCGGCTTATTTTCCAGGCTGTTGTAGACGATAAAAATATTGCTGCGCGGCATCGGTGTGATGTTGGAGTTTGAGCCGTGCATGACATTGCACTCAAACATCGTCACCGCCCCTGCTGGCCCGGTTGGCGCGATCAAGCCAAAGTCCTGTACCAATTTGGCAAGACTGTCATCATCAGGCACACCGAGTTCTTGGCGACGCAAGGACGCCTTGTAATGATCCGCCGGTGTTTGCCCCACGCACGACACAAAGCGGTGGTGCGAGCCTGGGATCAACATCAACGGACCGTTATAGGGCGTGTTTTCGGTCAGACTAATCGAGCAGCTCAGCGTGCGCATGGCTGGCAGGCCATCTTCAACATGCCAGGTTTCAAAGTCTGAATGCCAGTAAAACTCCTTGCCACGAAATCCGCCTTTGTAGTTAATGCGCGACTGATGCACATACACCGGCCCGCCCAGGATTTGCTCGACAATATCGAGCAACTTCGGGTGCGCCGCGAGCCTGCGCATCACGTCACTGGTTTGATGAACCGCAAAGATTGAGCGCAGATCACGGCTGTCGGGCTCGATTATCGCCTGGGGCGATGATTTGACCGATTCGTCATGGCGCAACCGATCAAGTTCATCGGTCCATTGCGCTAGATCCTGCGCTCCAAAGAGCGCATCGAAATGCAAAAGGCCGGTGTCCTCGTACTGAGTAAGCACACTTTGGTCAAGCGGGCCTTGATCGGGCCTGCCATAGACCACGGGATCGGCACGCGCCGAGACATGCGGTTGCGCATCAACGCGCGAAGGATAACGATCGACGGTTCTTGGCGTGGCTTCTATTGTCTGTTGCATGAGACCTCTCCTAGCAATGTAATCACGCTTGACTAGCCGCGTAGGCGCCGGTTTCATCATGCACTTCGCGCCCGGTCAAGGGTGGATTAAAGACACAGACCATGCGCATGCGTACGCCCTTGTTGGCGCGCAGCACATGGCGATCGTGATTGTTTAGGGCATAAAGCGTACCTGGCCGAATTTGGTGGGTTTGACCGGTGGCTAGGTCCGTGATTTCGCCCTCGCCTTCGATGCAATAAACCGTCTCGAAGTGGTTGCGATACTCCATCTCCAATTCGGCGCCCGGTTTAATCACCGTGTCATTGACCGAATAGCCCATGCCAGCATCCTTGTAGATCAGACGCCGGCTAGTCCAGCCCGGCGTATCGACATCGGCATCCGTACCAATCACATCATCCAGGTGTACAACAATCATCTTTGTCTCCCTCTACCTTAATCAGCTTGCACCAAATCATCTTGCAACACGCTTTGCAAACTCTGCTCAATGATCTCTAAACCGTGCTCAAGATCGGCCTGCTCAATGGTCAAACTTGGCAAGAGCTTGAGCACCTGGTCATCAATACCTGCGGTCTCAATGATCAATCCACGCTCAAAGCACGCCGCCGACACCTTGCCAGCTAACGCTCGATCTTCAAACTCAACGCCCCAGATAAGACCACGACCACGTACATCGGCCTTGACACCGATGTTGCTGACCATGTCAGTCAGACGTTGCTCAACCAATTTCGCCTTACGCTTGACGGCATTTTGCAAGTCGTTATCGACCCAGAAATCGAGCGCGGCTGTGGCCGTGACAAAAGCTGGGCAGTGACCACGGAATGTGCCGTTGTGCTCACCCGGTGCCCACACATCGAGCTCAGGCTTCATGAGCACTAGCGCCAGCGGCAGTCCGTAGCCAGACAGCGACTTCGATAGCGTAATGATGTCTGGCTCGATGCCCGCGTCTTCAAAGCTAAAGAAGCCGCCCGTGCGCCCACAACCGACTTGGATATCGTCGATGATGAGTAAAATGCCGTGTTCAGCCGTGATCTCGCGCAAGCGCTTTAACCACTGCATGCTTGCCACATTGACGCCACCTTCGGCTTGGACAGTCTCCAAAATCACCGCAGCCGGAATCTCGATGCCGCTGCCACTGTCTTCGAGCATGGCTTGCAGATATGCCAGCGTATCAATGTCCTTGCCGAGGTAGCCCTCAAACGGCACCGATGCCGCGTGCGACAGCGGCACACCAGCGCCAGCACGCTTGAAACTGTTTCCTGTGACAGCCAAAGCACCAAGCGTCATGCCATGAAATGCGTTGGTGAAGTTAACAACCGTTTGGCGCCCAGTGACCTTGCGCGCAAGTTTCAGCGCAGCCTCGACCGCATTGGTGCCCGTGGGCCCAGGGAACTGAAACTTGTAACTCAACCCGCGCGGCTTGAGAATCACGTCGTTAAAACGCTGGATAAAGCGTTGCTTGGCCTCGCTGTACATGTCCAGCGTGTGGGTAATCCCATCACCGAGCAAGTAACGCACCAACGGTTGCTTCATGCGATCGTTGTTGTGGCCATAGTTCAGGACCCCGGCGCCGCTGAAAAAATCGAGATAACGCTGTCCGCTGGTGTCCGTCATCCAGGCACCCTTGGCCGATGAGAACACCGTTGGGAACGCGCGGCAGTAGCCTCGAACCTCGGATTCGTATTGTTCAAAAATATTCATGATACTGACCTCCATTTGTGGCTCTGTCACTCAGATGCTTAAGCATCAAGCAAGCCTAGAGCCGGCTTGGCCGCCACTGGCGGCATTTAAATCAAAAGGACCGATGCGATACATCGGCTCTGGTGCATGGCCCGGCGCCAACAAGTCCTCGGTAAAGTGGGGCTTGATTTCACAAGGCGCCCCAATCGAGCGAGCGAAACCCTCAAATAGACGTGCCGACGCTTTGTTGTCTTGCGCCACCGTGGCGCAAAGCCAGCGCACCTGCCGGTTGGCCGGCAACGCGAGCCATTGGGCAAGCAGGCGCTTACCTAAACCCAAACCCTGCCAGTCAGGCAACACGCCAATCTGCCAGCAAAAAGCAGTTTGGGGTTGCTGCGGGGGGTGATAACCAATGATGACTGCAGCAATGTCATTGTCTTGCTGTGCAATCAAGCAGGTCTGGCTGAAATCCGTACAAAAAATCAGGTAGAAATATGCCGTGTTGAGCTCCAACGTGCCAGCCGCTTGCACGGCATTCCAAACCGCTAGCCCGTCACTGGCAC
>SKIZ01000055.1 GCA_007116135.1 Burkholderiaceae bacterium
CGTAAGTTGGGCACCAATGCCATGACCGTGACCTGCGGGTATTGCAAAGCATGCCTGACCACCTCGGCGGTATCGGCCATCTGTGGCAGCAATCGAGCTGGCACGAATGAGCCAACTTCGATTTCTTGGACGCCAGCGGCCACAAGCGCATCAATCCAGCGCCGCTTGATCTCGGTGGGCATAATCCCCTTGACCGATTGCAGCCCATCGCGCGGGCCCACTTCGCTAATTAATACCGCAGTTGAGTCAGTTTTCATATTGATAAATATTAATGATTCAGTCAGATGCAACAACCGTAATAATCGCATGGCAGCGCGCTTTCGTGCGCCGCCCACAAAAGACAAGACCCGTAAACCATCAGGCCGATTACGGGTCTCGTTGCGACATCAACGCTTGAGAAACTGCCTACCCGTTCTCAGACCACTCCTTGCGCTTGCCAGGCTGAAACTTGCTCGTCTGAAAACCCAAGCTCCTTTAAAACCTCGACCGTATGCTCGCCGCAAGCCGGCGCAGCCGTCTTGATATCAGCCGGGGTGCGCGACAAGGCCACAGGCTGTGTAATGAAGTGCATGTCCCGGCCCTCAAAGGATTCGGGTAGGGTTTTAACCACGCCCAAATGCTTGACTTGTTCATCTTCCACCACCTCGGGCACTGAATAGACTGGACCGGCAGGCACCCCCGCTTCATTTAGTTTCTCGACCCAGTGCGCAACCGTGTTCTTGCCAAACTCAGCCTCAAGCATCTCGGTCAGACGCTTGCGATTATCGCGTCGCAAAATCTCATTTTTAAAGTCAGGATGATCGATCCAATCCTCGCGGCCAAGCACCTGACACAGGCGCAACCAGTTACCTTGACCCGAAGCACCAATGTTAAGCACGCCATCACTGGCGGTAAATAACCCCATCGGACTACTGGTCGGATGATCATTGCCAACTTGCACAGGGATATCGCCATCATTGAGAAAGCGCGAGACCTGAAAGTCCATCATCGCAATTTGCGAATGCAACAACGACGAATGCACCCATTGGCCCTTGCCTGAGAATTGGCGCTCAAAGAGCGCAATCATGATGCCGATGGCCGTATAAAGCCCTGCACTCATGTCAGCAACGGCCAAGCCTGCGCGCACAGGGCCGCCACCAGGGTGGCCCGTGACTGACATCAACCCGCCCATGCCTTGCATGATCTGGTCAAAACCCGGGCGTTTGGAATAGGGACCGGTTTGCCCATAGCCAGAAATGCTAGCTAAGATGATGCGCGGGTTCACTTTGGCAAGCGAATCGTAGTCAATACCTAGCTTCTTTTTGACATCAGGGCGCCAGTTCTCCACCACAACATCGGCCGTTTTAACGAGTTCCATGAAAACCTCAAGCGCACCGGGCTTTTTCAGGTTCAACGTCAGCGATCGCTTGTTTCGATTCAGATTCTGAAAGTCCCCTCCAGCCCGATTGTTTGCAAACATGCCCTCGTTGGGATCTACGCCGCGAGGCGGCTCGACTCGAATCACATCGGCACCATAGTCAGTCAAGATGCGCACGCAATTCGGACCGGCTCTGACGCGCGACATATCAATAATCCGAATCGACTTCAGTGCGTCTGATGTCTGAATTTTCCCCATCATGTTCTCCTACATCTCAAAATTAATCGTGCCCACCCGAACGACTTGCCAGCAAATCATCGGGCACCAGGACAATGGCACCTTTGGTCTGGCGGCTCTCAAGCATTTCGTGTGATTTGGCCGCTTGAGTCAGCGGCAAGACCGCTTCAATGTCTAGGCGCACACTCGGGTCTTGCAACAACTCAAACGCATCCTTGGCCATGACCAGCATATTGTCGCGATCGCCCGTATAAGTCTTCAGTGTCGGTCTGCAAACCCAAAGTGACTTGGCATGCAAACGTTGCAAGGCAAAGTTCTCCACCTGGCCAGAGGCTGTGCCATAGTTCACCACCAGCCCACGGGGGGCCAAGCAATCAACCGACCCCTCAAATGTATCCTTGCCAACTGAGTCAAAGACGACTTCCACGCCCTTGCCTTCGGTGTAGTCCATCACTTCCTTGACAAAGTCCTGGGTTCGGTAATTGATGACGCAATCGGCGCCAAGCGATTTGGCAAGTGCCGTTTTTTCATCCGAGCCCGCTGTGGCGAGCACACACAAGTCCATGCGCTTGGCCCACTGAACCAAAATCTGGCCTACGCCGCCAGCCGCAGCGTGTACCAACACACGGGTGCCTGGTTTGAGCTCGCGCATTTGCTTCAAAAGGTACTGTGCCGTGAGCGTACGGATCATGCCTGCAGCGACGCGAATATCATCAAGACCTTCGGGGATGGGCATGATACGAATCGCGCGAACAGCAACATGGGTGCTGTAGGTGCCAACGCCTGCATTGGTGTATGTCACCCTTTGCCCGATACTGAGATCTTTGACTTCTGGGCCCATCGCCACAATGTGTCCGACCCCACTGACACCTGGAATAAACGGGGGTTCGGGGTTGTGCGAGTGAGGCTGCCCTGCTCGCAAGTAAATATCCACAAAGTTCACTGCCACAGCCGTCTGCTCGATCACCACTTCATCGGGCGCGGGCGCAGGGATCTCAATTGGCCGTGGCTTCAATACCGATGGCCCACCAATTTCAGTCACAAATACCGCAAATGGAGAATGCATGATTTCCATCAACCTTTCTTGGGGCCAGCACGCTTTGGCGGGCTACAACGCCCGGCTGCGCTTGCCCATTAACGTCCTTTAAAAACCGGCTTGCGTTTTTCCGACCAAGCTGTGCGTCCTTCTTGCAAGTCTTCGGAGGCCATGATGACCTTGAGGTCGCGCTCGAGCTCTTGACGATCAAAACGCCCCTGACCTATACGCGTCAAATGCTTTTTCATGCCAGCAATGGCCAAAGGTGCCATATCCACAATCGTGCCAGTTAACTCTTGGACCGCTTGCGCAAGCGTTTTATCCTTGACCAAGTGCGTCAAATAGCCAACTCGAAACATCTCGTGGGCGTCGATTTTCTCGGCGGTCAAAAATAAACGTTTGGCATTGTTAACACCCATGCGCTGAACATAACGCTCAAGCCCGCTGGCGTAATAATGCAAACCGAGACGCGCAGCTGGCATAAACATATCGGTCTGAGCCACGCCGACTCTGAAGTCGCATGCCAGTGCCATATCTGTGGCGCCCCCATAGACGCCGCCATGAATCACGGCAATCGTCACCGGTCGCGCCATCTCCAGGGCATCGACAACCGTCTCGAAATCCACGGTTCTTTGGCCACCCAAGCGTTTAATGTCATAGCCGCTGCAGAAGTATTTACCACCGGATTCAATGCGCAAGACGCGCACATCGGGTGTGTCGTTGACCTGACCGACATATTGATAAATCAGTTCCAAGTCATCTGGACCCAAGCGGTTAGCTTGATCAGGACGATGTAGGGTGATGAGCGCCACATGGCCATCGATCTCTAGCGTCGGTGTACCCATGAATTTTCCAAAAAAGAATATGCCAGGCGGCAAGACGCCGCCCGGACAAGATAAAAAACGGGGCTATTGGACCGCTTGTGCGCGCTTGACACGCTCGAGCACAAAAGCGCCGTTCTCGCGAGCAAATGCTTCAAAGGCAGCTGGTGAGTCAAAGGGGTTGGCCTCACTACCTGCGTTGACCAAACGCTTTTGCACCTCGGGATCGCGCAAAACGGCAATCGTGGCCTCTGATAGCTTGGCTAGCACGTCCTCTGGTAGACCAGCTGGCCCGAACAAGCCAAACCAGAAGCCAAAGTCAAAGCCTGGCAACCCTGACTCCGAAATAGTCGGAAGCTCCGGTGCTAACTGCGAGCGCTCGGCTGAAGAAACGGCAAGCATGCGCACGCGGTCGCCTCGTCCTAAAGGTAAGACCGAAGGCGCTGTTCCCATCGAAAAATCAACATCGCCCGCAGCCACGGCCAGCAGTGCTGGGTTGCCGCCTTTGTAAGGGACGTGAGTGAACTCGGTCTCAAGCGCATCTTGCAACATCACTGAAGACGTGTGGGGTGAACCACCGGCGCCCGAGGTCGAAAAGAACATGGTGCCTGGATTGGCTCGCGCTTTTTCAGCGAATTCCTCAAACGTTTTAGGACCAGTTTCCGGATGAACCGCCAAGATCAAAGGGTAGCTGGCCAGCATGTTAATCGGCGTGAAGTCATCAGCTGTGTATGACACGTCATAAACCATCTGGTCAACGCCGAAGATGTTGCCCGTGGCCAAGCCAAGGGTGTAACCATCTTTCGGGGCATTGGCGATCATGTTCGAGGCGATACTGCTGCCGGCACCCGCACGATTTTCCACGACAATTGGCTGACCCAGTCTTTTTTCAAGCTCAGCCGAAAAAATACGAGCAATCGAATCACCCGCGCCACCCGGGCTATAACCGACCAACATCCGTATTGGCCGATCCGGATAATTTGTTGCATGAACCGAACCCATCGCAAAAACCGCGGCAACGGCACCAATCAATAAACGAGCTTTCATGTTTGTCTCCTCTGTTTTGATAACCAAAACAAGCGTGACCAACGTTTTGACACGCAAACACTGGATATCAGTATTAGAGTTAGCCCATTTAGCCGTGTAGGTCTAGATATTTATCCTTGTTTTGTAAAGCAAAATTTCAGGCAATCCAGCCCGTGATACTGCGCAAGCCGTATCACCGCTGGCTTTTAGGCACAAACCCGGGTGGCAACTGACGCAGTTTCGCGGGCGTGCGCGAGAGCTTGATTGGCGAGGCGATACCGCGATAGCCATCTTGTTCGAGAACCATCTGGCGATGCGCCGTATGTGGATGCTCGAGGATTTCCTGGACGTTTAAGACAGCTGCAGCCGGCACCCCGGCCTTCAAGAGCTCCAAAGAGACATCTGCCGCAACGTGATCACGCAAAAGCCCCGAGAGCAGCGCATGCAAAGCCGGGCGATGGGTTAATCGATCAGAGTTGGTCCGAAAACGCGCATCTTGGGCTAGTTCTGGCTGACCGAGCTGCTTGCAAAGTTGCTCAAACTGCCGATCATTGCCGACTGCCAGAAACAAATCACCTTTCGCTGTGGGCACAGTCTCATAGGGCGCGATGTTTGGATGCGCATTGCCTGTGGCCTTGGGCACCTTGCCGTTGCCAAAAAAGTTAGCCGCATGGGGGTGAAGCAACGATATCGCGCAATCAAACAGACTCATATCGAGAAACTGACCAAGGCCGCTGCGGTGACGCTCCTGTATCGCCATCAAAATAGC
>SKIZ01000003.1 GCA_007116135.1 Burkholderiaceae bacterium
CAGTATGTCGCTAGCAAGCTCGGGCACGTGTTCGCCGGCTTCGGCCAACTCATTGGCCCAACTATCAGCCTTCAAAAGCGAAGGCCAATCCAGCACGACCCATGCCGGCTTCGGATTGCGGGTGTAGAACTGCAGATCAAATGGATAAATGTGCAGGAAAACAAACTGATCATCGTCAGTCATCTGCGCCTGAAAAGTGTTTACAAACGGACGCGTGCTGCGATCGTTGGCAAACAGAAAAATAACCAAAGCCAATAGGCAAGCACTCGCTGCGGCCACAAACGTGACAGCTGTCAAGCGGATATCGCGGCGGGCGTGCAGCCCACGAAAGCAACCAACGACTGCCTCGGCAACCAAGACGGCCAAGGCCGGCAGCACGGGCACGGTGTAGCCGATCAACTTCGATGTGGGGATCGAGAAAAACACGATCATCAAAGCAATCCAGATCACCATCAACCAAATCCAGCCGGCTTGCGCGGTGATCTCGCCGCGCTGCCAACCAAAGCGTATCAGCCAAGCCGACCAAGGCAATGTCATGCCGAACACCACCGGTAAAAAGAACCACCACGGCTGATGCTGGTTAAAGCCGTCGCTCAGATAACGCTCAAAGTGTTGATAGACAAAGAAATAATGCAAAAACCCGGGGTAATGGATTTCCATCAAGACAAACCATGGAACCATGAGCGCTAAAAACCCGAGCCACACCACTGGGGCCAGTAGTACGCGCAAGCCTATCCAGCGACGCGTGGCGAGAATCCAGAAAAAGAGCACCCCACCTGGCAACACCACACCAATCAAGCCCTTAGAGAGCACCGCTAATGCGGCGAGCACGCCCGTTGCCGCAGCAAACATCATCACGCGAGGCTCGCCCTTGGCCGCTCTAAGCACGGCCTCAGCACCGGACAAAATGGTCAGCACGATCATGCCGGCGACCAACATGTCGAGGTTGGCGTATTGGGAGGCACCGTAGTAGTACGGCATGGTGATCAACGCCAAAACACTGATCGTGGCGACTTCAACGTTGCGATGACGGCGCACAAAGAGATAGAGCGCCACCACCGTGAGCCAGGAAATCAGGATCGAGGGCACACGCGCTGACCACTGCGAGACCCCAAAGACCATGAACGACAGCTCATTTAGCCAATAAAACAAAGGCGGCTTATGAAAGTACGGCATGGCGTTCAAAAGCGGGGTCCATGTGCTTTCAAAACGAATCATGTCCCAAGCAACGCCGACGTAGCGGCCTTCGTCGGGAATATGCAACGCGCGCGGCCAGGCAAAGATTGCCAACCACACCAACGATGCGAGCAACAACCAAACTGCGCCAGCCGGGCGCAATAGCGCCTGCCAGCCCGAGCAGGCCACACCCATAAACTTCTCGAATCTCGTTTTCTGCTGCTCTTGCTCTAGCACCTGCAAACCCTCAGATCGATGGTGGCAAAACGACACCGTTATGCATCATAACGTCAAGCGCATAGGCCGCTGCTGCGAACCCCATGGACGCCGTAACAGTGACTAAAGACCCGTAACCGGCACAAGCCAGCGCCGTGCCTGCAACCGGTGCGATGGCCGGCTGCGTGGCCGGTCGCTTGGCGGGTTGAGAAAACCACAGCACATTGACCCCCATTGGCGCGACGCGCTTGCCCTGACCGCCCGCAAAGCCGTGTTGCTGGCGCAGCACCGTGCGCATTCTGGCCAAAAGCGCGTCGTGGCTACTGTCGCGCAAATCGCTCAAGCGCAATGTCAGCGGATCGGTCTTGCCACCGGCCGCACCGCAAACCAGCAAGGTTTTTGCATGACGCTTGGCCCACAGCACCATTGCGACCTTGGCTTGCAATTGATCGGTGCAATCGAGCACCACATCGACTTGCGCAGGTAGCACCTGATCGATCGTCTCGGGCTCGACAAACGCGTCAATCGCCTCGACCTGACAATGTGGATTGATCTGTGCGATGCGATCGCGCATGGCCGCTACCTTGGCCTGACCAACGGTGTCACTTAACGCGTGCACCTGGCGATTGATGTTTGATTCAGCCACATGGTCCAAGTCAATGAGGCTTAACTGACCGACCCCGCTGCGCGCAAGCGCCTCAGCGGCCCAGGCACCCACCCCACCGATACCGGCGACAACGACATGGGCCTGCGCCAACAAAGCGCAGGCGCCCTGGCCCAAGGCGCGCTCGACCGATGCGAACCGGCGCGACACATCAAGGTCTTGGGGCGGACTTCTATCGGGTGAGCGGCTTTTGGACATGCACTAATTGGCGCCATTGAGGATAAACACCGCGATTTTGACATGACAACGGTCAACATAAAACGAGTAGTACCTAGTTGTCTGGCTCGACAAAGGATCGTTCAAAGCGCAAAATCAGTCTTTAGTCACACTCATGAAACAACCAACCGCCTCCAAACCGCTGCTGCACCTGCCCGCCCTTGTGGTCTGGTGCCTACTGATGCTGTTGATGCACGTATCACTGGCAGGCGGTCGTGTGGCTGTCATGCTTGGTGCGCTAAGTCTGGGTGTCAGCAGCGCTGGTGTGGGCATGCTGATTGCCGCATTTGCCTTTTTACCCATGTTTCTGGCCGTCTTTACCGGACGACGCATGGACAAAACCGGCAGCTACCGGCTCATGTGGCTCGCAGCGCTTGGCTGCGCGCTCGGCGCCTTCATGCCTTGGGTATGGCTGCATCCGGCCACCTTGGCGGTTGCAGCCGTGGCCATTGGGCTTGGGCACATGGCCTTTCAGATTGCCATTCAAGGATTGCTTGGTGATGGTGACGCGGCCAAACGGTTACGCAACTACTCCTGGCTAGCCATGGCCATGGCTGTCTCGGGCTTCAGCGGCCCATTGATCGCCGGCTTATCGATCGACTATCTCGGTCACCGCTGGGCGTTTTTTATGCTTGCGCTCGGTCCGGCCTTCGCGTTTTGGGCCGTTTGCAAACTACGGGCCACGATTGTCGGGCTGCATGTCCCAAGCGAGCGCCCCAACACCGCCTCGCGCATGATGGACTTGTTTCGGGTGCGCCCTCTGCGGTATGCGCTGCTGGCCAACTTACTGCTCTCAAGCGCCTGGGATACCCATAGTTTTCTGGTGCCGCTTTATGGCGCGCAGCAAGGTTTTAGTGCAACCACCATCGGCGCCATCTTGGCGGCATTTGCTGCAGCGACCTTCGTGGTCCGAATGCTGTTGCCCTTTATTCAAAAATGGATAAAGCCTTGGCCGATGATTCATTTTGCGATGATTTCAGCTGCGGGCTACTTTATGTTGTATCCCTGGATCGAGAACCAGTGGCTCTTGATGGGGCTGTCATTTTTGCTCGGTTTCTCGCTTGGCAGCACCCAACCGAGTATTTTGAGCCTGCTGCAGCAGCACGCACCGCCCGGGCGCAAAGTCGAAGCCTTTGGAATGCGCACCGCATTGGTCAATGGTTCTCAGGTCTCTTTGCCACTTGGCTTTGGTGCCTTGGGCACCGTGATTGGGATTTTGCCGCTTTTTGCGGTATCTTCTTTTGCATTAGCGCTTGGTGCCTGGTTAACTCGACGCGGTGGTCACGACACGGCCAGCGCGCCAACTGATCGCGAGGTAATGCCGCCCAAATGACCCAACCTGATACTGCCGCAAATGCTTTGCCACAACCGAAGTTTGCCGCCCGGTTTCTCACCGACGAGCAGCGTCGCGCCTCCATGCTTGCCGCGTTAAGCCACTGGCAAGGCGACCAAGACCTCTGGGTCTATGCCTACGGGTCGCTGATCTGGAACCCGGAATTTGACTTTCAAGAGCAGCGCCTGAGCACGTTGCGCGGGCATCATCGCGCGCTGTGCTTGTGGTCCAGAGTCAATCGCGGCACGCCCGAGACGCCCGGGCTGGTATTTGGGCTAGACCGCGGTGGCTCCTGTCGCGGCATGTCATTTCGGATTCGGGCCAATGAAGTGCCTGACACCTTTGAGACGCTTTGGAGACGTGAAATGTCCACTGGCGCCTACCATCCACGCTGGTTGCGTTGCGACACGCCCAGTGGCCCGGTCAAGGCACTGGCGTTCGTCATGGATCGCAACAACCCAGGCTACGTGCGAGGCCTTGATGAAACCCACATGGTTCAAATTATCAAACGCGCGCACGGCAGTTACGGCCCCTGTATCGACTACGTGGTGCAAACCCATGAGGCACTGTCGGCTGCGGGTATCGTTGACCAGCGGCTCGCCCGGCTGACCGAACGCCTGCAAGAACGCATGCAATCGGGGGCTTAGCGCCCGCTGCCCGAGTACACTATCAATATCTAAACCCGTAACGGACAAAAACATCATGTCAGTTGCCGACATTCGCCAAAGCTACGACAAGGGCGAGCTGCTCGAATCAGACGCCAAATCCTCCCCCTTTGAACAATTTGACCTCTGGCTCAAGCAAGCCATCGAATTGCCTGTGCCCGAGCCTACTGCAATGACGCTTGCCACAAGCAATGCGCAAGGCCATCCGGCGGCTCGAATTGTGTTGTTAAAGGGTTTTGATCAGCAGGGCTTTGTTTTTTATACCAACTACGACTCGCGCAAGGGCCAGGAGATATTGGCTCAATCACGCGCGGCCTTGCTTTTTTTCTGGCAACCGCTTGAGCGACAAGTGCGCATCGAGGGTGTTGTCGAGAAAGTCAGCGCCAAAGAGTCTGACGACTATTACCTGAGCCGCCCCCTTGGTTCACGCCTAGGCGCCTGGGCATCGGCCCAAAGCCAACCGGTCACGATCGACGCCTTGAAAGCGCAGCTTCAAAGCGTCACCGAGCAACACGGTGAAAATCCGCCGCGCCCGCCTCACTGGGGCGGCTACCGTGTCAAGCCCACCTATTTCGAGTTTTGGCAGGGCCGTCCATCGCGACTGCACGATCGGCTGATCTATCAGCCAGACAGCGAAGGCAATTGGGTGATCGAGCGCTTGTCCCCATGAGTGTGCAGACACCCGCATTTAATGACCGTCAATTTAAAGACGCCTTGGGCCGATTCCCAACCGGGGTGACGATTGTGTCGACCTACGACGCACTTGGACAACCGGCCGGGTTGACCGTCAGTTCGTTTAACTCGGTATCACTAAATCCACCACTGGTCGTTTGGAGTCTGAAACAAAGCTCTCAATCAGTTGCCGTGTTTGAACAATGCGAGCGCTACGTGATTCAGATATTGGCCGCAGACCAGTTAGACCTAGCCAAACAATTCGCCAGCGGCACCAACGCCGAGCGCTTTGCCAATCAGTCACTGACGCCATGTCCAGGCGGCACACCACGATTGGCTGTTGATTGTGCGGCCTGGTTCGAGTGCTACAACCGACACCGGTTCAATGAAGGTGATCACGTGGTGCTCATCGGTCAGGTTGAGAACTGCGGCCACCTCGAACGCCCGCCGCTGATCTATCACGGTGGCAACTATGCGTTAACGCCAAGTCCAGTTGATACCCATGACTGAGGACATCGAGTGCATTGTGATCGGCGCAGGCGTGGTCGGGCTCGCGATTGCCCGAGCGCTTGCAGCCGATGGCTACGAGGTGCTCGTCACCGAGCAAGCCGCAGGCATTGGTACCGGCACAAGCTCACGTAATTCCGAAGTCATTCACGCCGGCATTTACTACCCGGCTCAGAGCTTAAAAGCCAAGCTGTGCGTTCAGGGCAAACACATGCTCTACGACTATTGCCGCCAACGCCATATCGCCCACCAGCAGCTAGGCAAGCTCATCGTCGCTAGCACCGACAGTGAGCACGAAGCGCTTGAACTCATCATGACCAAAGCGCAAGCCAACGGCGTCAATGACCTTCAATGGCTTAACGCGCACGAGGCTCAGGCGCTTGAGCCCGCGCTGTCTTGCACAGCCGCCTTGCTGTCACCCTCAACGGGCATTATCGACAGTCATGCGCTCATGCTGGCCTACCAGGGCGATGCCCAAGCCTGTGGTGCGGACTTCGCGTTTCACTGCCCGTTCATTCAAGCTCAGGCGTTCGCTGATGGCGGCTTTGAGGTGTCCTTTGGCGGTGTTGATCCCATGGTGTTGCGCTGCCGGGTTTTAATTAATGCAGCCGGCCTGTCTGCACCGGCACTGGCGCGGCGCATCCAGGGGTTGCCAGCGGCCAAGGTGCCCACGGCCTATCTCTGTAAAGGCAGCTACTTCAACCTGCAGGGCAAATCCCCCTTTGCCCGGCTCATCTATCCTGTGCCGCAACAGGCCGGTTTGGGTGTGCACTTGACCCTTGATCTAGCCGGACAAGCGAAGTTTGGGCCTGACACGCAATGGGTTGAGCAGGAAAACTACGACATCGATCCCAAGCGCAGTCAGGACTTTTATGCCGCTGTTCGCCGCTATTGGCCCGAACTGCCGGATAACGCGCTGCAGCCGGCCTACACAGGCATTCGACCCAAAATATCAGGGCCCAATGAGCCTGCCGCTGACTTTTGCATCAGTGCTCACAACGACCATGGCGTGACCGGCTTGGTCAATCTATTCGGCATTGAATCGCCCGGCTTGACCGCCTCGATGGCGATCGCTGACCACGTCAAAGCGCTACTTGCGCGTCATTAACGGCCATCATGAATTCAGACCATCACCCCGATTACATCCTGACCTTGTCGTGCCCTGATCGAGTCGGTATTGTTCACCGCATCTCTGGCTTGTTGCTCGCGCACGATGGCAACATCATCGACGCCCAGCAGTTTGGTGACCGTCAAAGCGGGCAGTTCTTTTTAAGGGTGCACTTCTCGCTGCCCGAGTCGTCCATCGAGATGCTCAAAGATGAAATGACCAAGACCGGTGACGAGTTCGCAATGCGCTGGCAAATCAACGCCGCTGCCACCAAGGCTCGGCTCATGATCATGGTGAGCAAACAGGGCCATTGTCTGAACGACCTGCTGTTTCGCGTCCATAGCGGTCAGTTAAATGCGCAGGTTGCCGCTGTGGTGTCCAATCATCAGGACTTCGCCGGGCTGGCCCAGTCCTACAACATACCGTTTCATTATCTGCCGGTCACCCCAGAGACTAAGCTGGCGCAAGAAAAAGCCATTATCGAGCTGGTTGATTCGCTGGGAATTGACCTGGTCATTCTGGCGCGCTATATGCAGATTCTGTCTGGCTCGCTTTGCGAGCAACTCCAAGGACGGGCGATCAACATTCATCACAGTTTTTTACCCAGCTTCAAAGGCGCAAAACCCTACTACCAAGCACATACGCGCGGTGTGAAGTTAATTGGTGCGACCGCGCACTACATCACAGCGGACTTAGATGAAGGCCCCATCATCGAGCAAGACATCGAACGCGTTGATCATGCCATGTCCGTGGCTGACCTAACACGTGTTGGCAGCGATGTGGAGTCGCTGGTTTTAGCGCGCGCGGTCAAGGGTCACATCGAACATCGGATCCTTTTGAACGGGAACCGTACCGTCGTATTTAGGTAGTTGGGCAGTAGCCAGAAATCCCGAATACCCTTATCCTTGCGGGATACGGTCGGGCAGGTGCCCGATGAGCTAAATCACGCGACACCATCACATGCAAGATATCGAGCAATTGCCAACCGCCATGTGGGCCGAACAGCTCCAAAGCGCACGACTAGAGGCCGGTTTAGAAGTGGGTGCTTTGGCGCGCGAACTCATGCTCTCGCCCCTACAGGTTCGGGGCATGGAGTCTGGATCGCTTAGCGCTTTCCACGGGCCAGGTTACTATCTGCGCGCCGTCGAGAAGTATGCCCACCGGCTTGGCATCGAACTCGATCCGCAGGTGACCGAACTCAAGCTCACTGATAGCCAGTTGGCATTAAAGCGCGTGAAGAACCGCCCATCAGCCGAGCCCCTGGCAAGCCGTCACTCGAACTTCAGTCGCGCCGACACGATGCCTGGGCGAGCTCAGCGCGGCCGAATCGGTTTATGGGTGGCGGGCATTGTGCTCTTGCTGCTTGGCGCAGGCTTTTGGTTAGCCGTCAAGGAAGGTTGGCCAGGCCACACCGCGGATGGCGCCTTGCCGCTGCAAGCGCAAGCCGACATCACGCAAACCACAGAACCGGCGCCACCGGCGCTTGCCGATGCCCGCGCACAGGGCACAGACCAAGCACCTGCGAGCGTCACGCAGCAAAGCTTGCCACTTGGGACGGTGTCAAGCCCGCTAGAAACAAATCCCTTGCTGCCACCGGGCTCAGAAGCGCTCGTGGCCATCGGTGCGACACCGGCGTTTGAGTCTGCGCCTGAACCTGAACCGGTTGCTGAACCGGCTGCTGAACCCGCCCCTGAACCCGCCCCTGAACCCGAGCCACTGATCGATGAAATCGAGATCCGCTTTAGCGCCGATTGCTGGGTGGAGATTCGCCGCCTTGACGGCACAGTAGCCCAAGGCATCTACCAACCTGGTCAGACCTTGGTTGTGCCAGTCACCGAGGTTGAGCGCCTGAGCTTTGGTAATGCGCAAGCCGTGGTGGCAACCCGCGCAGGCGAGCCCTTTGATGTCATGCGCTTTACGCGAGCAGGCAATAACGTCGCGCGCATCAGCGCAGCTGACCTTGAACCGTAGGCCAAGCGGGCTTACGCCTGAAAACTTTCCTTTGCTGTCACTAGCAACCACTGCTCAAAGGCGCGCAGCGCCGGAGACGGGTCATTGCGCGTAGGGTAGCCAAAGTAGTAGCCTTGCGAGACGGGTAACGGTTGCTCAACGGGCATGATCAAGTCGCCAGATTCAAGCGCGCGCTCGACCAGAAAACGCGGCACCAGACCGACGCCCAGCCCGGCCTGGGCGGCAGCCAAGACCATGGCAAACATTTCGTAACGTGGCCCGCCGGCTGCTTGCGGCGGATAGGCCAGATTGGCGTGTTCGTACCACTGGCGCCAGGCGTCAGGACGCGAGTTCAGGTGCAGATGCGTCAAGTTTGCAAGCTCAAAACCCTCGCTGTCGCTAACGGCACCCACCTCGCTTGGCGCACAAACCGGCACCAGTTCTCGCTCGGGAAACAGCAGCTGGCCCTGCGTACCCGGCCAGGCCGCGTGGCTGTGATAGATGGCCGCGTCAAACGGCTGGTCATCAAATTGAAAAGGCAGGGTTCTTAGCGACAGGCTGACTGATATATCCGGCCACTGGCGCTCAAAGACCTTTAAGCGCGGAATCAACCAATGCGCAGCAAGCGTGGGCAGCACGGCAATATGCAGGCGGCGCCCTAAGGTGGCTCGGCTCATCAAACTAAACGTATCTTTCTCAATTTGATCCAGATGCTGGCGGATACGGCCAGCATACTCGGCACCGGCGGCTGTCAGCGCAATGCGACGGCGCACCCGGTTAAACAGCAACACCCCCAAGCGCGCCTCAAGCGCGCTGACTTGCCGGTGAACCGCACTGTGTGTCAGCGACAGCTCGTCGGCTGCCCGCGAAAAGCTGCCCAAGCGGGCTGTCGCCTCAAATGCCTGCAGTGCGCTTAGGTTCGGAATGCCTTTTCTCATGAAGACGCTTGTGTCGGATTAACGTGCCACGGGCACACATGATTGTGCAATTTTATCAATTGCATTGTGCAATATATGAACATATCCTTACAACACACCAAAAATCACAAATCCTGGGACACCAACATGCAAGCAAATAGCACCGGCGCTCGCACAGGTGGCCAACTGATCGTTGATCAATTGGTCGCCCAAGGGGTAGAACACGTCTTTACCGTACCGGGTGAGAGTTTTCTGGCTGTGCTTGATGCCTTGGTTGACGTGAACATTGAAGTCACCGTTTGCCGCCAAGAAGGCGGCGCTGCCATGATGGCTGACGCGCACGGCAAGCTGACCTCGCGCCCTGGCGTGTGCATGGTCACACGCGGCCCAGGGGCCTCGAACGCCATGGCAGGCATCCACATCGCCAAACAAGACTCGACCCCGCTGATCATGTTCGTTGGACAAATCGAGCGCGGCATGCGCGAGCGCGATGCTTTCCAGGAGATGGACTATCGCGCTGCCTTTGGATCGGTGGCGAAATGGGCCACCGAAATCGATGACCCAGCACGAATTCCCGAGATCGTCTCGCGCGCCTTTCATGTCGCGATGTCAGGTCGGCCTGGGCCTGTGGTGATCGCTTTACCCGAAGACATGCTGGTTGAGTCGGCCAGTGTTGCAGCCGCGCCGCGCGCCCAAGCCATCGACGCCTGGCCTAGTGGCGCGCAAATGGCCGCGCTGGCCCAGCAGTTGCAAAGTGCCCGGGCACCTGTGGCGATTTTGGGTGGTTCGCGCTGGAGCCCCGAAGCAGTGGCTGCGTTTTCTGAATTCGCGCAGCGCCTGCAATTGCCAACCGCCGTCTCGTTTCGCCGTCAAATGCTGATGAACCACGAGCATCCCTGCTACATCGGCGACGTGGGTTTGGGTATCAACCCGGCGCTACTTCAAAGACTGCGCGATGCCGACTTGTTACTGCTTATCGGGGGCCGCCTGTCTGAAATACCAAGTCAAGCGTATACGCTACTGGATATTCCGGTAGCCAAACAAACCCTTATTCACGTCCATCCGGACAACCAAGAACTCGGGCGTGTCTATGCGCCAGCCTTGGCGATTCAATCTTCGCCAAGTGCCTTTGCGCAATCGCTTGACGCCGTACCGACACCGTCGAGCCTACCCTGGGCGAAAGACACCGAAGCGCTGCACCAGAATTATTTGGCCTGGAGTGACCCGAGCGCTATCAGCGTGCCAGGCCAGCTACAAATGAGCGCGGTCATGGCGCATCTGGAGAAGGTGCTGCCAGCTGATGCGATCATCACCAACGGTGCAGGCAACTACGCGACTTGGATTCATCGCTTTCACCGCTTCAAGCAATACGGCACTCAACTGGCGCCAACCTCGGGTTCAATGGGTTATGGTGTGCCAGCCGCCGTTGGCGCCAAACGACTCAAACCCGACACCCCGGTGATCTGCTTTGCCGGTGACGGCTGCTTCTTGATGCACGGTCAAGAGTTTGCGACGGCTGTGCAGTACAAGCTGCCGATCATCGTTTTGATTATTGATAACGGCATGTACGGCACCATCCGGATGCACCAGGAGAAGTTTTATCCTGGTCGCATCAGTGCCACCGACTTGCAAAACCCCGACTTTGCCGCTTACGCCCAAGCCTTTGGCGGCTTTGGCGAGCGCGTTGAAAAGTCTGACGACTTTGCACCGGCGTTTGAGCGCGCCCGAGCCAGCCAAAAGCCTGCTATCTTGCACCTGATCACCGACCCGCAAGCCATCACCCCCACAACCACGATTGACAAGCTGCGCGCAGCCAGTCAATCCTAATGACATCTAGATTGATTCAATCCACAGGAGCTTAAATCAATGCCTGCAGCAACATTTAATTGGGAAGACCCGCTATTGCTTGATAGCCAATTGACCGAAGACGAGCGCATGGTGCGCGAGGCCGCCCATGCCTATTGTCAGGAAAAGCTTGCGCCGCGCGTACTCGAGGCATTTCGTCACGAGAAGATGGATGTCTCGATTTTCCCGGAGATGGGTGAGCTCGGCTTGCTTGGCGCGACCACACCTGCCGAATACGGCGGTGCGGGGTTGAACTACGTTTGCTACGGTCTGATCGCGCGCGAGGTCGAGCGCGTCGATTCGGGCTATCGCTCGATGATGAGCGTTCAGTCCTCGCTGGTGATGTTGCCGATCAACGAGTTCGGCAGCGAGGAGCAAAAACAAAAGTATTTGCCCAAGCTCGCAAGCGGCCAATGGATTGGTTGCTTTGGCCTGACTGAGCCTAACCACGGCTCTGACCCCGCCGGCATGGAGACACGCGCGGTCAAGACAGCCGATGGCTACAAACTGACTGGCAACAAGATCTGGATCACCAATTCGCCTGTGGCCGATGTGTTTGTGATTTGGGCCAAATGCGTCGGTGGTGACCATGATGGCCGCATCCGCGGTTTTATCCTGGAAAAAGGCATGAAAGGTCTGTCAGCACCAGAGATTCACGGCAAAGTGGGCTTGCGCGCCTCGGTCACAGGTGAAATTGTCATGGACGGTGTCGAAGTCGCCGACGAACAAATGTTGCCCCACGTCACCGGTCTTAAAGGCCCATTTACCTGCTTGAACTCAGCGCGCTACGGTATCGCCTGGGGCGCCTTGGGTGCGGCAGAGTTTTGTTGGCACACCGCTCGCCAATACGTGCTTGATCGCCACCAGTTCGGTCGCCCATTGGCTGCTAACCAGCTGATCCAGAAAAAACTCGCCGATATGCAAACCGAGATCACGCTGGGCCTACAGGGTTGCTTGCGTCTTGGCCGCATGAAAGATGAAGGCACCGCCGCTGTGGAGATCACCTCGATCATGAAGCGTAACTCGTGTGGCAAGGCCCTTGACGTCTCGCGCTTGGCACGCGACATGCTTGGCGGCAACGGTATTTCTGATGAGTACGGTATTGCGCGCCACCTCGTGAACCTCGAAGTGGTCAATACCTACGAAGGCACACACGACATTCACGCGCTGATTTTGGGTCGTGCCCAAACGGGCATCCAGGCGTTTTTCTAAAGGATCAGGCCGCGATCGGTTCTCAGTTCTCGCTAGCGGCTGCTGCCTTCAAAGGCTGCAGCCGCGCGCGTGAGCCGATCAACAACCCCGTCCCAAGCCAGGCCTTGCGGCGGGTGCTGACAGATGATGGCAGCCACACCCAAATCGTCCATTTCCCGAAGCCTTGCATACAGATCGCGCGCGTAAAGCGATGGGTCATCGGCCATACAAAACCACTGAACACGATTATCGAGCGCTCGGGGCGCTTGACGCAGTGCCATCACAGCCAAGCAGCCTGGGTGCTGTCTTAACCACTGAGTCACAGTGGCATCCAAATCCTTGCCATCGACCAACCCAAAGGGCGTGGTCGGTGCGTAATGGGCTTTTAATGACCCGGAAACGCGTGGAGACTCCGACGTAGGCGCCAAGACCGGTTGACCCAGGACTGCCTCAATCTGACTGGCGGTGATGGCGCCCGGGCGCAATAAGGTTACCGGTAACCCAAGCGCCAGTCCCGAGAGATCGACAATCGTCGACTCAATCCCCACCTCGCTCGCACCGCCTTGCAACACCAAGAGCCCCGCCGCTATAGCCTCGGTGAACTCCTGGCGGACATGATCTGCGTTGGTCGGCGAAATCCGGCCAAACCGATTCGCTGAAGGCGCGGCAACCCCGGCGCGCACAGCACCGGCTTGCCGCTTAAGACGGGCAAATTCGGCGAGCAAGGCACGCGCCACCGGATGCGATGGGCATCGAAGTCCAACGGTGGTTTGACCACCGGTGATCATCGTGCCAGTCTGTGCATCACTTGACACAATCAAGGTCAAGGGGCCTGGCCAGAACGCTTGAGCCAGCTGCCAGGCCTGCTGATCTAGGTGCTTGGCCCACGCCTGCATATCGTCTGGCGTAGCCAAATGCACAATGACCGGGTGGTTCGAGGGGCGGCCTTTGGTGGCATAGATTTGGGCAACAGCCTGTGCATTGTCGGCATCAGCCCCCAAGCCATACACCGTCTCGGTGGGAAACGCCACGAGTTGACCCGACATCAGCGCCTGGGCTGCCGATTCAATGGCCGCTTGGCTTGCCGCGGGCTCGACCCCAGCCGAACTCACGCCGGGCTCGCGTAGACGGGCAAACCCAAGACATCAACCACCGCATTGGCCACCTCGAGAGCTTGCTCAAAGCGTGGTGCGGTAATGTTGATGTGGCCCATCTTGCGCCCGCAACGCGCCTGGCGTTTGCCATAAAGGTGCAAGGACGTCCCAGGGTGAGCCAATACCTCGGCCCACCGTGGCTCACGCGGGGTTTGACTGCACTGAGTTAACCACTGTTCGCCTAGCAAGTTAAGCATGACCGCGGGCTCTTGCAAGCGGGTTTGGCCAAGCGGCAAATCCGCCAACACTCGCGCTTGCTGCTCGAACTGACTGACCACACAAGCATTTTGCGTGTAGTGACCACTATTATGCGGCCGGGGTGCCATTTCATTGACGACCAAACGCTCGCCTGGCAAGACAAAAAACTCCACGCACAGCACGCCGTGATAGCCAAGCCCTTGCGCAATCTGACAAGCGGCTTGCTGAGCGGTCTCGGTCATCTTGTTGCTCAAGCCATCGACGTGCGTGACAGCCAAAATGCCTTGATGATGAATGTTGCGCGCCACCGGATAGACCACACAATGGCCATGACGATCGCGCGCCAAAATCACCGACAGCTCAGAGACTAACTCGAGCTTTGCCTCAAGCACACAGGGCACCGAGCGCATCTGTTCAAACGCCGCCCGAGCCTCTTGAACGCTACTGACATGACATTGCCCTTTGCCGTCATAGCCCAGTTCAGCGACTTTCAGAATACCGGGAAACAAAGCGCGATCCACGCCATCGAAATCCTCAAGCCGTTTAATGGCCGCATGCGGCGCCACTGGCACACCGAGCCCGGCAATAAATGCTTTTTCCTCAATACGGTTTTGCGCAATCGCCACAGCCCGCGCGCCTGGCATGACGGTGGTCGTGCGCGACAAATGTTCCAGACTGGCTGCCGGCACATTCTCAAACTCAGTCGTAGTCGCCTGACAACGCTTGGCCATTTCATCGAGCGCGGCTCGGTCATCGAAACCGGCCTTTAGATGATCATCGGCCAAGTCGATAGCGGGCGCCTGATCGGCTGGGTCAAGCACGAGCACGCGATAACCCATCGCTTGGGCAGACTGACAGAACATCCGGCCCAACTGCCCGGCGCCCAACACCCCAAGCCACTGCCCTGACCCAAGACTCATTGGGGCAACTCCATGGCACGTGCGGCATCGGTCTGTTGTGCGCGAAATGCAACCAGCTTGTCATGCAACGCCTCATCACGGGTCGCCAAATTGGCGATGACGTGCAAGGCGGCGTTGGCTGCACCAGCCACACCGATGGCAAAAGTGGCCACAGGCACGCCTTTGGGCATCTGCACAATCGACAGCAAAGAGTCTTGGCCTTGGAGGTGCTTGCTTGGCACCGGCACACCAAACACGGGCACTGAGGTCAACGCCGCTACCATGCCAGGCAAGTGCGCCGCGCCGCCGGCACCCGCGATGATCGCCTGCAAGCCTCGCGCACGCGCTGTGTGCGCGTACTGAACCATATCCTCGGGCATGCGGTGGGCAGACACGACCAGTGCCTCATGCGGTACCTCAAACTGCTTGAGTATCGCCACCGCTTGGGACATCACCTCCCAATCGCTCGATGAGCCCATGATGACACCGACGCGCGGCGAAGCATTGCTGGAAGTCGTTGTGGTTGTCGTGGTCATGGTGGTGACGCCTGAAGATCAAACCGGAATTTTAGCCGCTTCAGCGGCAAGACTGCGGCTAAGCGCTCGCAGCCGTTAACCGCTCGAGCGCCTCACGATATTTAGCCCCGGTCGCCGCCAGGACGTCTGGGGGCAGGCGCGGCGCGGGCGCGGTCTTGTCCCAATCCTGGGTTTCTAGCCAATCGCGCACAAACTGCTTGTCATACGACGGCGGGCTAATGCCCTCGCGCCATTGGTCTGCTGGCCAAAACCGCGACGAATCGGGCGTGAGCACCTCATCCATCAGATGCAATTGACCTTCTCGGTCCAGCCCAAACTCGAACTTGGTGTCCGCAATGATGATGCCTTTGGTGGCCGCGTATTGGGCCGCCTCTTGATAGAGCTGCAAGGTCACATCGCGAATTTTTTGCGCCAATGGTTCACCGATGGTCCGAACCACATACTCAAAATCAACGTTCTCGTCGTGCTGGCCGACTTCGGCTTTGGCCGCTGGGGTAAAAATCGGGGTGGGTAAGCGGCTGGCTTGTTGCAAACCGGGCGCAAGCTTGACACCGCAAACAGCACCGCTTGCCTGGTAGTCGCTCCAACCCGAACCAATCAAGTAGCCACGTGCAACCGCTTCAACCAAGATCGGCTCAAGCCGTTTGACCACCATCGCACGCTCGCGCACCTGATCGCGCTCAGCCGGCGTGACCACCGACTCGGGATCAATGCCGGTGGCGTGATTGGGCACCACGTGGGCTAATCGATTCAACCAAAAACCGGTCAAGGCTGTGAGCACCGCACCTTTGCCGGCAACTGGATCTTGCAACACCACGTCAAAGGCTGAGATCCGGTCGGTGGCCACGATCAAGAGCAAATCCTCACCAACCGCATACATGTCACGAACCTTGCCGCGGGCCACTAGCGGCAAGGATTTAATGCTCGATTCAAGCAAAGTCACAATCGACTGACTCCAACGTAGATGTCTAAGCGCGCCTGTTACTGAACGATTTGCGAAAGTTTGCCAGCGGCGTAATCAGCGGCCACATCGGTCAGTGCGCGAGGCTTGATTTTGTCGGCGTGACCGGCTGCACCTAACTGCTCGTAGCGCGCCACACAGATGGCCTTGGCCGCGGCGCGCGCCGGCTTGAGGTAGTCGCGCGGATCGAACTTGTCTGGATTCTCAGCGAAATACCGACGGATCGCGCCCGTCATGGCCAATCGAATGTCGGTATCAATGTTGACCTTACGCACACCGTACTTGATGGCCTCTTGAATTTCCTCAACCGGCACACCGTAGGTCTCTTTCATATCACCGCCAAACTCCCGGATCTCAGCCAACAACTCCTGCGGCACGCTGGAGCTGCCGTGCATGACCAAGTGCGTGTTGGGCAAACGAGCATGGATTTCCTTGATACGCTGAATCGACAAGATGTCGCCAGTGGGCTTGCGGGTGAACTTGTAGGCGCCGTGGCTCGTTCCAATCGCAATGGCCAGGGCATCGAGCTGAGTGCGACGCACAAAGTCTGCTGCCTGCTCGGGATCAGTCAACAGCTGGTCCATGGTCATGGTGCCCTCAGCGCCATGGCCGTCTTCCTTGTCACCTTTCATGGTCTCAAGTGAACCCAGGCAACCGAGCTCACCCTCAACGGTGACGCCCAATTTGTGGGCCATGTCCACCACTTGTTTGGTGACATTGACGTTGTACTCATAATCGGCAATGGTCTTGCCATCATCCATGAGCGAGCCATCCATCATCACGCTGCTAAACCCAAGGTTAATCGCGCCCTGGCAGATGGCAGGCGACTGGCCGTGGTCTTGGTGCATCACCACCGGGATGTGCGGATACGTCTCGACAGCGGCTTGAATAAGGTGTTTTAAGAACCCTTCGCCGGCGTACTTGCGAGCCCCAGCCGATGCCTGCATGATCACCGGGCTATTGGTTTGCTCGGCGGCCTCCATAATGGCCTGAACCTGTTCCAGATTGTTGACATTGAAGGCGGGAATGCCATAGCCGTTTTCAGCGGCGTGATCTAGAAGTTGGCGCATGGAGACGAGAGGCATAATGAAGAGTCCTTGCAATGATGGGAAAATAGGAAATGTTGCCAGCGCGCGCCGGGCGAGCACGCAGCCGCGCGGTCTTTAACGCGACGATTTTAACCCCTAAGCATAAAACAAATCACCGCAAATGAGTCACACCTCGGCTGTCACCGTCGATGATCCGGAAATGGGTCAAAGCCAGACGATTCAATGGCAAAGTGCCCATCGCTGGCGTGCGCCATCGCGCATTGAATCGATCAGCCAGGCGATCTCGGCCGATCGCGCCTATCAGCAAACGAGCCAAGGTGTGGGGTTATTGTGGCTAGGCGACTACCACCAGGGTCGCGAACTGCTTCAATCGCTTAAACGCCGCATCAACCAGCGCACCAAAAGCTTTGAGCACTTGCCTTGGCCGCAGCGTTTGCATGCCCTGCGTCAGCAGCGCAGCCAG
>SKIZ01000044.1 GCA_007116135.1 Burkholderiaceae bacterium
CCCCGAAATGAGACAAGTCCGAACTTGATTCGATCGCCCAAGCCCGCACCTTCGATTTTCTCGGTAATCGAGCGCACGGCATCACGCGTGCGGTCAATGTAGGGGCCCATGGAGATGGTCGAATCAATCACAAACACCACGGCGGCATTAAATGCTTGCAGGCTGCTGATTTTGGCGTCAGCGCTTTCTTTCTCAGTTTGCTCGGTGTCGGATTCGGGCGGTTTGCTCACCGACGCTACTCGCAACAGTCGCAAAGGCTCACCGGCCATGGTGTAGAGCTCTTGCGCCTCAAAGATCGGCAATAGATAAAACTGCTCGCGCTGGTCAACCGCAAGTTCTGGTTCTTTGGCCACAATGCCATCAGCACGACCATCGGTGTTTAAACGGCTGTAGATGGGCTGCAGCATGGCCGCTGGCGACTCGGCATCGATGAGCTTTTCAACGAAGTCGGCCTCTTCAAAAAACAACACCGGGTTGCGGTTAGCCGGGTTGGTAAAGGCCAGCGTCAGCTGCATGCTCCAAGGCACCGTGCAGGACTGATCGAGCCAGCCTGCGATATTGCCGCGCGCATCGGGGCCGACCTTTAGCCATTGCTGAGCTTGGTTGTCTAGGCGCTCGTAGACGTAGTAGCGCGAGAAGGCGGGCACCGGATTGCTTTGAGCCGCATCAGGGGTCTCGCGCATTTGGCACTGCGGTGTTGTGAGTACGCGTTGGTAGAGTGTTTGCTTGCCGTCTTGCAAAAGCGGTGTGCTGGCTGCTTGGGCTAGGCTTGCGCACGACAGGACTAGCCCCATCAGTAGTGGTGTGAACAGTCCTTGAACTTTCGTCATGCGGACTCCTTTTATGGCGCGCGTCTGAGGGCTTGAACTCGCTCAATTGCTTGAGCGTCATTCGGTTGTTGACGCAGATAGATCTCATACCAGTAAACCGCCGTTTCAGCGTCAGCGGCGTTAAAGCAGCCGCCAGTGAAGGTCTCGGGGTCAAACTCTTGTGCGTATGCCACGGTGACGGGCGCGTGACCGGTTTGGGCCGCATGCGCATACAGGCGTTGAATCAGATCACATTGATCGGCCGCTTTGCCAGCCTCAATGACTTTAAGAATTTGCTCAGTCGATGGATCGGATTGAACGCAGGTTTGCAGGTAAGCCAGTGGGTCTTGCAATTGCGCAAGCGCCCCAAGCGCGCAAGGCCCTGTGTCAGCCGTCTCGGTCGGCGTTGCTTGTGGTTCTGGTTCTGGTTCTGGTTCTGGTTCTGGTTCTGGTTCTGGTTCTGGTTCTGGTTCTGGCTCGGCTAGCACTTGGGGCGCCGGCTCTTGGATTTCGGCGACAGCTGGCTCGTTAGTTGCAAGCTCGTTGTCTTGCATAAACCACCACAGTGCTGCGCCGGCAATGGCCAAGACAACCAAACCAAGCAACACTGGCATTTTGGAGCGTTTTGCCGCAGGCGCAGGCGCTTCGGGCTCGATCTCGGGCGCAGGCGGCGGTTCGGGCGGCGCAGGCTCTTGGGCAACCGCAGGCGCAATGACCGCCGCACGAGCGTTTGACGGGTACAGGCCTGCGGCTAGCCGCAACACCGCTTGCGCCTGTTGAGCGCCCGATCGCACCACGATCCGATATTGCATTTGCGGGTTTGCCAGTAACGCATCAATGACGTCAGCGCCCAGGTTGCAAGCGACTCGATCGCCGTGGGCATCCGTCTCTACCGGTGCAAGCCACTGCGCTGTCGGTTGCCATTGTCCGCTTAACCCCAAAAACCGGCCGTCCTGGTTGCGCTCGATGGTCAAGCTCAAGGGTTCTTGGGCTTCTAGCTCGAAGGGTTCGAGATGCAGCCAACCAAAACCTGGGCCTTGGAGTTCATCGGGAAGAAGTTGCGCTTTGATGGTTTTCACGGTGAATTCAATTTAGCTGCTTTTAACTGGGCCAGGGTTTGACCCAGTCGGGCGTTTAATTCCGGCGAAATGTCACGTCCGGCGTCGTAGCCGGCGTTGTCCATGACCAGCCGGCCCAAGGCCAATAGCCAGTCCACCGCATATTGACTGTAGTAATCAACGGGCTTTGCGGCAATGGGTGGCAAGGCGCCGTTGGGCACGCGATCCGGTGGACTAAAGAGCGGCAGATCGCCGTGGTGTGGGTTCTTGGGGCGCTGCGCCGGTTCGATTTCATGCTGCCCGAGCCAGGTGAGAAAGTCGCCCATGAGCGTCTGCACGCTTAACACTTGGCGATCGACCAGGCTTTCGCGTTTGGTGCCGACTTGCTCGGTTTGGCAGACCTTGTCGATGAGCTTGGTCTCGATCTCAAAGCGCGTGAGCGCGATGATGATCTCGGCTGTCAACTGCTCCATGATTCGACGCCCGATGCCGGTAAAACGCAGAAGCGCCTCGTTATCAGGTAAAACGCTCAGGTGGTTGATCCAGGCTTGATGTATGGCTTTGGCAAAGCGCGCATCCGAGGCGGTGACGTGTGACCTCTCAGGCTTGGAGGCAGCTGCGCTTGCAGGCTTTTCTGAAAAGAGGTCGATATCCAGATCAAGCCCAAAGTCCTCGTCAAGCGCCGCCTCATTGGCGTTGTCTGCAACCGTCTCAGTTTGCTGGTCGCTAGTCGACAGGTCGTAGTCGCTGCTGAGATAAAGTGCGCGGACTTTCTCGTCCGAGAGCATGAGCGCGCGCTGCAAAAAGCCAAACAATTTGGCTCTCTTTTTGAGTTCCCCCGTGATCTCTTGGGCGCGCTTGGTGCGCACCTTGAGCTCATCGGCACCACTGGGGTTATACCAGTCACTTAGGCGACCACTGGCGAGCTGATCAACGGCTTCGTTGAGTTGCTCGTTCAAGCGCGCAAGCTTATTTGCGCGGACGGCCACTTGGCTGAGGTAGTGACTTAACCGACTGATGCCGCCGTCATTGAGCGTCATCATCGCCTGCCATGCTTGGTCGGGGTCAGCGACGTGTTGTTGGACCGCGGCGTTACCAGCCCAAGTGCTGGCCATGGCCTGAATTTTTTCTGCTTTATCGGCGCTCACTGCCAATTCCTGACCGTTTTCTGTGTCGATGAAAGCATCAGCCATGCCAGGCTTGCGAACCAGGAACGAGGTCTGAAACGGCTCCTGCGGTGACCACTGCCCAAGCCACTCGCAGCCAGAGAACTTCTCGGTCAATGTGATTTTGATGACACCGTTCCAGACGTCGTTAAACATCGACGGTGCATTGGGCAGCGTCGATTGCAGTTTCAGATCAAAGCGCGTCATCGCCCAAACCAGCCCGCTTTGGCGTTTTGCGCGTGCTTCGGGGGTCGCGCCTTGGGTTTTGTGGACCCAGCGATTTAAAACGGGCCCGACGTCAGCGACGTCAGACTGCTTGTCCGAGGCCGCACAGATCACCAGCACATTCATTTCCTGCATGTCGGTGTAGCGCTGAAACAGGTAGGCAACTTTGCCGCGCAATATCAATTCAGCCACGCGATTTTGGTTGCCCGAATCGTCGCTTGCACGCGCCTCTAGCTCATCGAACGATTCAAGTTTCATGCGTCCGCGATAGCCAGGGAAGTCCAGGATGTCCACAGCGTTGAATTCGGCTTTGGCGGGCGTGTTCTCAAGCGGGAATAAAATTTCAGCGGTCAAAGCAGCCAACACCGCGCGAGACACCTCAATCGCTTGGCTATCGGCATCAGGCAGTCGCACCGTGATTGAAGCATCGCTTGTCTGGCCTAAAGCAAACAAGGTCGTGACATTCATAATGCTGTCACTTTTTTGTCGAAAGCCTTGGCCTGAATCGTTGGGCTCGACCAAGGCATCTAGACCAGCGAGCACTCGCTTGGCTGAGCCCAGGGTCTCGAGCGCCGCCGTTAGTTCTTCAAAGCACTCAGTCAGTGGTGCAATGCGACCCCACATGAAGGAGAATAGTTTGACGCGCTCGGCTCGCGAAAGGCGAGGAGCCAAGTCGACTAACTCAGGCAAAAACTGTCGGGTGATGGGCTCAAATGTGCTGGGATAACCATCAAGCAAGTAGTCCCACAGGTCAACCACGTCATCGGGCGTGATTGCATCTGATGGTTCGGATTGCTGGCGTGTGCGGGCTTCTTTCAAAGCCTGGTGGGCAGCCTCGAGTTGGTCACCGTCAAACGAGAAGCCAATCTTTTGTTGATTGAAGTCTTCCATGAACGCATTGACCAGTACTTTGACCAGTTCGACTTCGGTAAAGAGCTCGAGCTGCAGCGGGAAACCGGGTTGCCCCAGCGCCTGGCGTTTGCAAAAACGGGTCACCAGGCCGGTGGCTTCAGCGCCGCCGCCTGGCGGGTTGATGTGTTCGATGAAATTTAACAACTGCCCGTCAAGGCGTGTCTCGAGTTCACCGTCGGTGCCGGCGATTAGCGCGGAGATGAGGTAGGACTTGCCCGCTTGGGATAACCCAAAAAATCCAATGGTTGAACCCGTTTGGGCAATCGAACCCAGTTTCCTGGCTTGGTTGCGTGTTTGGCGCAGCTTATGAATAAGCTCGGTGGCCTCATTGGCGATGGTGTTCGAACCGAGCTTGGCGCTTTGGATCCATTGAATCGCCTCGCCGGCTTGGGTATGCACGATTTGCCAGTTTTGGTGCAGCTGTTGGCCGAGTTGTTCTTCTTGCATCTGTTCTACCTCACACTGCCGCTATCAAGCCAGTATTGGGTCATGCCATCATTGGCCATGGTGTTTAATTTCAGTTTCAGTTGACTGCGCGATGCGCCTTGGACGTCGGCGATTTCAAACGCTTCGCGATGCGCACTGTTAGCTCGCTTGGGCTTGATGCGCAGCTGCACCTTGACTGTGGTCTCGTTGGCAATGACCTTGGCACGCACCCGCGCATCATCGATGCTTAGGGTGTATAGCGGCGAGGCCGGCCAGCGGTCTGCCGGTATTTGACGAAAACCAATGGGCAATGTGCCAGGAACAGTAAAGCTAGTTTCAGGCAGCTCGTAATCATCGTCATCAAGGTTGATATCGCGGTAATAGACGGCTGCATCCTCAATGGCATTGGTGTTGTCGATGCGCCCGAGGTAGCGAATCGTGGAGTAGGGCTTAAAGCTCGCCGATCGGAAGTAAAAATTTGGCACCTTGCCTTCCTGGCTTAACAAACAAATCATCGCGCCTACAGCGGCCGTGCTCTTGGGGTCATCGATCCGACCGTTGCGGTGAAAGGGATACCAGCCGCCGGTTCGATAGCCATGCATGCTGATAATGCGATGGCTCGGAATCGCTTGAAGCGATTGCATGAATGCCACCACGCCGGGCAATCGCGACGGGCGCCCCGTCATCAAAAGCACGTCCGGGCGGTAGTGATAGATCACCTCGGCTAGCGCCTGCAGGGATTTACAAATATTGGGACGCCCACGGATAAAACTCAAGTGCAAGCTCGCCAGATCAATGTTGATCATGACATCGAGCAAGTTAAACGCAGCTGCGTCTGGCGGTGAGCTCTGGCGTGCGGCGCGCGCGACCGAGCCATTGAAGTAGTCAAGCACCGGCTCGCTGGCAGGCTCTTTACCGGCAAGCAGGTCACGGATGCTGATCGGACCCAAGCGCCCGGCCTGCAATGGATCGTAGACCTCATAGGCCTTGATGATTTGGAGTCCGACCGGATAGAAAACTTGCAGGGTCAGTTGTTGACGCAACAGCGCCTCATGGGCATCGAGCTGCTCTGATCCCATGAGCTTTGAGACCAACGCATCAGGGTCAGGCACGCCTGCGCGGCCAATGGCTGCAGTGATGGCCGGGGTCACCATTTCGTTTAAGACATCGAGCACGATGTCGTCACCGGCAATGCGGAAACCGTCGCGAAACCGTTGCTGTGGCACGATGACAGCGCCGCCGTGCACCGCACCCTCGTCATCTTGGGCGTGAGCCAAGAAATACTCGTTAATGACCAAGTCTGTGGTGCCGCCGCCGATATCGATGGTGGCAACTGACAAATAAGGCTCAGCGGTGCTGTCACGCGCGGGCTGATCGGGTCTGGCCATGGTTTTAAAAAATTCTTGGGCACGCCCGGCGTAATTGTTGTAGATCTCGTTAAACACGTAGACCGCTTGCCCGCCGGTGGCTTCATCCCATTGCAAGTGAACCTTTGGCAGGGGTGGGAAAGCCACCACACTGTCATCATCGAGATCGGCGTCCACGGGATGCCAGCCCATGCTCTTCCAGACCACACCGATGGCCTGGTGCATGCGTTTTTTAAATATCTCGCGCTCGGGCGCTGGCATCGATGGCGGCACAGTCAGAACGATGCTGCGCAAGTGGCGCGGCAAGTTGGCATGGTTGCGCTTTAGCCGTTGAGCGGGGCTATTGATCTGGGTCAGTGCCTGGGTGAGCACCTCACTTAACATCAGCATCATGAGCGAGCTGCGCGAGTAGTGCGGGTGAAACACCGGCATGCGCTCATCTGGGTCAAGCGCAAATAGCGCCTCGCCGACCTCATTAATCAAGCTTGAGATTGGCTCGGCGGTGGCGTAGGGCTCTTTTTCACTTTTGGTGTGCGAGGTATTGAAATGCCAACGCATCTCGTAGGGATCTTCGCTCCAAAGGTAGCGCTTGGGGCTAGAGATGCCAGTGGCGCCTTCGGTGCCGCGACGCATGGCCGCAAGCCTGGCAGCTTCTGGGCCAACACGCACAATGGTGGGCCATAAAAACGCGTCGGCACGCCCGCTCTTAGCCGAGAACTCTTCCTTGCCAAAATGCGCTTGGGCAAACTCGATTCGGCTCTCGAAAGCCTCGCTGTAGGCACACTCGGGTCGGCTCAAGTCTCGCAGTTCGAGCTCATAGCGCTGGCTAAAGCCGGTGTTGTCTTGACCATGCGATTCAATCAGAATGCCGCAGGTGCGCGAGTTGCCGACATCGAGCACCATGTCAACCATGATGGGTGTTTGCAAATCGTTTGGTGAGTTAGTGACTACTTTTATTTCAGGCAGATCGAGTTGCGAGCCGAGTAAGTCGAGCATATTCAGATAATGCGCCTGATGGTGCAACTCAAATAAATTAGCCTTTAACTCTTCGCTATCGCGCCTGAGGCGCTCGGGCGCGTATTCGGTAAAGATCTGAATCAGCCAGTCATTGACCCACTTTTGGTCAAGGAACCAGCCAATGCCATCAGCGCGGCTTGCAAGCGCAAAAGTCGCACCGGCCTTGATATCAGCTTCGCGTGGCGATAGATAGGCTGTCGCCTGGTTGCCAGGCGGCACTTTGGTGTCAAAGGCAAGACAGACACGCCAAGCCAAGGGCTCATGGGCGGCATTGACCCGAACCACACGCACGCGCGCCCAGTTCAGAGGCCCTTGTTCAAACTGTTCGTTGCTGCTGCGCTTAAAAATAGGCGCAGGCAGCCAGATGCCTTCAAGTAGCTTTAATGATTCATCCAGACCGAGCTCGAACTTCGGTTTAATCGACTTGCTGGTGTCTGGCGGCAGGTAGAACTTGCCATCGCGTTCGTTTTCAAGCAAGCGCGCCAGTGGCCCGGCCTCACTCAAGGGCACGAACGCCCCGGCTGCGCCTTTCAAGTTGAACTGGGCCGCAAAATCCATGAACTGTAAGCCGCTATTCATCACCAGCGTGGTTTGTTCTTCGAACTTGGTAATTTCCGCAAGCATCATGGGTTCCTGTTTTAGGGTGACTGACGGATGATAATGGGCAAAGGCGAACCGTCGGCAGCCACACCCTGGCAGTTCGCGGGTCCCGCAGCATCGGGTACGCATTCAATGGTTGGCAATTGCAGCGAGCTGCCATCGGCACATGGGGCAACCGCAGGCGCCGGCGCGATCAAGAGTCGATCGCCTTGCATTTGGGATGTGGCGCTCGTTTGGCAACGCACGCCAGCGCCCTTGTCCACGGTGACGCTGCCTTTGCCATCTTTGAATTCGTACCAAAGCTGAACAGGTTTGCCCGTGGCCGAGTCCTGCAAGCCACCAGCGGCGCGCCAGCGACCATCGGTAAAGGATACTGAGCCAGATCGTGCCGCGTCAGTTGGAATGGCGATGCGAGGGCCAAGGGCAGGGGCCTGGCGCTCGCCCGTGGCTTGCGTTTGGGACTGGGTATCGGGCGCAGCTGCTGGGTCTGACGGATCTGACGGGTCAAGCGCGATCTCTGGCGGCGGCACTGCCGGGGCTGCGTCTTGGCTGGCGGGCTCATCTGGCGAGCCATCCGGACTGGCAGGATCAATCGCCTGAGCGGCATCGGCTCGGGTTTGGGCGTCAGAATCGGCAGCAACATTTTGCTCATTGACCTCACTGCCATCGGGCAACAAGGTCTGCTCGACAGTTGCTTGTTCATCAACCACTGATCCATCAATAACTGGCTCGTCAACGAGCGCGCCGGGTCCGTCTAAGACTTGTGCATCGCTTGGCAGTTCAACGATTGGCTCATCGGTGGCAAGCGCGCCATCAACACGATCGATCTCAACCTTGCCATCGCGCACACGGCGCTCCACGGTCACGCCTGTCCTAGGCACCACATCCCGAAGCGCTCTGTCTTGACGCTCAAGTTCAACCGATTCGATTGATTCAATGGGTTCGTCGGCTGGTTCCAAGACGGCAAGATCGCTTCGATTACGCTCATCGACTGGCACCAAGGGGGTCACTTGGGCGCCTGGCACAACGGGGTCAGAGCGCCAACTGCAGCCGCGTAGCAATAAAAACAACAATAAAAGTAGCAGCAATAAGAGCAGCAGCCAGAACCACCAGGGTCGGCGCCTGGTGACCACAGGCGCGCTGGTGGCCACGCCTGGGGCGGCAGCTGCGACGGCAGCCGGTGCCACAGGTGTGGCGCGCAAGTCGCTAAACGGATCGACTGGCGCAGCCTGACCCGCGTAAAACCCCCAGAATGTCAGCACCGGGTTGCCATTGACCAAAAAAACGCAATTGTTAGCCGGGTGGGTAAAGATCTTGTCTTTGAGGTTTTGGATGACTTGGCGCTCGCGCTCCGAAACCCCCGATAGGGTGCTCAGGGCGGCGGTGACTTCCGTTTTATAGCCTTCAAGGCACTCCAGGGCATACGCGCGTTCAATTTCAGTGGCAGCAGACCATGGCACCACCGTGCCGCTTTCGCTTGCATACCAGTCCACTGTTGAACGACTCTCGTTTATTCGGGGAATTGCCAGGCTTTGAGCCGCAGCGGGGCTGACGCGCAGCCGGATAACCTCGCGAATTTGTGTGGCCACAGCATGAATCGGTTGTCCCTCATCACCGAGGGCGGTGTAGTCTTGCAAGTTACCGCTATGAAGTAAGACACCGGTCATTGCTTAATCGCCTTTGGTCTCATCTGCGCTAATGTCTCGATTGATTAATTGGCGCAGGCCACTAAAAAACTACTTTGGCCCACGCTGTAAGGTTCGACAAACTCCCAGCTCGGATCTTGGACCCGATGGCTGTGCACCACGATACCGCGAGCCATGGGCTCAGTGAAAATCGTAAAACCCAAGGTGCGCATCTCACGCCCGTGGCAGTCAAACTCGCGCAACACCCGGGTTGAGCGAAACAGCTGCCCGGCAAACGTCTGTGGCTCATGGTAATCCACCAGCTCCCATAGTTTAACGAGGTTGCCTTGGCGTTGCGCCGAGCTAGGGTCAACGTAGAAGGTGGCGGGCTCGGCTGAATCGACTTTGAGCCATTGGGCGTGGGCGGGGTGCAAAAGTCCCCCAGTTAGCCACAAGGCGATAAAACAAATCCATTGGGTTGTGGCGCGTGTGGGGTATGGCAACTCAGGCTCTCCGCAAACTAAATAGTCGATCACTGCGCGCTAGCAACTTCTACCGGGTTGCTACACGAAGGCGCAAGATAATCAGCAACTTAACCTCATTTTAGTATCTTAGCCAGTTTGGCGAGGATGCCAAAGCCAAAGTCTAGTCATGCGTGGCATCAGTCGCGTCAATGCTGTCGCAGTAAACTAGGTGTACGTTTTCTGGGGCCACCACGCGCGCAGGATTTAATCAATGAATATTTTGATGGCGTTGTCGCAGCTTGAAGTCACCGGTGCCGAGGTTTACGCCACCGAGGTCGGTGCGGCGCTTGAAGATCGCGGGCATCGAGTGTTTTATGTCTCCGACACCCTGACTCGAGCAGTCAATGGACCCGTATTTAAGCTGCGTTTTAATAAGCGCAGCCTGCCCAGACGCTTGTGGCACCTGATGCGGTTGTTTTATCTGATAAAAAAACACAAAATCCAAATCGTGCATGCGCACTCGCGCGCTTCGGCCTGGAGTTGTGCGCTGGCCTGTCGGCTAACCGGTGTGCCACTGGTGACAACCGTTCACGGCCGCCAGCCGGTCCATCGAACCAGTCGGGCGTTTGCTGCCATTGGCTGGCGTGCCGTTGCCGTTTGCCAGGCGATCAAGGAGCACCTGGTGACAAACCTGGGGGTTCTTAGCGATCGCGTTCAGGTGATTCCCAACGCGGTTCGAGTCAGTGCGCCCATTGCCAGGCAAGTCAAGCCTGCGAGCACTGATGGACGTCCGGTCATCACCTGGATTGGGCGCCTAAGCGGACCCAAGGGCGAGTTGTGCTATCGGTTACTCGATGAGGTGCTCGACTTAAACGCTTGGCAAGTCAGGGTGGTGTCTGCCACGCCGCTTGCGCCGCGGTTTGAACGCTTTAAAGAGCAGGTTCAGTTCTGTGGTTACAGCGAAGATGTACGTCATGACATGGCCCAAAGCGACTTGGTCATTGGCGCAGGACGCGTGGCCATCGAGGCGCTTTTGTGTCAGGTGCCCGTTTTTGCTGTCGGTGAGCATGCCGAGATTGGACTGGTCACCGAACAGAACCTGGCGCAGGCCATGGATAACAATTTCGGTGACGTCGGGCAGGGCGACTTACGGATTGACTTTAACGGCATGCGCCAAAGGTTCGGTGAGGCTTTGGCCAAGGCAAGTGTGCCGGCAGCGCTGCGCGAGCAAGTCGCGAAGGTCTATGGCCTAGACAAGGTGGTCGATGCGCTTGAGAGGCTCTACCAAGACGCGTTCGTCGACACTCGAAAGCGCGAGATGCCGGTGCTGATGTATCACCGGTTTGTTGAGCATGCTCACGAGCAGGGCGTGCATGGGACCTGGATCACGTTAAAGCGGTTTGAGGCGCATTTGCGCCTGCTTAAGTGGTTAGGCTACCGGTCTTTGACGTTTAGTGACTTTGCCAAGCACGGCACGATGGTCCGGTTCGAGCCGGGCACGCGTGCTGTCATGATCACCGTTGACGATGGGTACGTAGACAACTTGGAGCGCATGTTGCCGCTGTTGCAAAAGCATGGGTTTCGGGCAGTGGTCTACGTGGTCACAGGCGAGGACCATAATCGCTGGGATGTCGAGGACGCGGATCGCCCGGAGATTCGCGCCGATTTAATGAACGAGGCGCAACTGCGCGCCATCTGTCGCAGCGGCCATGTGGAGCTTGGCGGCCATACGGTCAGCCACCAAAAGCTGCCTGAACTCGATGCGCAACGTCGCCGACAGGAGATCGTTGAGAACCAGAGGAAATTGCAAGCCATCACCGGTGAGCCGGTCCTGTCGTTTGCCTACCCCTACGGACTGATTGATGATGCCAGCAAGCAAGCCGTGCATGACGCCGGCTATCAGTTTGCGGTGGCCACCGATAGCGGTCCGCTGGCGTTTCATGAGGATCTCTTGCAGATCCGGCGCATCGCGATTTTCCCCAGTACTGGGTTGTGGCGGTTTTGGCGCAAGATCAAGGGCGACTACAACTATAAAAGGGTGGCTCGTGCAAAAGGCAAAACCGCCCAATAGCGCCTTGGCAGTCAGACGCTGTCAGACCTGTGCCCTTTGAGCCATGTCGGTGCACAGGATCCATTTGTCGGTGATCTTTTGCATGTTTCAGCGCCAAGAGGGTATCCTTAGGACGATTAGCAAATAGTGGCATGCAGAAATTCAAAAGGGGAGTGTTGAATGTTTAGTCTGACTTCAGGAACTAGCGCGCGTCGCTTGGCGACGGCTTTTGTGGTGATTGGGGCTGCGCTTTGGACCGTGAGCGCAGCAGCCGACGCCCTGCGCAATCCGTCAGTGATGGGCGATGAAATCTTTCAGCCCTCGGTAGGCCAAGCTGGCAAGGACGTCATTTGGGTGCCTACGGATGATGAGCTGGTGCGGGTCATGCTTGAGGCGGCCAATGTCACGCCCAATGACCTGGTCTTTGATTTGGGCGCAGGCGATGGCAAGATCGCGATTGCGGCAGCCCGTGACTTTGGTGCCACTTCGGTTGGCATCGAATACAACCCGGATATGGCGGCCTTGGCGCAACGAAACGTTGAGCGTGCCAACCTGACTGACCGCGTGCGAATCATTCGCGGCGATATCTTTGAAGAGGATTTCTCAAACGCAACAGTGGTGACTTTGTACCTGTTGCCGCACCTAAATATGAAGCTGCGCCCAACGCTTTTGGATATGCGGCCCGGTACGCGCATCGTGTCCAACAGCTTCGACATGCAAGACTGGCGCGCCGATGAGGTGATTGGCACGGAGTTTCGCACCGGTTACTTCTGGATCGTGCCAGCCAAAGTTGCTGGAGATTGGTCGCTGCAGGGCATGGCGGAAAACGATCAAGTGGATTTGACTTTGAGTCAACGCTTCCAGGAAGTCGACGGGACAGTGAGCGTCAATGGCGTGCAACAGGCGCTAATCGAGCCAACCTTGCGTGGCGATAACTTGTCGTTTGCGTACATTGATCGCCAGGGCAATGAGCGTTTGGTTGAGCTCAAAGTCGCTGGTGACCGCATGGCCGGGCAGATGAATCATGCCGGCGTATCGGTCGCGGTCAGCGCGGCTCGCGTACAGTAATTGACTCGAGTTCGCCCTTGAGCGACGCAGCGAAACCAGAGCGCCGCCTGGCAGCGGCAGGCGCTATCACGATCATTATCGGTATCGTGGTCGGTGCCGGCATCTTTCGAACACCATCAATGGTTGCCGGCGTGACCGGTGATGTCGGCTGGGCCTTTGTGGCCTGGACGCTCGGTGGCTTGATTTCGCTCATCGGTGCGCTTTGCTACGCAGAGTTGGCTTCAGCCTATCCGCATGCGGGTGGCGACTATCACTTTTTGTCGCGGGCTTATGGACGGCAAACGTCGTTTTTATATGCCTGGGCAAAGGCCATGGTGATCAACACCGGATCGATTGCGCTACTTGCGTTTGTTTTCGGTGATTACCTCAGTGCGGTGATGAACCTAGGTGCCAACTCCTCAGCGATCTGGGCGGTGTTGGTGGTGTTGGCGCTAACGGCGATCAACGTCATGGGTCTGACTCTGACTGCCCGTTTTCAGGCATTTTTCACCGTCATTGTGTTTTTGGGCTTGTTGATGGTCGCCGCAAGCGCCATTTGGATTCAAACCCCGGCAAGCGTCTCGCCACCGCTCTTTTCTTCTTCGCCACCCTTGGGTCTGATGGGATTGGCATTGGTGTTTGTCTTGCTGACCTTCGGAGGCTGGAATGAGTCAGCCTACATCTCGGCTGAGGTCAAAGGTGGGCCCAAGTCGATTGTCTCGATCATTGTTATTAGCCTGGCGCTCATCACGGTGCTGTACGTCGCAGTTAACTTGGCACTCTTTTATGGTTTGGGTTTGCCGGCATTAGCCAAAAGTCAAGCGCCGGCCTCAGACCTGGTGCTCTTAGGCCTCGGTGTTTGGGCCGAGTGGTTGGTCAGTGCATTGGTGGCGTTGGCCGCACTGACGAGCATCAATGCCACGATGATTGTCGGCGCACGCTCGAATTATGCGTTGGGCAATGATTGGTTGCATCTGTCCTTTATTGGACGCTGGCAAGCCGACCGGGGTGCGCCGGTGGCGGCTTATTTGGTTCAATGCGCCATTTGTGTGGCCCTAATCGGCCTGGGCTCGATGTATGCCGATGGCTTTGAGGCCATGGTGGAGTTCACAGCGCCCGTGTTCTGGGGATTTCTGTTCTTAGTTGGGCTTGGGCTGATGCGGCTGCGGCGCATTGACCCGGATGCGCCGCGCCCCTACCGGGTGCCGCTGTACCCGGCGCTGCCGGTGATTTTTTGCGTGACGTGCGCCTATCTGACGTATTCGAGCATCGTATATGCGCACAGCCAGGGTGCGGTGCACGTGTCCTTGCTAGTGATGCTTGCTGGCGTGGTGGCTCTTTGGCTTTTGAACCGTTCCAAAAAGAGCACGGTTTAACCATCGTGTCACCGCGTCGGTGGCACGTTTGCGGTATAACGGAATCGTCATGGTCTTTGTTGGAATAAACCAAGCCAAATGAACCTGCTCCAAGCTGGTCCCTGGACTGAAGTCTGGGCGCACTCAGGATCGATGTTGCTCACGATCAATGCCGGTGCCTGGAACCCCGATGTGCTCGGTCTGCTCAGTTACGTGCTGCTCGCACTGATCTTCTCTTTTATGTGTTCGATTGCTGAGGCTTGTCTGCTGAGCATCACGCCAGCCTATGTGGCTGGTCTGAAGAAGACTCACCCCGAAAAAGCCGAACTGTTACGTCGCTTAAAAGGCGAAAAAATCGACCAAGCGCTTGCGGCCATTCTGACGGTCAATACGATTGCCCATACCGTCGGTGCCATTGGCGCTGGGTCTAAGGCCGTGTTGGTGTTTGGCAGCGTCTGGTTCGGCGTGTTTTCAGCGGTGATGACGCTTTTGATCTTGTTTGTTTCAGAGATTATTCCAAAGACGCTCGGGGCGGTTTACTGGCGCGAGGTCAGTGGTTTGACGGCTTGGTACGTCAAGTGGTTGATCAAGGCCATGTACCCGTTAATCTTGATCTCGCAGTCTTTGACGCGTTGGATTTCCTCGCGCAAACCCGGGGGCGAGTTTGACCGAGACGAGTTCATTGCCATGGCTGGTATTGGACACGAGAGCGGGCAAATCAACGAGCGCGAGTCAGCCATCATTGGCAACCTTTTTGGCTTTAAGTCCTTAAAGACCAGCGCGATCATGACCCCGCGGGTCGTTGTGGTCGGATTACGCGCTGATATGACAGTTGATGCGGCCATTGAGCGCACCAGCGCGGCTGCGTTTTCTCGACTGCCGGTTTATCCCGAGACCATTGACGAGATTTCAGGCTTTGTCTTGCGTGAAGACTTGCTGATGGCGCAATCGCGCGGACGCGGTCAATCGCTGGTCAACGAGTTCGAACGCGAGATGGTGGCGGTACTTGATACGTTGCCGGTATCGAAATTGCTTGAGACGCTTTTGAAAGAGCGCCAGCACATCGCTTTGGTGGTCGGCGAATATGGCGAGACCGAGGGCATCGTCACGCTTGAGGATGTCGTGGAGACCTTGCTTGGCAGTGAGATCCTCGATGAGGGCGATCGGGTCGCAGACATGCAGCGCCTAGCCCAACAGCTGCGGCGCAAACGCGCGCAACGGTTGGGCATTGATCTCGGTGGCTCAGCGGACGACGCCCCTAAAACGTCTTAGGGCTAATTCACCCACGGCTACTAGGGTGGCAACGCTTAATCTTCTGCCACGGGTTTGGCGCACACCAACATCGCATCAAGCAGCACTTGTGCGCCTGCGCCAAGATCTTCGGGCGTGGCATCTTCAATTTCATTGTGGCTGACACCGTCTTTGCATGGCACAAAAATCATCGCAGTCGGTGCCACGCTGGCCATGTAGACGGCATCGTGGCCAGCACCAGTCACAATGTCCATGTGCGAATGACCACCTTGCTGGGCAGCTTGACGCACGGCTTGAACCATCTCGGGGTTAAAGGGTGTAGGCGGGAAGTGCGACACCTCTTTGATGTCCACGCTGACATGGTGCTTGGCTGCGACCTTCTCGCAAGTGGCCTTGAATCGCTCGTGCATGTCTTGCAGCGCCTGCGCACTCTCGTGGCGAATGTCCACGGTAAAGGTCACCTTGCCTGGGATGACGTTGCGCGAGCTCGGAAACACATTAGCCGATCCGACTGTGCCACGTCCGTGCGGTGCGTGCTCTAGCGCATTCTGTACGACATCTTGCATGATGAAGCTCGCTGCATAGAGAGCATCTTGTCGAATGCCCATGGGGGTTGGGCCAGCGTGCATTTCCATGCCAACGACGGTTACGTCATACCAACGCAGACCGAGCGAGCCTGTGACCACGCCAATGGTCTTTTGTTCGTGCTCAAGAATGGGGCCTTGCTCAATATGCGCTTCAAAGTAAGCACCTACGTCACGCTGACCAACCGGGTCACTGCCGTCATAGCCAATGGACTTGAGCTCATCACCGACTCGCAGGCCGTCCTTATCAACCGTGTTCAGGATATCTTCAATCGCAAACTTGCCGATAAAAGCACCCGAGCCCATCATGACCGGTGTGAAGCGTGTGCCTTCTTCGTTGGTCCAAATGGCGACTTCGATGGGCGCTTGCGTTTGAATATCGTGATCGTTAAGCGTACGCACCACTTCGAGCCCAGCCAAGACACCGAAGCAGCCGTCAAACTTTCCGCCAGTCGGCTGCGTGTCAATGTGGCTGCCGGTCATGATCGGTGGTAGGGCATTGTTTAAGCCAGCGCGCCGACCAAAAATATTGCCAACCTGATCAACCGACACCGTCATGCCAGCCTCGCGCATCCAACTGCTCACCAGATCACGGCCTTGTCCGTCAAGTTCGGTAAGCGCCAAGCGACAATTGCCGCCCTTGGGCGTGGCGCCTATCTTCGCTAGGTCCATTAAGGATTGATACAAGCGTTGGTTTGAGATCTTCACAGGTGTGGCGACAGTGCTGTTGGACATAGAAGGGCTCCACATGGCTAGTTGGGTTTTGTTGTTGCACAGTGCTTGGGACAGGGTTGTTTACCCTTGATGCAAAAAGTATGCCTGTCTGAAGCCATGTTTGTCGAGCCAATCGATTGCTTATTTAGTCACTATTAATTGGCGCATACCATCGATGCTTAGGGTAATTGCTAGTTCGCTGGTATGCGGCCTGTAGCAAGCGGTTTCCCATATCCGCACGACAAACCTATGGCTAACCCCAATGCGCTAGGTATTGATCCAATGACACGGTTGTGCGACATTGACGCGACCCAACCTGGTGCAAATCGCACCATCTTGGATTCGGTTTTGTCTGCAGGTCGCAACGGCGCGCAAATATAGCGATCTGGCAGGGGGAATAGACAAACGGCAGCATCGATCTTTGTTTGAAGCATATGTATTTCACGCCAGCCGAACCAATCGAGCCGTTTTGCAGCAGACCGACGGATTTGGCTCAGTTGGCATAGAAATTGCTTAGTGTGCTTCGTCCATCGCGGTGATCATGCAGCACCGGTCGCTTCGGTTACTTCAGGGGTTTCGTTCCGCTCGAAGCTGTACTGAGCCTAGTTCGTGGCCTGGTTTGTTTCAAAATTTCCTAGTCTTAGGAGAACTCATGAGACTGTCTCGCTTTTCGTCCAAAACTGTTTTCACACCATTTCGTACAGCCGCTTTATGCGGTGCATTGCTTGTAGCATTCGGCTCGGTTGCCGCAGCCGAGTCGGTCTTGCGCATCGGGATGACCGCAGCCGATATCCCGCGCACACTTGGCCAACCTGACCAAGGCTTTGAGGGCAATCGTTTTACTGGCATTCCAATGTATGACTCGCTCACGCAGTGGGATTTGTCCAAAGCCGATGAGGCCAGCGTTGTGATTCCGGCGCTCGCGCTGTCTTGGGAAGTTGACCCCAATGACCAGACCAAGTGGATTTTCAAGCTTCGCGA
>SKIZ01000020.1 GCA_007116135.1 Burkholderiaceae bacterium
CATGGCCTTGCATGGTCACGACGTGCATAAAAACGGGTTGGTTTGCACGCCGGGCTCGCAGCCGTTGCACGATTGACTCGCCAAGCACGGGGTCAGGCATGTATTGGGCATGTGGGTCAAAGGCGCCTAGGCTGCCCATTGGGCCAAGGCCGCGAATGTCGATGAACTCATCGAAACCGAGTTTCGGTAGCACCTGGTGACGGTCATAAAACCGGGCAATGTACGGGTGTACAAAGCTGCAGTGAAACCCCAGCGCCTTTAAGCGTGCGGGCAGCATGTCTTGCCAAAATGGCCCGGGCATGCGTTTGACCAAGGCGTATGGCTGGAACTGATGCACGCCCAGACGATCGGCGGGCAGGCCAGATAGAAAACCAAACTCCGAGCGCACCGTATTGGCGCCCCAAGCCGGCACCCTTAGTTGGCCTGCGCGCCAGGCTTTTGCGCGCGCTTGATCCCAGTGGGCAAAACTGTCAGCGGCTAAGCGCTCGCCATAGCGTTGCCTGACATCAAAAAATGACTCGGCCTGAATGCAGATGATGTCTGGCAGCTCTGGGGTCTCGGGCGCGCGCTTTAGCATCACAAAGGGCGTTGGCAACACGGGGTTACTGCGCTGCCAGAGGCCGGCGGCGGCCTTGTGTGCCATGAGCATGGCAACAAGCCCGAGTTCACGTAAGTCTTGCTCGGGCGACAGCGACAGATCGCTAGCGAGTTTTTTTTGTGCCAAATAGTAGGCGGGCGCTAAGCTTGCCGGCGCAACGACAAGCCACCATAGACGCCCAAGCCAAGTGGTCAGTGCGTTTGGTTCAAGCCGCCACCAAAATCCCAGTGCCAGCAAAAAAGCCACTAAAAGTAAGGCGGCTTTGGCATAACCAAAAAATGGCAGGTAAAGCCGCGGGTAGCGAATCACGTCCCAGAAGTAGATGAAGTCACAAGTCAGAAATGGCTCGTTTAGCTGGCGGTATTTGTCGTGGTTGACCAGCACAATCAAAAGCACGAGCGACAACACCAATGCTGCACTGAGCCACGGTTTGGCAGTAACGGCCAGACACAGTGCCCAAACGGCCAGCAAGGTCAGCACGTGAACGAGGTTAGCCCACCGCTTGCGCGCGTGTGGCCAGGCCACACGCGGTCTGAGTGCTAGCTCCAAAGCCCACGCCAGGGTGACCACCAACGCTAGGCTGATTGCCAGCGTGGCCGCCTGGCTCATGGGCTCACCCCGTAGCCGAGCCTGCGCAAAACCCAGCTCGCTAGGCCATCGGGCAGGCAAGCTAGCGCCTGGCAGCCCAGACTTAACCAAAACGGAAAGGCGATGCGGCCGCGATTGGCAGCCAAGCCCTTGGCAATCGCGCGTGCGGCACGCTCAGGGGTCCAAAGAAACGGTTTAGGCCCGGGCATGGCATCGCACATGGCCGAAGACACGTAGCCCGGCAGTACCACGTTGACCCGAATGCCAGAGTCCGCTAGCGTGGCGCGCAGGCTCTCGCCATAGGCCTTTAGGCCGGCTTTACTGGCGCTGTAGCTCGGGGTGGCAGGCAGGCCGCGCCAAGCGGCTAGCGAACTGACCAAGGCAATTTGCCCGCGTGGTGTTTGGGTGCGCGCTTGCATGGCCGGCAGCACCGATTGCACCAAGGCAATGGCCGATGTCAGGTTAATGGCCAAGAGCGCTGAAGACGCTTGTGTGTCTTCGCGCAAAGTTGTGGGGTCAACGTGAATGTTTTGTCCGGCGTTGACAATCAAGAGATCGACGGGCTCGGTTTGCCCAAGTGACTCGCCCCATTGGCGCACCTGCTCAACATCGCTGCCATCAAAGGCGGCGATCTCGGTGCTTGCGCCTGCAGCCTGGCAGCGCTGGGCCACCGATTGCAGCAAATGGCGCTGGCGGCCTTGCAGCACCAAGGACACACCGGCGCTGGCATAGTGCAGCGCGAGTGCCTGGCCGATGGCACCGCTGGCGCCGGTAATGACGATGCGTCTCATCTTAAGACTCGCGCTCACAGGGAAACTGCCGCAGTAGTGCTTGTAGTTTACCTTCTGGGGCTAACAGGTTTGGTACGGCGTTTTGCACGGCCAAGCCGATACCACGCTCGGTGTAGAGCCCGCCGTTGATTTGCGTGGCCCACCGAACCACACGACTAAAAGCACGAAATAACGCTGCATCAGGCCGCGCATGGGTCTGCTTAGCCGCACCCCAAAACGCATCGAGCGACCCATCAAAGGTCAGGCCTGGCATCGCAAAAATCGAGCTACCCATCGCGATGGTGGGACAGCGGTGAAACATTGCCTGCCCGATACTTGTGCTGTTGACAGTCACAAGTCCGCACGCATTATCCAGTAGTTGCGGCAAGTTGCCGCTATCTAAAAACACCACGCGCGCGGCACAGCCGTACTCATTGGCCAAACGTGCCACCAGGCGGTCGTGACGTTGCAAGCCCGGGTCAAGCGGGTGGTTCTTGATGACGAGCCAGGCATCACGGCTGGCGTGTCCGACAAACGAATCAAACACTTCATGTAAAAAATCTTCGCTGCTCTTAAAGCGCGAGTGCACCGTCAGTTGGCTGTCGCCTGCGACTTGCAGCGCCACCAAATAAAAGGGCGGCGCAGGGCTGGCACACAGTTGCTCGACGCCACGCTGATCACGGGCGCGCTTGGCACGCACCTGGACAAAGCGGCGGGCATAGGACAGGTACTCGGCCAAGATCGAATGTGGCACGTGCGACTGGTAGTGACGGTAAAACAAGGGATTTAATAAATTGCCGGCGTTGTAGGCGATGTCGTGCAAGATCCGAGCGCTCATGGCGGGCCCGACCTCGGTGGTTGGCTCGCTGGCAGGCACATGGGATTGCACCTTACGATACCAGTTGGGGTCGCGAGGTAAATCCGAGTAACCATTGACGCCAGCGCGCTCAAGTGTCACCCAGTCAGGACGAAAGTAACCTTCTTCAAACACGTGAACAGGGATGCCGAGTGCGCGTGCCTGTGCAATGGCGGGCTGGTGCACCGGGCGACAGTCACCAAACAGAACCAAGTCGGTAAATGAACCGCTTGCCAATAATTGTTCATAGTGCGCCGCTAGTGCAGCCTCAGGCTTGTGACAGCTTTGCGCTGAGCCGCGCCAGTAGAGGTGATCGCCAAGTGTGAAGTGCAATTTGGTCACGCGTGCGCCAGCGGCACGTAAGCCTTGGGCCAAGCGCAGAAAAAATGGCGAGCGCAGCCCCTGCAGCATTAAAAAGTGGTGCGTCGAAGCATTCACGTCAATGCCCTTGCACAAGCGGCCCTAAACCCATGGGCAAACAAAATCACCGCGCGCGCGCCGCAAGGCGCGCGTGCGGTGCACCATGCTTGCCACGATGGTGAGCACTGTGATTGTCTTTGTGGGTCAAGCGTCTTCAAAACCCACCCATTGGCTTGTGATTCATGGTTTGTATGACGATTGGGCTAGCCAATCGGGGATGTCAAATTGGGGTGTTTAGGGGTCAGCGAGCCTAGATCTTAAAGAAATAACGTCCAAACGCATAATCGGGTCGGTGCGCACTGGCGTTTAGATCAGGTTGGGTTTTGTCGTTTTGTGGCGCCGGACTGTTTAAAATAAACGCAATCCCTGTTTTAAGGATGCGGTTGTCCGTATGCGCCAACCCCCAAAGTCCGTGATTGCCACGCCGTTTCATGAGCATGCGCATTTAAAGCGCAGGCGTTGGTATTGGCTTGCGCCCATGATGGTGCTCGCGCTCTACGCCTTGGTGATGGGGGCGTTTTTTTGGTTGCAGCAAATCCGGGTCGACAGTGTGATGTTTATCAGCATTGACCAGGAAATGCGCCAGCAGCGGCTTATCTGGGTAGTCATTGGCCTGTCGGTGGTCATCGTGGTGGCGCTTTTGGCACTTTGGCGCTACACCCGCCATCGCACCGAAACGGAAGCTGCGCTCATGGCCGAAACCGAGTTTCGTCGCGCCATGGAGAACTCGATGTCTACCGGCATGCGGGTGTTAGATCTCGAGGGCCGCATTGCCTACGTGAACCCGGCCTTTTGTCGGATGATTGGCTGGAATGAGGCTGATTTGATTGGCCGGCTGCCGCCCTTTCCCTACTGGGTGCCAGGCAAGCATGAGTCGCACCGGCAAACCCTCGATAGTGTTTTAGCGGGCAAGACGCCGTCCAGTGGCATTGAGCTTGAAGCCCAGCGGCGAGACGGCTCGCGCTTTACCGCGCGCATGTATGTCTCGCCGTTGTTAGCACCCAATGGCACGCAAATTGGCTGGATGACGTCTATGACCGACATCACCGAGCCGCGCCGCATTCGGGAGGCGCTGACCGCGGCGCACGAGCGCTTTATGACGGTGCTCGAGAGTCTCGACGATGCCATTTCAGTGACAGCCGACACGGCCGATGGCATGGAGCTGCTTTTTGCCAATCGGACCTATCGAAGTCTCTTTGGCGGTCAGACCAATGGCCACCAAGAGTTGTTGGCGGGCCGGCGAGGGCGCTATAGTGACGAGTCGGCCGAAGTTTATTCCAGTGAGGTCGAGCGCTGGTTTGAGGTGCAGCACCGGATGCTGGCCTGGACCGATGGCCGTCGAGTGCGCATGCAAGTCGCGCGCGATATCACCGAGCGGCGCAAGCACGAGGAAGACTCACGCGTGCAGCAAGAGAAGATTCAGATCACCAGCCGCTTGACCACCATGGGCGAGATGGCGTCATCACTTGCGCACGAGTTAAACCAGCCGTTAACGGCGATTAGCAACTACAGCATGGGCGCGGTGGCCATGGTCAATGCGGGTCAGACCGACCCGCAAAAGCTCTTGCCGGCCTTAGAAAAGGCTGCAGCCCAGGCGCAGCGCGCGGGCAAGATCATTAGCCGTATTCGCGAGTTCGTCAAGCGCAGTGAGCCGCGACGCCAACGCGTGGAGATCCAAACCATTGTCGATAATGCCATCAGTTTGGCCGAAATTGATGCCAGCAAGCGAGGCATCGACATTGAGGTGCAAGTCCCAGATGGCTTGCCCAAGGTGTTGGCCGATCCGATCTTGATTGAGCAGGTACTTTTGAACTTAATTAAAAACGGGCTTGAAGCGATGCAGCGCAACAACGAGCAGCCGCTCACGGTCGCTGTCAGCCACGAACACAACACGATGGAAGTCGCCGTGGTTGACGCCGGTCACG
>SKIZ01000186.1 GCA_007116135.1 Burkholderiaceae bacterium
TCAAACGGGAGCTATTGGTCAACCACTGCAAAAACAAGCGTAAAAACCGTCACTCCATTTGAGCTCTCGACTTTGATCTGACCTGCATGGGCTCGCATCACAGCCTGCGTAATTGCCAAACCCAAACCAGCGCCCTCTGAACTGGCTTGGGCTCGAGCACCATCGGCGCGAAAAAACCGATCAAATAAACGGGACTGTGTGTCTTTCGGGATATCGAGTCCGCGATTGCGCACGGCCAGGTTGACAACTGTTGGGCTAGCTATAACCTCGACACTGACAACCGAGTTTGCATCGGCATGCCCAATGGCATTGGTGAGCAAATTAGAAATCGCACGTCTAATCATTGATCGGTCTCCAGTAACGCAACCGTGACCTATCACTTCGATCCTAATCTGCCTTTCCTCTGCAGTCAGGCTATGAAATTCAGCTATCTCACAGGCCTGAGCGTACAAATCAACGACTGCTTTGCTGGGTAATTGCACACCATTCTCAGTCTTGGCCAAGTAAAGCATGTCCGAGACCATCTGCGACAGCCTCTCAAGCTCTTCGACCACAGAGTGCAACGCCTCTCGGTAACTCGCCATGTCGCGTTCCCTGCTAAGAGTCACCTGGACTTGAATCAACATATTGCCAATCGGTGTTCTTAGCTCGTGAGCAAGGTCTGTAGAAAAGTCCGACAGTCGTTCGAAGTCTTTCTCAAGTCGCTCCAACATGTGATTTAGCGTTTTTGCCAGTGGCTCAAGTTCGACGGGAAGGCCTTTGGTCGAAATTCGATCACTCAGATGGTTAGCGCTTATTTTTCTGGCCAAATCAATAATCGGACGCAAAGGCTCAAGTCCCATGCGTGTTGCCCACCAGCCCAGGAAACCGCCAAGAATGATCGCGCCGGTGACATACAGCCAAATCAACATTCTGAAAGAACGCATGTAGTGATCATGATGCTCGGTACCCATAACCAAAATGGCGTCAAGCGAATGGTTCAAAGAGCCAGCCAACTCAAGCGCAAACCAGACAAAACGCAGCGCGTGGTCTGCTGCTGGCAACTGGGCCATGGCGCGTTCGTCCCTATTGCGCAGATGATGAACACCGTCAATGGGTGAAACGAGATCAGCACTCTGATAGATTAACTCGCCCTGCTCGTATAGCTGGACATGCAAACCAGCTTGTGAGGACAGCACCTTGGAAATCCGATCGATAAACTCAACCGTGCTATCGGAATGTGCGGCAATCTGTTGGATCAAGACAGCCTTTTCGCTGAGATAACTTTCGTCAAGCTCGACAAAATGACGATCGGTTGCCGTGAGCGTGATCCATGCAAGCCCGATCAACAGGCTCGAGATAACAATCACAAATAGGAAGACCAGACGAAATCGCAAAGAACGAAACCGAGTCTTCATGGCGTGTCAGGCGCTTCAAGAACGTATCCCATGCCTCGGACGGTCTTTATTAACTTGATCTCGCTTGAGTCGTCGATTTTGCTGCGCAAACGACGGATAGCAACCTCAACCACATTGGTATCACTATCGAAATTCATGTCCCAGACCTCTGAAGCAATCAGCGATCGGGGCAATACTTCTGATTTTCGACGCAGCAACAATTCAAGAAGCGCAAACTCTTTTGCGCTCAGGTCAATACGACGGCCGGCTCTGCTGACGCGTCGCTTGAGGAAATCAACCTTCAGATCCGCCACCTCAGCTAGATGACTGTCAATCGATTTACCCCGCCGCAACAAGGTACGTACGCGAGCGAGCAACTCGGAAAACGAGAACGGTTTAACGAGGTAGTCATCGGCACCAAGTTCCAAGCCACGTACCCGGTCTTCAACCATGTCCCGAGCAGACAGCAGCATGACTGGCGTATCTTTGGACTTTCTTAGGCTACACAGAAACTCGTAACCGTTAACACCCGGCAACATGATGTCAAGAATGACCAGGCTATATGCGCCCTCCATGGCCAGATGCAAGCCATCTGTGCCATTGGTTGCAAGATCAACTGTGTAGCCGGCTTCACTGAGACCCTGCTTGAGGTACTCACCCGTCTTGCGTTCATCTTCAACGATCAACAATCGCAAACAATATGCTCCCTTTTGATGTGCTTGAATTTTAGCGATAACTTCTCACAAATTTGATTGATTACAAATTTGTAATCTCAAGCTCATGTTGGTGTAAGTCAGGTTTCAGTAATGTTGATCGTAAGCGCGTAATCAAATCAAATATTTGGGGTTCTAACGATGAAAAAAGCACTTGTTACCTTCGTTTTGGCAGCAACCACACTGCCTTTGCTGGCCTTGGCTCAAGGTACCCACGGTGGTCCTGGGGGCCACGGCGGCCATGGGGGTCATGGCCAAGCCGCACATCATCAGCAACAAGCAACCAATGACACATCGCCATCGACGCAAGCCTATGGGGCTGCCAACGAAAGAATGCATCAGGAAATGATGATTCAATTTACCGGTGATGCCGACGTTGACTTCATCCACGGGATGATTCCGCACCACCGCGGTGCCGTAGAAATGGCGGCTATCGTGTTGCAGTACGGCCAAGACCCTGAAGTACGGGCACTCGCTGAGCAAATCATCGCTGAGCAAGAAAGGGAAATTGTTCTGATGCAAGAGATTCTCAAGCGCCTGTCGAAATAAGACCATAAAACGCCAGTCAAGAAGTCGGTACAGCAATTAACATAAATGAGTACCGATCGTCTCGCAGGCAGGTCTATCTTCACAAACGGATAGCGCAATCAAAGCAACGGTTTCGTTATCTGCTTGAGCTTAGCAAGGATTGGAAACCCCTGAACATTGGCTAGACGAAAACACCGCAAAGGTCGCTGTTTAAGCTAGCACAGGCGCGATTGCTCGTAGAAGGCTATTAGCCTTTGAACATGGGTAGCCATTCCAAAGCGCGAGAGGACATGGGCTTTGGCGTGAGCCCCAAGACGATGGCGCAATGCGGCGTCGTCAATCAATTGCCTAAAGCAAAGCGCCCATTGCTCAGGCGCATCCACATCGACTAGCAAACCAGTGTCTGGTGTAATCAATTCAGGCAGCGCTCCGGCGCGTGCGCCAACGACAGTGCAACTAGCCGCCATCGCTTCGACCACGGCCAATCCAAACGCCTCGGCAAATGAAGGGATGGCGGTGATGTCACTGGCTTGCAAGCAGCGCGCCATATCAGCTCTGAAGCCAGCAAACGTGACTCGCCCCGCTAGGCCGAGCTCATCGACAGCATGTGTTAGTTGATCCCGATAGCCTCGAGCCGCAGAATCCTTAGGACTGGCCTCACCGATCACAACCCCATGCCATTGTCTGGAGACGTTCATCTGCTTGAGCCGAGACAATGCCTCTAACCAAAGCATTTGTCCTTTGCCGGGTGTTAGCCTGCCAGGCATCGCAATGAGCACGGCGTCTTTGGGCACACCAAGCGAATCTCGCACAGCACCGCGCCCTTGAATGTCAAGGTCTACCTCATAGTCACTGAAATCAATGCCGTTATAGAGCTGGGCGATGCGATCCGGTTCAAGTGCGAAGGCCTTGATGTTTCGTGCGTGGGTGAACTCGCTAATCGAGAACACCCGTTCGACTTTGCTGTAGGCCCATCGATGGTAGAAGCCCTTTTTGGGTCGACCCACCCCGATATGGTCGGTAAAGAACAGCTTTACGTTTGGTGCGAACTTAACCAAAAGCGCTGCGACCCGCATATCGCCAGATTTGTGCGCATGGATGACATTAATTTTGTGCCGATCGATGTAGCTTACGATCTGGCGCAACGACAGCAGCGCGTTAAGCTGACTGCCAAAGGCTAAGACAGGCACACGTTCATCGGTGAAACTTTCGCTGACCTTTGAGTGCGCGAGGGCTAACGCATGAACCTCGTAGCCATGAGCCACCATCTCTCGAGACACCTTGGCCGGGTACATCTCCAAGCCACCCCAGCTGCGCGATAGACAAACCTGCAGGATCACGGGCGAGCGCGCCGCGTCCGCGCCGAGCTGAATCGAACTTAAATGATCACCAAGCAAGGTAACTCCGGCAAAAGATACACGCACCAACAGCCAGGTAGTCCGGCCTTCAGTTACGGGTGCATCCTCTAGACTGCGGTAAAGGGAACCTTAGGTTCAGGCGTCGCCACCCTGTTTAGGAAATAGATTGAAAAATGGTTTCGACGAAAGGATCTCGATATTGGCCCATCTATCTTCAATTTGGGGGGATTGACGCCCTCGGTATCGGGCCTTTATGCCTGATGACCAGATTGCTGCTGCCCAAAGACCGCATCGGTGCCACAGCAACCCATGGCTTTACTAAGCTTTAATTAACCGCCCTCGGCTTTGCAGCAGCCCAAACTTGCTGAGAATCACATCGCAGAAAAACACTCATATGGTCGTATATTACAGTGACCTGAGTCTCACAAGAGTAACGGATGGCTCTGTGGCCAAAAACTTGATGATAATCTGCACGCGCGCCTGCGCATTAATCCATAGCGGCAAGCGCTGCTCACGAGCCTTGTTGGCTATCTTTATCGCATTTATTTGGCACACCACTGTTATTGCATCTGTGGCTAACTGGAGTGGAGACTGGGATACCCGTTGGCGTGGTGGCGGTGCACGACTGAGCCTGACCCAAGAGGGCGATCAAGTCCAGGGGGTCTACCCCCTTTATGATGGCAAGATCTCCGCCGTTGCCTCTGGCCGCGAATTGCGAGGTCAATGGTTTCAGGGGGGAACGGCGGGCGAGTTTCTTGCAATTCAGTCACCCGATGGTCAAACCTTTACAGCACGGCTTGGAACCGCTCAGTGGTGGACCGGGCTGCGAGCCTCACAAGAGGGCAAGACTTTGGGTATCGCTGTTGACCAGAGCAGCCCGGCCTCGACCGCATATCACTTTCTGCTGATTATGAATAGCCTCGGTCCAGGCAGCATGGAACTCAAAAGCGAAGCATCCTCTCTGATCGATTGGGATGCACTCGAATACCGAACGGTTAGCCGGCTTGAATACACCCAACTCCTTTTTAACGTTCTAGACCATTTAACGTTTCGCCCATGGGATCTCCAAACAGCGGCTGACGGCCCAA
>SKIZ01000197.1 GCA_007116135.1 Burkholderiaceae bacterium
AAGTCAGACAATCCATCGATCACCCGCGATGTCTCTGGCGAAGGCGTTCAGCAGGCTTTGCTAAAGCTCATTGAGGGCACGGTGGCTTCAGTGCCGCCGCAGGGCGGGCGCAAGCACCCTAATCAGGACTTTGTCCAAGTCGACACCACCAACGTCTTATTTATCGTTGGTGGGGCATTTGATGGCCTGGAGAAGGTTATCCTTAATCGCACGGAGCGCTCAGGCATTGGTTTTGGGGCCTCGGTGGCGGCCAAAAGTGAGAAAGGCGCCGGTGACACCTTCCAGTCCGTTGAACCTGAGGATCTGGTTAAGTTTGGGTTGATTCCTGAGCTAGTGGGACGTTTGCCCGTGGTGGCCACGCTTGATGAGCTCGGTGAAGACACCCTGGTGCAGGTCTTGACTGAGCCGGCTAATTCGCTAGTGCGTCAGTATCAAAAACTTTTCGAAATGGAAGGCGCGGAACTTGAAATCCGCCCGCAGGCCCTTAAAGCCATTGCCCACAAGGCCATCCAGCGCAAGACAGGTGCCCGTGGCCTGCGCTCGATCCTTGAGGCGGCATTGCTGGATGTGATGTACGAGTTACCCTCAAAGAGCAACGTCAAACGTGTGGTGCTTGACGAATCGGCTGTTGAGGGACAGGGCGAGCCTCTACTGGTGTATGAAGAAGGACAGGCCGATTCGGCAACCAAGCCAAAAAGTCGCAAAGTTAGGGATGCGGCTGCCTGAACTTGATTTTTACGCTATCGTCCCAATATCACTATTAAGTAAGAGTGAACCGGCAGTGACTAACCTGTCGATGCCGGGCTAAAAAGGACGCATATCTATGTCAGCTCAAGAGTTATTGCCCGCTGAACTTCAAAACCTCCCTTTGTTGCCTCTGCGCGACGTGGTGGTATTTCCCCACATGGTGATCCCGCTGTTTGTTGGCCGCCCCCGGTCGATTAAAGCGCTCGAGGTCGCAATGGAGGGTGGTAAGAACATCATGCTGGCGGCACAGAAATCCGCCAGCAAAGACGACCCCACCCCGGATGACGTTTATGAAATCGGTTGTTTGGCAACCATTTTGCAGATGCTTAAACTGCCCGACGGTACGGTCAAAGTGCTCGTTGAAGGCACACAACGCGCGCGCGTGGTTGCCATCGCTGACGCTGATAGCCACTTCTCGGCCCAGGTGCTGCCGGTTCAGCCCGATGATGGCGCGAGCGCTGAAGTCGAAGCCTTGCGTCGCGCAATCGTTGCGCAGTTTGAAACCTACGTTAAGTTAAATAAAAAGATACCACCCGAGATTTTGACTTCGCTTGCGGGCATTGATAATCCCGGCCGTTTGGCCGACACGATTGCTGCGCACCTGCCGCTTAAGCTTGAGCAAAAGCAAGATCTTCTTGAGGTGCTCGGTACGACCGATCGGCTCGAGAAGCTTTTAGCGCAGCTTGAGAATGAAATCGATATCCTGCAGGTTGAAAAGCGGATTCGTGGCCGCGTTAAAAAGCAGATGGAGAAAAGTCAGCGAGACTACTATCTGAACGAGCAGGTCAAAGCCATCCAAAAGGAACTCGGTGAAGGCGAAGAGGGCGCTGATATTGAAGAGCTTGAAAAGCGTATCGATGCCGCCCAACTGCCCAAGGATGCCCGCAAAAAGGTCGACACTGAGCTCAAGAAACTCAAGCTGATGTCACCCATGTCGGCCGAGGCAACCGTGATCAGAAACTACATCGATACGGTTATCGGCTTGCCGTGGCGCAAGAAAAGTACGGTCAATTATTCTGTGCCGCACGCCGAGCATGTACTTGACGATGATCACTATGGCTTGGAAAAAGTCAAAGAGCGCATTGTCGAGTACCTCGCCGTTCAGCAACGCGTTGACAAGGTTAAAGCGCCTATTTTGTGCTTGGTCGGCCCGCCTGGGGTGGGTAAAACCTCGCTAGGCCAATCGATTGCTAAAGCGACGAACCGCAAGTTCGTGCGCATGGCGCTCGGTGGTGTGCGCGATGAGGCCGAGATTCGCGGCCACAGGCGGACCTATATCGGTTCGATGCCCGGCAAAATCCTGCAAAACATGTCCAAGGTCGGTGTTCGCAACCCACTGTTTTTGCTCGATGAAATCGACAAGCTTGGCATGGATTTTCGTGGTGATCCGGCCTCGGCGCTACTCGAAGTGCTTGATCCAGAACAAAACCATACCTTTCAAGACCACTACGTCGAGGTGGACTTTGATTTGTCGGATGTGATGTTTGTGGCCACGAGCAATACCTTGAATATCCCACCGGCATTGCTCGATCGGATGGAAGTGATCCGTCTTTCGGGCTACACCGAAGATGAAAAGGTGCATATTGCCAAGGATCATTTGTTGCCCAAACTGATTAAGAACAACGGTTTGCTCGACGAGGAAATTCAGGTCGAAGAGTCCGCTGTGCGCGATGTGGTTCGTTACTACACCCGCGAGGCGGGCGTGCGATCGCTTGAGCGCGAGATCAGCAAGATTTGCCGCAAAGTGGTCAAGCAACTGGTAGCCAATGTCCCAGCGGGCACATCAAGAGCAGCCGCTCGCAAAGCTTCGAAGGCCATTGCGGTCAAGGAGCAGGTGGTCATCAATAGCGAAAACCTGCATGATTATCTTGGCGTGCGTCGTTTCGCCTTTGGTATGGCTGAAAAAGACAACCAAGTCGGTCAAGTCACAGGTTTGGCGTGGACCGAGGTTGGCGGTGATCTGTTGACAATCGAAGTAGCCGATATGGCTGGTAAAGGCGCCGTATTGCGCACCGGTTCACTTGGTGACGTGATGAAGGAGTCGGTTGAAGCCGCTCGGACGGTCGTGCGCGCGCGGGCGCGGCGACTTGGGCTCAAGGACGTCGTGTTTGAAAAGCGTGACATGCACGTGCACGTGCCTGAAGGTGCCACGCCCAAGGATGGCCCTTCGGCCGGTATCGCCATTACGACGGCCATCGTCTCGGCGCTGACCAACATTGCGGTTCGTGCCGATGTGGCCATGACGGGTGAGATCACCTTGCGTGGCGAAGTGCTCGCCATTGGCGGCTTAAAAGAAAAGCTGCTAGCAGCGCGTCGTGGCGGCATCAAGACCGTTTTGATACCGGAAGATAATGTCAAAGATCTCGCTGAGATTCCCGACAATGTCAAAAACCATTTGGAGATCGTTCCGGTCAAGTGGATTGACAAGGTGCTTGAAGTTGCTTTGGTGAGCCAACCTCAGCCTTTGGCTGACGAGCGCTTACCTGAGGTGGTCAACAACAAGAGCGATGCCAGCGAGGTTGACCCGGTCATTAAGCATTAAGGCCGCTTTGGACTCGGAGGTTTGTGGTTGCTTGAGCCAGACGTCAGTGTTCGGATCGATAAGTGGCTGTGGGCGGCGCGCTTTTTTAAGTCTCGCTCCCTAGCTACTGAGGCCATCGAAATGGGCCGAGTCCACGTCAACGGTGCTCGAGTCAAACCGGCGCGCCTGATTAAGCCTGGCGAAAAAGTGCTGGTGCAACGCGGGCACGAACGCATCGAGGTGTTCGTTCGTTTCTTAAGCGATGTGCGTCGGTCAGCGTCACTGGCTCAGCTGCTTTACGATGAGACCATCGAGAGCCTCGCGTCACGACAGCAGGCAGCCGAACGCAGGCGTCTTTACACTGAGCCATCCAGAGATCTTGTCGGCAGGCCTACCAAACGAAATCGGCGGGCCATTGAGCGCTTTGCGCGCGACGACGGCTAGCCCAGTGCACCTGAGCGCACCAGACCCACGGCAATGCCCTCGATGGCAAAGGTGCTTGGCTCTGTGATGATGATGGGTTCGAAGTCTGGGTTTTCTGCTTGAAGAACAACCCGTGTCCGCTCGCGCACTAACCGTTTGACCGTCACATCCTCTTCGATGCGTGCGACCACGATCTGGCCTGAGCGCGCCTCGTTGGTCTTTTTGACAGCGAGGAGATCGCCGTCAAGAATGCCGACATCGCGCATGCTCATCCCGCGTACTTCAAGCATGTAATCCGGCGTTTGGTCAAAGAGCGCGGCGTCGATGTTGATTTCACGCGCGACGTTTTCAGCCGCCAGGATCGGGGCGCCGGCAGCGACTCGGCCAACGACCGGTACGACCAAGCTTGAGGCCCAAGCTTTGATCGATTCCGCGGCACTGTTGTGTGCGGTGGGTGCTTTGGCTTGGGTCAGGCGTATGCCGCGAGACGCCCCAGGCGCGATACTGATGTAGCCCTTTTTTTCCAAGGCTCGCAAGTGATCCTCCGCGGCGTTGGCTGATTTGAATCCAAGCGTCTGTGCGATCTCAGCACGAGTTGGCGGAAAGCCTGTACGGACGATGGCCTGCTCAATGAGGCCGAGGATTTGCGCCTGGCGGTCGGTCAACTTGCTTGTCATGGGGAAGGCTCCAAGCTGTATTTATGTACAGCATTATTGCCTAACCCCTTTGATTTTGCAACTCTTTAGTCTTTCAACACCGCAGCAATTGCTTGGGCCACGGCATCAATGTTTCGACTGTTTAAGGCCGCGACACAGATTCGTCCGCTCGAGACGGCATAAACGCCGTGCTCCTGGCGTAGCTGTTGCACTTGATTAGCGCTTAGCCCCGAGTAGGAAAACATGCCCTTTTGTTCGAGCACGAAGGCAAACGATTCGGTCACGCCAGCGGCCTTGAGTTTGTCTACCAGCGTCTGGCGCATCAGCTTGATGCGGGCACGCATTTGCTCGAGCTCTTGCTCCCAGAGGGCGAACAGATCATCGTTATTGAGAACTTCGGCTACCACCGCACCGCCAAACGTCGGTGGGTTGGAGTAATTGGTGCGAATAACGCGCTTGACCTGGCTAAGCACCCGCTTAGCCTGATCTGAAGATTGCGTCACCACGGTCAGCGCGCCAATACGCTCGCCGTAAAGTGAGAACGATTTGGAAAAGGATGTGCTGATAAAGCACTGCAGGCCTTGATCGACAAAATGGCGCACCGCCCAGGCGTCTTGCGCTAAGCCATCGCCAAACCCCTGATAGGCCATGTCAAGAAATGGCACATGCCCTTTGCGTTTGATGACCTCGGCAATGGCTTGCCATTGACCCTCAGTGGGGTCAACACCGGTTGGGTTATGACAGCACGCATGCAACACGACAATGCTGCCCGCCTCAAGCGATTCAAGCCCGCCAAGCATCCCAGTGATGTCAAGCGCACGCGTTTTTGGGTCGTAGTAGGGGTACTGAACCACATCAAAGCCTGCGCTTTCAAAGAGCGCGCGGTGGTTTTCCCAGCTCGGTGTGCTGATGGCAACGCGCGCCTGGGGCAGGAGTTGTTTGAGGTAGTCAGCACCGATTTTCAAGGCGCCGGTGCCACCGACCGATTGAACCGTGAAAGCGCGATCTGAGCTCAGCGCCTCGTGATGCTTGCCCAGAATCATGGCGCGCGTGGCTTGATTGAATCCGGCTAAGCCATCGATGGGCAGATAACCGTGTGGGCCCGCGGCTTGGATGCGACGCGTCTCGGCCAAGTGCACGCATTGCAGCAGGGGAACCCGGCCGTCATCGTCGTAGTAGACGCCGACACCGAGGTTGACTTTGTTGGCCCGCTCATCAGCGGCAAATTGCTCGTTTAAGCCAAGGATAGGGTCTCGCGGTGCGAGCTCGACAGCTTCGAATAGTGTACTCATGGTCGACATGTTCGGGTTTGTGTTGTGGCGATGGTGGACGATTGGCCCGTGAACCGCCATAATGATTGGTTACTCCAATTTTAGGGATTTCCCTAGGAACAAGTCTAGCATGGCGTCACCCTCTGGTCGGTTTATTGATTACCCCGAAAGCCCGTTTTCGTTGTATTTGCCCTATGAGCCCGCTGGTGACCAACCAAAGGCCATTGCGCAATTGGCGCAAGGCATCGATGACGGGCTGATGTATCAGACCTTGTTGGGGGTGACAGGCTCAGGCAAAACCTTCACCATGGCCAACATCATCGCGCAAGTCGGTCGCCCCGCTTTGGTGCTTGCGCCGAACAAAACCCTGGCCGCGCAGCTTTATTCTGAAATGCGCGAGTTTTTTCCGCGCAACGCGGTTGAGTATTTCGTGTCTTACTACGACTACTACCAGCCCGAGGCTTATGTTGCCGCGCGTGACCTTTTTATTGAAAAAGATTCGTCGATTAACGAGCACATAGAGCAGATGCGACTGTCAGCGACCAAGAGCATGCTTGAGCGTCGAGACACAATCATCGTGGGCACAGTGTCCTGTATCTATGGCATTGGCAATCCCGCCGACTACCACGCGATGGTTTTGATTTTGCGTGCGGGCGACCGAATTTCTCGCCGCGAAGTGCTAGCAAGGCTGGTGGCCATGCAATACACCCGCAACGATACGGACTTCACCCGCGGCGTGTTTCGGGCGCGCGGCGAGACCATCGATGTGTACCCGGCTGAGAGTGCTGAGCTTGCGGTGCGTATTTCAATGTTCGACGATGAAATCGAGTCGCTATCGCTCTTTGACCCGTTGACAGGCAAGGTTCGCCAAGCAGTGCCGCGCTTTACTGTCTATCCGGGCTCGCATTATGTGACGCCGCGCGACACAGTGCTGCGAGCCATCGAAACGATCAAAGCGGAGCTGCGAGACCGGGTCAAACACTTCGTCGATGCCGGCCAATTGCTAGAGGCGCAACGTATCGAGCAACGCACCCGGTTTGACCTAGAGATGCTCGCTGAGCTTGGGTTTTGCAAAGGCATTGAGAATTACTCGCGTCATCTCTCGGGCGCCGCGCCCGGGGAGCCGCCGCCCACGCTGATTGACTATCTGCCAGCCGATGCGCTCATGTTCATCGATGAAAGCCATGTCACGATCGGGCAGCTTGGCGGCATGTATCGTGGAGACATGGCTCGCAAGCAAACACTGGTGCAGTATGGGTTTCGCCTGCCATCGGCAATTGACAACCGTCCTCTGAAGATGGAGGAGTTTGAGCAACGCATGCGCCAAACCGTGTTTGTGTCGGCCACGCCGGCCAATTATGAAAACGAACACGCAGACCAAGTCGTCGAACAAGTGGTGCGTCCCACCGGACTAGTCGATCCCATCGTTGAGGTTTTGCCGGCTGTCACGCAGGTCGACGATCTGCTCGAGCGCGCCAAGCAGCGAGTCGCCCTAGGCCAGCGGGTGCTGGTGACCACCCTCACGAAGCGCATGGCTGAAGACCTGACCGATTACTTGTCAGAGCAGGGGCTCAAGGTTCGCTACTTGCACTCAGACATCGATACGGTTGAGCGAGTCGAAATCATTCGCGACTTGCGCTTAGGGACCTTTGACATCCTAGTGGGGATAAACCTCTTGCGCGAGGGGCTCGATATTCCGGAGGTGGCGTTGGTGGCGATTCTGGATGCCGACAAGGAGGGCTTTTTGCGTTCTGAGCGCAGTTTGATCCAAACCATTGGACGCGCGGCGCGCAACATCAACGGCCACGCTATTTTGTACGCCGATCGGGTGACCGATTCGATGCGTCGCGCGATTGACGAAACCGATCGGCGTCGCCAGCGCCAGCTTGCCTTTAACCAGGCCCATGGCATTGAGGCACGCGGCATCACCAAAGCGGTTAAAGAACTCATTGATGGCGTATTGCAAGACCCCCAAGCCGATGATGCGATGCACTATGGTCTGCCTGATGGCGTGCGACCGGACGATGAAAAATCTGTCGCCAAGGCAATCAAGGCCCTCGAGAAGAAGATGCTCGACCATGCGCGCAATCTGGAGTTTGAGCAAGCCGCGGCCGCCCGGGATGCACTGAATCAACTCAAAGCCCAAGTGCTGCAATCTGGCGCCTAGAGTCGGCTTGGGGCCGTTTCGGTGCGCGCTCTCATTGCTGCGCACAAAAATAGGACATGAAATCTCGAAATGACATGAGTTAAGTTTTTTAACATGTTGTTTATATTGATTTATATCGATAATAAAGGATTGTCACTTCTTTGCAACTTGTATAAAATTTCTCTGGACAAGTTACGGGTTTTCCCTCAAAATCTGCACCACTATGACAAAAGTTCTCTTCGTATGCATGGGAAACATCTGCCGCTCACCAAGTGCTGAGGGCGTGTTCCGTCAAATGGTCTCGGATGCCGGTCTGACCGAGTTGGTCACAGTGGACTCTGCAGGCACGCATGGGTTTCATCTAGGTGAGGCGCCCGATGCCCGCGCGTTAGCGGCAGCGAGCAAGCGCGGCTACCAGATTGACCAGCGCGTGGCCAGGCAGGTTTGTGCTGAGGACTTCAAGGAGTTTGACTTGATCTTGGTGATGGACTGGGAAAACCTGTCTGCCTTGCAGCAACAGTGCCCCAAGATTTATCACCACAAGCTGATGCTCCTGATGCGCTTTGCCAATGAGTTCGAGGAAGCGACGGTGCCGGATCCCTACTATGGTGGGCCCGATGCCTTTGGTAAGGTACTTGATTACATTGAAGATGCTTGCCAAGGGGTGCTCGAACTCGTGCGCAAGCGCTCAACCCAGTATCAGGCTGCCTGAGTTTTAATTTTCGGTAGCCGATTTGTTGACTTATCAGCCAAGGCCGTGCATTGCACGGCCTTTTTTTTGGGGCGGCTTGCGGGAATACCCGCATAGGTCATGCGGATTAACCGAGTAAAAAGGTCGGATTTATTGTATAGTTGACTTGTTTGATCAGGTAATTCAAACAGAGGTACCAGCGCGCTGCGGGGTCACGATATGGTTCGCCTGAGCGCATTGTGTGTAACCAACTTTATTAAGGACCAAGCTATGCGACTCACTACGAAAGGACGCTTTGCAGTGACAGCCATGATTGATTTGGCCCTGCGCCAACATAGTGGTCCAGTCACGCTGTCTGCGATCAGCCAGCGTCAGAATATATCCCTATCGTACCTCGAGCAGTTGTTTGGCAAGCTACGCCGCCATGAGCTCGTTGACAGTATTCGCGGCCCTGGTGGCGGCTACACATTGGCCCGTCTGGCGCGCAACATCACGGTTGCTGACATTATTTTTGCTGTTGATGAGCCAATTGACGCGACCAACTGTGGTGGCAAGACGGACTGTTCGACCGGCAATGACGGACGCCCCGGCATCTGTATGACCCATGAGCTGTGGGCTGCGTTAAATCGCACCATGGTTGATTTTTTGGATTCGGTCTCTTTGCAAGACCTAGTCGACCAGCAACGCATGCGCCAGCTACAAGAGGGCAATCAAAGTCGTGGCGAGACCGCGGTGAAAGTGCCAAGCACCACGGTGGCTGCCGCCGATCCATTCGCGCGCAAACTCAATGATCCGGTGACCATGTAATTTTGGTTGGACATTAAATACGTTGTTTGTCTGTTTTTAATTCAGGAGCTTTGTCATGTCGGTTCAACCGGTTTATCTTGATTACTCGGCAACCACGCCTGTCGATCCGCGTGTGGTCGATAAGATGGTGCCATGGTTGTACGAGAGCTATGGCAATCCCGCCTCTCGCAGTCACTCGTTTGGGTGGGAGGCCGAGGCGGCAGTCGAGCAAGCGCGAGCCGATGTGGCCGCTTTGATCAACGCAGACCCGCGTGAGGTGGTTTGGACTTCGGGGGCGACTGAGTCAAATAACCTCGCCATCAAGGGTGCAGCCCACTTTTATGCCGAGCGCGGTAAACACGTGATCACGCTCAAAACGGAGCACAAGGCTGTCCTTGATCCGTGTCGTGAACTCGAGCGCGAGGGCTATGAAGTCACTTACCTTGATGTTCAAGAAAACGGTTTAGTGGACCTGCAGGTGCTAGCGGCTGCGATGCGTCCGGACACGGTGCTGGTCTCAGTGATGTTTGTCAATAATGAGATCGGCGTGATTCAGGATGTACGAGCCATTGGTGAGATGTGCCGCGAGCGCGGAATTATTTTCCACGTCGATGCCGCGCAAGCCACCGGAAAGGTCGAGATTGACTTGCAAACGCTAAAGGTCGATTTGATGTCGTTTTGCGCGCACAAGACATATGGCCCCAAGGGCATCGGTGCGTTGTACATCCGTCGCAAGCCGCGTGTGCGCATTGAGGCGCAAATGCATGGTGGTGGTCACGAGCGTGGATTTCGTTCCGGCACCCTGGCCACACATCAGATTGTCGGTATGGGCGAAGCTTTTCGGTTGGCCAAGCTTGAGATGCAAACAGAAAATGAGCGCATCCGGATGTTGCGCGATCGTCTCTGGGCAGGTATGAGCGATATTGAAGAGGTCTACTTAAATGGTGACTTCGAGCAGCGTGTGCCGCACAACCTAAATGTTAGCTTTAACTATGTTGAGGGCGAGTCGCTCATCATGGCGATCAAAGAGCTCGCAGTATCAAGTGGCTCGGCTTGCACATCCGCAAGCCTTGAACCTTCTTACGTGTTGCGTGCGCTCGGTCGAAACGATGAGTTGGCACATAGCTCGATTCGCTTCACGCTTGGTCGCTTTACGACCGAGGCTGATATCGATTTCGCAATTAATCTGCTCAAGCGCCGGGTCGATAAGCTGCGTGAAATGTCACCATTGTGGGAAATGGTGAAAGAGGGTGTGGATCTGGATTCCGTCCAGTGGGCCGCTCACTAATTTGTTGTACTGTTAGCAAAGGAGATATCAATCATGGCATACAGCGATAAAGTGCTTGATCACTATGAGAACCCCCGTAACGTTGGCTCCTTTGAAAAGGGCGACGGAAACGTTGGAACTGGCATGGTAGGCGCGCCGGCTTGCGGCGACGTCATGAAGCTGCAAATTCGGGTCAACAACGAAGGTATTATCGAGGATGCGCGTTTTAAGACCTACGGCTGTGGGTCGGCAATCGCATCGAGTTCGCTCGTGACCGAGTGGGTCAAGGGCAAGACGCTTGACCAAGCGCTTGAGATTCGCAATTCTCAAATCGCTCAAGAGCTCGCGCTGCCGCCGGTGAAGATTCACTGCTCGATTCTGGCCGAAGATGCCATTAAAGCCGCAGTGCAAGACTACAAAGAGAAGCACGTCGAAAAACACGTAAGTTGAACTGGAGTTTGACGTCATGGCTGTGACACTGACCGCGCAAGCGGCCCAACACATCGAGAAATATCTGGACAAGCGGGGCAAAGGTATTGGATTGCGCCTTGGGGTGAGAACCACAGGTTGCTCAGGTATGGCTTATAAACTTGAATACGTCGATGATCCGCATGCGGGCGATGAGGTATTTGAGAGTCATGGCGTTAAGGTGTTCGTTGACGCCAAGAGCTTGGCCTATATCGATGGCACTGAACTTGACTATGCTCGAGAAGGCCTCAATGAGGGCTTTAAGTTCAGTAACCCAAACGAGAAGGCAACTTGCGGTTGCGGCGAATCCTTCACGGTTTAACGACTTGAGCCAACCGGACTATTTCGAGCTATTGGGCTTGGCTCGAGGCTTTGAGGTTGACACTCAAAGTCTCGAGCGCTGCTGGAAGCAACGGGTGGCAACAGTGCACCCTGACCGGTTCGCTGGCGCGAGCGATGCGCAAAAACGTGTCGCGATGCAGTGGAGCAGCCAGATCAATGAAGCCTACCGCGTGTTGCGCGACCCACTAAAGCGTGCTCAGTATTTGTGCGAGCTAGCCGGGTATCGTGCGAACAGTGACGCCGGCGCCGGGCTTGATATGACGTTTTTGACCCAGCAAATGCAGTGGCGTGAGTCGCTTGAGCAACTGCGTGAGCAGGGTCGCACCGAGCCACTGACCGAGCTCATCGAGGAGATCGAACAAGATCGGCTCACCAGGCAGACGCAAACCGGCGCGCTCGTTGATTCAGGGCAGTGGGATGCTGCGATTAAAAGCCTGCACGAGTGGATGTTCGTGGAGAAGTTTTTGCAAGAGCTCACAAGTGTTCGGCGCGCTTTAAAAACAACGGAATAAGATTAAATGGCATTGCTTCAGATTGCCGAGCCGGGTCAAAGCCCGGTGCCTCATCAGCGAAAGGTCGCTGTTGGGATTGACTTGGGCACCACCAACTCATTGGTTGCGGCCGTGCGCCATAGCGTGGCCGAGGTGCTGCCTGATGCGCAAGGTCAACGATTGATTGCCTCGGCTGTTTTCTATGGTGCGCCAGATGAGGTGCGCGTGGGGCATGCTGCCTTGCAAATGCAAGGACAGTACCCCACAGATACCTTGGTATCGATTAAGCGCTTGATGGGAAAGTCATTGGCCGATGCCAATGAGATGGACATGCCTTACGCCTTTGAGCAGGTTGGCAACAGTGTGGCTGTTGTCACCCGCCACGCCACGGTCACGCCGGTCAAGGTTGCATCGCAAATCCTGTTTCATTTGCGCGATTTGGCCCAGCAAACGCTCGGAGACGATTTGGTTGGCGCGGTGATCACGGTGCCGGCCTATTTTGATGATGCCCAGCGCCAGGCCACGCGCGATGCCGCACGACTAGCGGGTATTAATGTGTTGCGGCTCTTAAACGAGCCGACTGCGGCAGCCATTGCTTACGGGCTTGAGACGGGCGTCGAGGGGATCTACGCCGTTTATGACCTTGGCGGTGGCACTTTCGATTTATCTCTTTTACGTTTGAGCCAGGGTGTCTTTGAAGTGATTGCCACCGGTGGCGATACCGCGCTTGGTGGTGATGATTTTGATCAGGCCATCGTTGATGACTTTCTGCAACGCACGGCCCAAGCGCCGCTGTCATCGAGTCAGCACCGTCATTTGCTGATGGCCGCGCGCCAAGCCCGCGAGGCTTTGAGCGACAATGAACAGGTCGACGTGGCCACGGGCCTACAAGCGCCATTGGATCGACTGCAAATCAGTCGTCATCAATTCGAGGTGCTTGCCCAACCGCTCGTGCAGCGCAGTCTGGCCTGTGCGCAGCGCGCCCTTGACGATGCCGATAAACAGGTGTCAGACGTCCAGGGTGTGGTGATGGTCGGAGGGGCGACGCGCATGCCGATCGTGCAACGCTGCGTTGATGAGTTTTTTGGGCGCTCGCCACTTGTGGACTTAAACCCCGATGAAGTGGTCGCGCTCGGTGCGGCACTGCAAGCTAATCTTTTGGCGGGCAATCGTGGCAGCGATGACGATTGGTTATTGCTTGATGTCACGCCGCTGTCGCTTGGATTGGAGACGATGGGTGGCTTGGTTGAGACAATCATTGATCGCAATAGCACCATACCCGTTGCTCGGGCACAGGAATTTACAACCTATCGCGATGGCCAAACCGCCTTGGCTCTACATGTTGTTCAGGGCGAACGCGATCTTGTAAGCGAATGCCGCTCATTGGCACGCTTTGAGTTGCGCGGTATTCCGCCCATGGCCGCTGGTGCGGCGCGTATCCGCGTGACGTTTCAGGTCGACGCCGATGGCTTGTTAAGCGTCACAGCCCAAGAACAATCAAGTGGCGTCACCGCTCAGGTAGCTGTCAAGCCCTCGCACGGCCTGACCGATGAGCAGATCACTGCCATGCTCAAAGACAGTGTGGCGTTTGCCGACGAAGACGCTTTGGCGCGCATGTTGCGTGAAGAGCAGGTCAAAGGTCAACAGTTAATCGAGACGACAATAGCGGCGCTTGAGCGCGATGCTGACCTGCTGGATCAGGAACAACGCAAGTCGATCGAGGCGCAAATCGAGGCCTTGCGCACGAAGCTTGGCCAAGATGATGTTGATCAGTTGCGTTTGGCGGTCAAGGCATTGGCCAATGCCACCGATGACTTTGCCGCCATGCGCATGGACAGAAGCATCCGATTGGCGCTAGCCGGCAAGTCGCTTGACGAAATTTAAACGTATCAAACAGGACCGTGTGTCATGCCGAAACTGACCATATTGCCCCACGCTGACCTTTGCCCTGAGGGTCTAGTGATCGATGATGCGCCTAGCGGGGAGTCGATTTGTCGCATTCTGCTCGATCACGACATTGAGATTGAGCATGCCTGCGAGTTATCGTGCGCCTGCACCACGTGTCACGTGATTGTGCGCCAAGGTTTTGATGCGCTGCAAGAGGCCACAGACGCCGAAGAGGACTTGCTGGACCGGGCCTGGGGCCTGGCACCGACCTCGAGACTGTCTTGCCAAGCCAAAACCACCGACACTGATTTGACGATCGAAATCCCGCGCTACACCATCAATCACGCGAGAGAACATCACTGAAGTTTTGGTTATGATTCCAAGCGCGCTACTGTTGGCGTGATCCCAGGGGTACTAATGCGTAACCAGTTGCCAGGCCGGCTATCGGCCAATTTGGGCTTGATGTGGCCGGGCTTGAGTTTATTGGACAGAATAACGAGCGCAGGTGCGGCGGGCTTTTCAGCCATCGAGTTGCACTGGCCATACGACACCGATGCCAAATTGGTGCGCCAAGCGTGTGAAGATCGTGGTTTGCGGTTGCTCTCGGTCAATACCCCGCAGGGAGATGTCAGTGGCGGCGATACCGGTTTAGCGGCTCAGATCGGGCGTCAGGACGAGTTTAGAGACGCCTTTGAGATGACCTTGGCTTGGGCCCAGCGCGCCGGCGCAAGCCTGATTCACGTGTTGCCCGGGCAGTTCAATCAGAGTGCGCCCGAAGCAGCTCGGGACTTGTTTCTGGAGAATTTAGCGTGGGCTGCGGCGCTTGCGCGCCAGGCCGATGTCACTTTGCTGCTAGAGGCATTGAATCCACGCGACAAGCCCGGTTACTTCTATTGGCAACAAGCCCAGTCTGATGCGATCCGTCAGGCCGTTGGTGCCGACAATGTCAAACTGATGTTTGATGTCTATCACGTTGGGGTCGGTGAGGGCGATGTGTTGCGAAAACTCGAGCACTACCTACCAGTCATCGGTCACATCCAGATCGCGGCGGTGCCGTCACGCGCTGAACCGGATGAAGGTGAAATTCGGTATGAGGTGGTGTTCGAGCGGTTGCGCGCGTTGGGCTACAAAGGCTGGATTGGCTGTGAATACAACCCACGGGCAGACACCGCCGATGGTCTGCGGTGGACGCAGACCATCGAGGTATAGGGTTTGGTGCTTTAGATGCTTTAGATGCTTTAGGCGATTGGGGCCGTTTGCCCCTTAAGTCTCTTGGCGCCTGAGGTGTGGAAATAAAATGACGTCGCGAATGCTCGCGCTATCAGTCAGCAGCATCACCAAGCGATCGATCCCGATGCCGCAACCGCCTGCAGGCGGCATGCCATACTCCAATGCGCGGATGTAGTCGTCGTCGTAGTACATGGCCTCTTCATCACCGGCGTCTTTGGCGGCGACCTGCGCATTAAACCGTGCGGCCTGATCTTCAGGGTCGTTTAGCTCAGAGAAGCCATTGGCAAGCTCGCGACCGGCAATAAACAACTCAAAACGTTCAGCGATGCCCGGTTCACTATCGGACTCACGCGCCAAAGGAGAGACCTCGACCGGGTAGTCAACGATGTAAGTTGGGTGCCAGAGCAAATGTTCGGCGACCTCTTCGAACAACGCGAGCTGTAGCGTGCCGACACCGGCATTGACCATCGCTGGCGTACTCAGATCGACCTTCAAGGCTTGCAATGCCTCTCGCAAGCAGCTAGGGTCGCTCAGATCAACCCCTTGATACTGAGGTGCGTAGCGTTCGATGGCTTGGGTCATCGAGAGCCGGTCAAACGGTTTACCAAAATCAATCTCTTGCCCTTGATAAGAAATCAGGGTGGTGCCCAGGGTTTTTTGCGCGACCTCACGCAATAACGCCTCGGTATAGTCCATGAGCCAGCCATAATCGGTGTAGGCGGCGTAGAACTCCATCATGGTGAACTCAGGGTTGTGGCGCGTGCTGACCCCTTCGTTGCGAAAGTTCCGATTGATCTCAAAAACCCGTTCAAAACCACCCACCAAAAGGCGCTTGAGATAGAGCTCTGGCGCAATACGTAAAAACATTTGCATGTCCAGCGCATTGTGGTGGGTCTCAAATGGCTTGGCCGTGGCACCGCCCGGGATGGCTTGCAGCATGGGCGTCTCTACTTCAAGAAAGTCATGCTCGACCATGCATTGACGCAGGACAGCGATGGCTTTGGTGCGCAATTGGAAGGTGCGCTGCGTCTGCTCAGTGACAATCAAGTCAACGTAGCGTTGGCGATAACGCAATTCCTGATCAGCCATGCCGTGAAACTTGTCGGGCAATGGACGCAATGACTTGGTCAAGATTGAAGCGGTGCTCGCGTGAATCGACAGCTCGCCTTTATTGGTCTTAAAAACGGTGCCTTCAACGGCGATGATGTCACCGAGGTCCCAGTGCTTAAAATCCTCGTACTTGTCTTGACCAAGCGAGCCGCGATCCAGATAAATCTGGATGCGGCCTGTGCCATCTTGCAACGTCGCAAAGCTGGCTTTACCCATGACGCGTTTGAGCATCATGCGTCCGGCTACCGATGCGGTGGTTGGCTGCTCGGCCAAGGCCTCTTTGGTGAGCTCATCGTACTGCGCATGCAAAGCTTGGGCCCGATCTTTGGGCTTGAAGTTATTGGGGAAAGCCACAGCCTTTTGACGCAGCTGCGCAAGCTTGTGTCGCCGCTCGGCGATCAAGTGGTTTTCGTCATGGACTGGTGCGTCAGAGGCTGTGGGGTTCATTTCGCGTAATCTCTTATATCGTCAAGGCACTTTTGACCAAACGACTCGTTTTCTAACAAGGCAAGCATCATCTTGGCGGTATCGGCCGCATTGGTCAGTGCACCCTTGCTGTGCATATCGGCAAATCGACCCACGCTAGGAAACTTCTCACTAGGTGTTTGACGAATTTCGGCTTGCATGCCGGTGTCGATAATACCCGGGGCAACCGAACTGATTCGGGTGTTGGCATGGCCCTCGGCCTCGATGACTTTGGCAAATTGATCCATCGCCGCTTTGGTGGCGCAATAGACCCCCCAACTGCCAACCGGGTTGCGCGCAGCGCCAGAAGACACCATCATGATGCGCCGATCGCCACAGCCCTCGGTGGCCGCCAGAAAATGGGCAGTCAGGTAAATGGGCGCCGCGATATTGATGTCAAAGGCCGTGCGAATCACGCTCAGATCGGTCAAGGCATTGGCCGGTTCGATCGGCGCAACAACGCCGGCATTATGAATCAGGCGACACTGTGCGCGAGCCGGTGAGCCTGCGATGGTCTTGGTTAATTGCTGAGCGGCTTCCTGCAGGGCGGCCGCATCGACTAAGTCGACTAGGATTTCGGTTAGTTCACTGCCGGCTTTTTGTGCCTTTTGAGCTAAACCATCGACGGGTCGACGGCTGATGCTAACAATGTGTCCGCCTTGTGCGCACAACTGTTCGACGAGCGATTGGCCCAAGCCCCGTGTGGCGCCGGTGACGATCGTTAAAGGTCCTTGTTTCATACTCCCCCCTTGAGACTTGCCTCGATAAATGGGTCTAGATCACCGTCTAGCACCCGTTGTGTATTGGAGATTTCCACGCCGGTGCGCAAATCCTTGATCCGACTTTG
>SKIZ01000133.1 GCA_007116135.1 Burkholderiaceae bacterium
AAGGAGACAAACCCATGAACACCCGTGATCCGGCGTTCAAGGCCGATGAAGCCACAGAAAAAAAGCTGGTTCCCTATGGTGGTTACTACACCAACCGGGTGCCAGGCCATGACCCCGAACTCACTGAGTGCGGACCGGGCACGCCGCTTGGCGAGTACATGCGCCGTTTCTGGCACCCGGTGTGCATGTCCATGGAGTTAACTGACACGCCACGCTTCTTAAAGATCATGGGCGAGGAGCTCGTGGCGTTTCGTGATGGCTCGGGTCGTATCGGCTTGCTGCATGCGCATTGCGTGCATCGAGGTGCTTCGCTTGAATATGGCAAGATCGAAGAACGTGGCATCTCCTGTTGCTACCACGGCATGGTGTTTGACATCGACGGGACCTGTTTGCGCGTGCCGTTTCCGCAAGGTGAAGAAGAAGAGGGTGAGCGTTATCGTTGCTCGATTCGCCAAGGTGCCTACAAAGCCTTCGAGCGCCACGGCTTGGTGTTTGCCTACATGGGGCCGCCTGAACAAGAGCCGCCATTTCCCGAGTGGGAAGGCAACTTCACGGTCGCCCCGGGCGATGAGCTCGTGCCTTACAGCAATTTCCAGCACTGCAACTGGCTGCAAGTGCAAGACAACGCCGCAGACAACTATCACACCATGGCGTTGCACGCCAAGCGCCAGGTCACCGGCGAGCACTATCAGGGCACCACGTTTGACGAGGTCGGTGCAGCCTCGATGGAAGTGCCACCCGATATGCATTTTGTGCCAGTCCAAGGCGGGCGCAGCCTCGCTTGTGCCGGGGCGCGTCGCGCCGACGACGGCCATATGTTTATCCGGGTGCAGCACCAGGTGCTGCCCAACTTGAGCCTGCACGCCTACACCTCGGAGGACGGCAAGAAAAAGAAGCTCTTTAGCCGCTTTCACATGATCCGCTGGACCGTACCGGTTGATGACCACAACGCCAAGATGATTGGCTGGCGTGTGATGGGACCCACCATCGATACTCGCGGTGTGGGCGACAAGGGCTTGGTCGGTTACGAGACGATTGACTTTCTGGAAGGCCAGGTCGCGATGCGACGTCCTCAGCGCTTCGGCCAATACAAACTCGAGGACATGCCGCCGATTCCGCCAGACCATCGTGCGCGCGCCAACTACAAAGACTGTCAGTACGCCCCAGGTGACTACGAGGCCATCATCAGCCAGCGTCCGATTGCGGTGCATGCGCTTGAGAATCCGACCAAGTTCGATGCCGGCCTCTACATCTTTAGAAAGCTGCTGCGCGATGCGGTGCGTGGCAGCAACCCGCAAGCCAGCCCCGAGCAGTTTGCCCAGTGGGTGCGCGATAACGCCGGCACACCCAATAGCTACTGTTCGGGCAATGTGTTTGAGTTGCCCATTGGCCAAACGCGCGAGCAGGAGGTCACACTGCGACGCCACTTGGCGCGCGAGGTGGTCAAGATCCTGACTGAGGCTGAGTCCATGACAGGCGCCGAGCGTGAATCGTTCGTGAAGTCACGCATGGAAGCGCTTCAGCAAGATGTGCTTGACAAACGTGCGCAAGCGTAAGGAGAGTTGATCTTGTCAGGCAGTCAAACCATGGAGTTATTGGTGCGCGCGATTCGATTGCAGGCCCAAGACGTGCTGTCGTTCGAACTCGTCGACCCGTCGGGTAGCCTCTTGCCACCGGTGCAAGCCGGTGCGCACATCGATGTGCACCTGCCCGGCGGGTTGGTGCGGTCGTATTCGCTTGCCGGAGACCCGATGGATCGCTCGCGCTGGGTGCTCGGGGTTTTGCGTGAAGCGCACGGCCAGGGTGGCTCGCGCAGCATGCATGAGCGCGTCAGGGTGGCAGGCCGTTTGCGTGTCAGTCACCCCAAAAATGAATTTTCCCTGCACCCGCAGGCCAAGCGATCGATTTTGTTGGCAGGCGGTATTGGCATTACACCCATCAAAGCCATGGCCCATGCGCTTTGGCATGCGGACCAGCCGTTTGAGTTGCACTACTGTGCGCGCAGTCAATCAAGCGCGGCGTTCTTGAAGCCCTTGACCGATTTTCTCGGACCGGACTACTTGCATCTGCACTTCGATGGTGGCGATCCGGCCAAGGGTCTTGACATTGCGGCACTACTGGCTAGACCCGAGCCAGACACGCACCTCTACTACTGTGGGCCAGCTGGCTTCATGGCGGCGTGTGAAGCAGCCAGTGCGCATTGGCCCACTGGCACGGTGCATCGGGAGTACTTCAAGGCGCCTGCGGCTGACCCGGCTGTCACGGCCAATGATGGGGCGTTTACGGTGCACCTGTTGCGAAGCGGCCAAACGGTTGTCGTTGAGCCGGACCAGTCAATCGTGCGGGCCATTGAGCTGACCGGCGCCCGGGTGCCGACGTCATGCATGTCGGGCTTGTGCGGCACCTGCAAGGTGAATTATGTTGATGGTGAGGTCGACCATCGTGATTACATCCTGACCGATGATGAAAAGTCCTATTGCTTAACCGCCTGCGTCTCGCGCGCCAAAGGCGCTTCGATATCGATTGATCTTTGACTATTACAGGAACCCAAAGCCATGTTAGATACCGTTAAAAATGAAACCGTCGAGCGTGAGCATGGCTCACTTTATGAGCCGACTCAGGCCAACCGGATTTTCCCGCGCATCCCCACCTTTGAGAATTTCGAAGCCGAGCGGTTGCACCGTAAAAAGCGGCTGGTCGCGGCGTGCCGCGCGTTTGCCCTGGATCGACTCGATTACGGCTTTGCCGGACACCTGACGATTCGTGACCCTGAGCATCCAGAGCTTTATTGGACCAATCCGATGTGTGTGCACTTTGCCCAAGTCAAGCTCTCTAACTTGATTCTGGTCGATCACAAAGGCTACGTGCTTGAAGGCGATCACGCCATTAACCGCGCCGGCTTTGTCTTGCATGCCGCGGTGCACGAAGCGCATCCAGACATTCTGGCCATGTGTCACGCCCACACCGTGTATGGCACCGCCTTTGCCGCGCTTGGCATACCGCTGGAACCGATTTCACAGGATGCAGCGGCGTTTTTTGAAGATCACGTGGTCATTACCGAGGAAGCCGGACAAGTCGCCGTCGAGGAGCAAGCCGGTGTGGCAGTGTGTGACTGGTTCAAAGGCGTCAAGGCCGCGATCCATCAGAACCATGGCTTGTTTACGGCGAGCCGCCACAGCATTGAGTCTGCGGCGTTTTGGTTTATGGCGCTCGAGCGCTGCTGTCAGCAACAGTTGCTGGTGCAAGCGACCGGTCAAAAGCCCAAGCTCGTGCCGCCCGATCGGGCCCGCTATAGTCGCGAGCACGTGGGCTCGGAATACATTGGCTGGCTGCATTTTCAGTCGATCTATGATCATCTGATTAAAACCCAGCCTGACATGTTTACCTAACCAATGGCGCCAAGTGTGATGAAGCTTAGCCAAGTCCCTAACCGCACTGACTATGTCGACATGGTCTATACCCGGCTGCGTGACGCCATCAGTGATGGCACGCTCGCACCGGGTGAGCGGGTCACACAAGAGGACTTGGCTGCACGCTTGAACGTCTCGCGCTCACCGGTGCTGCAGGCGCTTCGGCTGTTAAAAAAAGATGGTTTGTTACAAGAGGCGCCCGGGCGCGGGCTGTTAGTGACTCGATTGGAGCCCGAGCGCATCGGTCACCTCTACCAGATTCGCGGCGCACTTGATGCCTTGGCCGCAAGGCTTGCGGCCAATCGTGGCAAAAAGATCCCGATGGCTTTGATTGTGCGCGGCCGTGAAGTCACCGCACGCACCGATGTGCATGCCATGATTGAAGCCGACATGGCGTTTCATCGGGCTATTTATGAGGCCTCTGGCAACCCATTGATTGTTGACAATGCACTCTTGCACTGGGTGCACTTTCGTCGTTTGATGGGGGCGGTCTTGCGCCAAAGTGCCAGCCGCCAAGGCATCTGGGATGAGCACGAAGCCATCGCTGTGGCCATTAACAGTCAAGATGCCGCGCTCGCTGGCGCTTTATCGGAGCAGCATGCCGAGATTGCGCGCGCTGCGCTCATCGGTCATTTGCAACAAGCCACGCGCGATGCGGCGTAACCTTTAGCCCTTGTGACTTAGTGGCCTTCAAACTCGGTTAATACATGGGTGGCAATGCCCCGGGCTTGCAGCTTCTCTATGCCACCGATGTCAGGCAGACTGATGGCAAATGCACACTCGAGCAAGTGCCCACCGAGTTGGTCAATTAATGCAATGGCCGCCAAGGCCGTGCCGCCGGTGGCGATCAGGTCATCGATTAACAAAACGCGCTCGCCTGCTGCAATCGCATCGGTGTGTATCTCGACGCGATCAGCACCGTATTCCAGTTCGTAGTCCTGACCGATCGTTTGCGCTGGCAGCTTGCCGTGCTTGCGAATCGGCACAAAGCCCGCACCGATGGCGTAGGCCACCGGTGCGCCCAAGATAAAGCCGCGTGACTCGATGCCTACGACTTTGTGGATGTTTTGATGGCGATACCGGTTGACCAATTCATCAACGGTAATACGAAAGCCAACCGGGTCTTGTAGCAAGGTCGTGATGTCACGAAACTGAATCCCGGGCCGGGGATGGTCTGGGATGGTTCTGACGCGAGATTTAATCGGCATGGCGCTTGCACTCTCGTGGTCGTTGTCTCTGAAGTCACTCGCAACCATCATAACGGCAGTAACTGCACATTGGTAGTGCGGCCATGAACGGTTTTACGCCAGCTGTGCGGTGAGTCTGGCGATTTCCTTGCGCAGGTGCTTAAGCGCCGGTGTCACAATGGCCACAAAGTGAGACTCGCGGATACGCCGCTGCACCGGTGAGCTCATGACGTAGCCAGCTGCGCCCTGATGCAAAAGCATCAAAACCGATTGCCACCACTGCGCATATTGCGTCTCTAGCGTCTCACCCTGCGCGCTTAAATGGCAGTTGACATGCCCCAGTGTTTTGTCGGCCGCCTTGATGCTGGCTATGCTTGCTGCGATGATGCCGCTGGCCCAGCCTGTTTGTAGCAGCACAAACGCGGGCC
>SKIZ01000099.1 GCA_007116135.1 Burkholderiaceae bacterium
CCAAAACAATTCAAAAAACATGAGCGTGCCAACCGTACATGCGGCGACTTGCACCGCTGTTTTGATCGCACCGGCATGTTTGCTGTTCTCGGCTAATGACTTCAACGCATAACCCACTGCGGCAATACCCGTGGCAGCACCTAGGGCGGCCTTGGCTCCGTCTACTACACCTGGTTCAATGTGCATTTTTCCCCCGACTGAAACAATAAATGTAACTACCTGTTACTCCTTATATTCAGATGCAGGGGTTTTTGCAAGACGTATTGGTATTCGAGTGATGCACCGCGATGGGGCGCGAGGGCCATCTCAGGCAGCTGTCCCGATCGCAGCCCAAGTGACTTGCTCAATAAGTAACTGCCGGTCACGCAGGCAACGCTTGACTTCACCGGCGCACTGGCAGCAATCATTGACCACATTGAGCTCGCGACGCAATTGCTTGATGGAGTCCGCGCCGCGGTCAATGGCATCGTAAATATCCCGCTCAGTAATGCCAGCACAGTTACATACGTACATGACCATCTACCTCGTCAGTCGTCATCATGAACTTGGGTCTGAAGATAATTCGGCAGACCCATCAAATCGATCAATGACAAGCGTGTTTCGAGCTCGTCGATGTTGTCCTCACACGACTGCATCAACAGTCGTAACATCTGCTCGCTAGCAAAGTCATGGTGCTCGCCGGTGACCTTGATTGCCGCAACAATGGCGGCATGCTGCGAAGCCGTCTCATAGCGCAGATCGCCCTCAAGCGCCTCTTTGACGTTCTCGCCAATTTGCAACTTACCCAAGCTTTGCAGGTTGGGTAGCCCTTGGAGAAACAAAATACGTTCGATCAGCTTATCGGACTCTTTCATGAGCTTGATCGAGGTTTTGTAGTGGCTTTTGTTAAGCCTCTCAAAACCCCAGTTGCCAAACATGCGCGCATGCAAAAAATACTGGTTAATACCAGTGAGCTGACTCTTTAGCACAGCGTTCAAAGCAGCAATGATCTGGCGGTCCGATTTCACAACGTTGCCCTACTCACAGCTGACTTTGCAGATAATTGGGCAAGCCCATCAACTCAATCTGACGCAGTTGCTTTTCAAGGAAGTACGCATGGTCCATTTCAGTGTCATCGAGTTGCTTGACCAGAAACTCGCGTGTCACGAAGTCAGCTGCCTTTTCACACTCGGCAATGGCCGCCTTGAGGTTCTTGGCCACCCGGTACTCGACTTCTAGGTCTGAGCGCAACATGTCAGCGACGTCGCTGCCCACTTTCAAGCCTTCCCGTTTGGACAGATCTGGCTTGGCCTCTAGGAACAAAAGGCGCTGAATCATGGCGCGCGCATGCTCTTTTTCGTGCTCAGATTCATGCAGCGTTTTCTCAGCCAATTTGGTCAAGCCCATGTCGGCGTACATTTCACCGTGAATCAGATATTGGTCTACCGCTGTGATTTCACCTGCCAACAGGGTATTGAGCGTCTTGATAATCTTGGTGTTGCCTTTCATCGCAAATCCTAAAACAAATAACGCTCAACTACAGCGGCGAGCCGCCCACACTGACAAAGGCAAGCATCGCTAACCCCATCACCACCACCACGACAATGGCAGCAAGCACCAGGCCGCTTAACCCTAATGGCGCACGAACAAGCGCCTGAGCCTGTGAAGCCCGGATTGATTTTTGCGCACGTATCGCACCAAATACCATGACTCGCCCTTAATGCAATTGAGATCGATTTCTATTTATATTCTCTTTGCGCTTGGAAGGCAAGCATGACCTGCTGAATATTTGATCTACATCAGCGCTGCCGGACTAACTTTGGCTTGTATAAAGCGTGTTCATTTGGGTGACTGACATGCTTACTTTGTCGCGCAAGCTCTTGGGCGCCAAAACCTCGACCTCAGGGCCTTGTTTCAGGATGTCCTGCACCAACTCCCAGTCCTGGCCATACGGCACATCAAGCAGGTAACCGCCATCGGGCGTGATGGAGCCCACTTGATCCGGATGCCAACGCTCGCGCGCCACCCAACGGGCACGAAATGGGGTGAACTTCAGTCTCGCGACCTGGCGGCTTGGACCGTTAAATATGCCGTAGCTCGAATCAAAGAACGCAGCGATCTCGGGCAGACTAACCTGCGCGGCACTGGCATCGCTTAATCGAGCCGCGCAAATGGCGTCGACAGAAAAGCTGCGCAATCCCTCGCGCAGATGGCAGTAAGCATCCAAATACCAGTTATCGCGGTAGTAGACCAGACGTTGCGGCGAAACCACTCTTTGGACACTGGTATCGGTCTGGCGCCCGTAATAAGTGATCTCCAGACAATGGCGCTTGATCAACGCGTGCGCAATGACTTGGAAATGATCACCGCTGATTTGCCGCTGCGCCATGGGCAAGACCCGAATACGTTGCAATGCCTGCGGTGCGTCGCCCGTGCCTTGCTCAAGCAATTGCTCTAAACGTTCGCGAAACGGGGCGATCCGTGGTGCGAGCAGGCCCTCGGGCTCAAGTTGCGCCATCAGTTCAATAATGGTCAGCAGCGCGTGAATTTCGCGCTCGCTAAACCAAACACCGGGCAGCTCATGCTCGCCACCTTGGCCATCAATTCCTTGCATGCGATAGGCCCGCTGGGGCGCATCCCAGTAGACGGGCACGCCTAGCCGATCACGCAAGTACTCCAAATCCCGGCACACGGTGGCGCGCGACACTTCAAGGGCATCACAAAACTGTCGCATGGTCACTGCGCCACGTTGACGCAAAAGCGCCTGAATCTTGTAGAAGCGCTCGGTCCTGTCCATTGCACTGTCCCCCTTTAGGTGAGAACCGCCTAAACATACTAACGTATATTTAGCTAAATCGGCCTCGCTTATGCGTACCGACAAAGAGATGGCATCTTCTCAAGCCCGGTGCCTCACAGAGTGAGGCACCGGTGACCTAGGCAATGAAATATTCAGCGGCTTTGTGACGCAGCTAGTCAGGCTAGAGACCAAAATAGCCAACAGCGGCAAGAACGCCATGCAAAAGCGCACTAGCCAGTCTGGGGCTTTAGAACGGCGAGATCGGCATCGAAGACTCGAACCTCAACGTCATGGCGCATCATGCATCAGTCCTTCTGTCGGTTTGGTCGACAGCTTCAGTACAAAACCGATTGGTACGGCAGCCAGATCGTGGTTGCTGATCGCTTTTACGCCAGCACCAAGACGTATTCAGACGGCGCAGAGCAAGGCGCAAGCCACGGTCACACCGCTGTGGTGCAACCGGCCTCTATGAAGTAGGAACCGAAATCAGTAGGTTTTGGATAACGGATATACACAAGCATTAGATACGCCAAGCGCCTCGGAGCGCACCGTCATCGACAAGCGCTTGCAAGGCCGCGCCATTGGGGAAGTCGAGTTGTCAGTCCTCAGATGGACTAACGACCAGATCTCGCAGCGATGGCCGCATAATCCTTGGTCTGGGAGATGTGGGGCTTTGGGCTCAACGAACGTAACTGAGCCGCTTTTTCAACACGCTCTGTGTCGGTCAGTTCGTAGCATCGCGGGGCTCTATCGGGTTGGCGCAGGTGCTCAAACCCTCTGTCAAAGAAGAAAAAAATCATAATCATCAATCCTGGAAAAAACCACACCGCAACAGCCAATACCGTCGCGAGGTTCAACCTGTAAAAGATGACATTAGATCTTTGTCTAACTAAGAACCTTGTCTTGATGGTACAGGTATTGCCAGGGCCTGTCGATGACTAAACCGACATTAAAAAGAGGGGGCGCTCTCGGGACAGGATCGCCAAACAGCAGTGTCGCGCAGCCCATCCTGTCCCTTAGCGGCTAATCGATCAATACTTTTGTCGCATCAAGCGGCTGATCCAATTGAAGATAAACCTATCGACCGTGGCATTGACCGTCAATCCAACACGTTCTTGGAAGGTCTTTCTTTTTGAGTACTGCAAGTGATAAAGGTCAGCGTCTTTGGCACGTGCAGTCAGATATTCGTCGCTTGTCTTTAATTCATCGACCAATTGGTTTTCCAAAGCGCTGATACCGAGCCAAACCTCCCCGGTTGCCACTTTGTCTATGTCTAACTGTGACCGATAGCTTGCAACAAAGCTCTTGAACAGCTGGTGCGTGACGTCTAGATCCTGCTGGAATTTTTCGCGTCCTTTTTCCGTGTTTTTGCCAAACACGGTCAGCGTTCGCTTGTGTTCTCCGGAGGTCAGAACCTCAAAATCAATCTCGCGTTTGTTGAGCCAGCGATGTAAATTAGGCATCTGCGCGACCACCCCAATCGAGCCCAACATGGCAAACGGCGAACTGATGATTTTGTTACCAATGCAAGCCATCATGTAACCACCACTGGCAGCAACCTTGTCGATGCAAACTGTCAGCGGTATGCCCGCTTGACGCACGCGTACAAGTTGCGACGCCGCTAGCCCATAATTGCTCACAAGACCCCCACCACTGTCTAGCCGCAACAACACCTCGTCGTTCGGCGTTGCCACACCCAATAACGCCGTGATTTCGTGGCGCAAGTTATCTGTTGCCGACGCTCTTATATCACCGTCGAAATCCAATACAAAAACACGCGGCTGGCTTGATTTGCTTTGCTTGTCGAGCTTGACCGTTTTGGCTTTTTCTTTGAATAGTTTCTTGGCTTGTTTTTTATCCAGGATCGACAGCTCTATGCGCTGCTGAAGGTTCGAAAAAAAGTCATTGAGCTTTCTGACTCGAAGCTGCCCGGGCATTGGTCGGTCTTTGCGCCGCATGGCCGTGATAGCGCCGAAAACAATAATGAAGGCAAAGACCACAGTGGCCACCTTGGCCAGAAAGATGAGGTAATCAAAAAAGAACTCCATTTAGGCATCCTCAGAAAAAACATAGTGATTGAGGACCAATCACCACAAAACCAGCACTGTTATTAGAAGAGCAAAGGCGGCCAACTCCCGAAATCACACCGCCTTGCAAAGGGTCAAGCGCAAAGGACTCGCCGATCAAGCTAGAGGTGGCTGTGCTCCAATGGCCGTGTATTTC
>SKIZ01000112.1 GCA_007116135.1 Burkholderiaceae bacterium
AGTTCGGGGTCATGGCCTGGCACCCGGTTGGTGTAGTAACCACCATAGGGAACCAGCTTTTTTTCTGTGGCTTCATCGGCCTTGAACGCCGGATCACGGGTGTTCATGGGTTTGTCTCCTTTGGATTTGCTGCGCGCTGTGCTTGAACAATTTTTTGTATTCTGTATACAGAAATTAATGGTTTCGGATCAATTCCAATAGGGGGTTTACCCTTGCTCGTTGGTCCAAACCCACCTTGCCCCTGACTTAAGCGGTCTGCGCTACAGTGTGTAGAAGACACTGGAGCTTAAAGATGGCCAAGAACCTTAAAACGCCGCTGACTGAAACCGAAATCGAGGCGCTTGACGCGTTTATGGCGACCCGGCAAGGGCCTGTCAGAAGCTTTGAAGGTCTAGATGGACTGATTTGTGCCTTGATCTGTGCGCCCGTGCCACCGAACCACGACGAGTACCTCACACTGGTGGTGGGCGACGAAGGCTTTGATAGCCAAAGCCAGGCCAGTGGCGTGCAAGAGATGGTCAGGCGCCACTATGAAACAACCGCCCACGGCATTGCCCAAAGCTTTCAAGACCAGGCCGTCTACCCACCGGCATTGATGGTCGACGATGAGGGCCTGGCCATGGGCAATGAATGGTCGCTTGGTTTTTTATTGGGTGTGTCGATGACAGAGTCGCACTGGGCCGAATTCACAAAGAACGATGAGCTTGGACGTCTGATCGTGCCGATGATGGTTTTAGCGCACGAGCACCATCCCGATCCGCAGATGCGCCCCTCGGAGATCAACGATGAGGGGCGTGAGGATTTGCTAAACCTGATGGCGACCTCGCTGATGCTGATTTATGGTCACTTTCACGCCAAGTAAACGCAAGTCGCAAGGATGCATTCGTTCTAGAGGTTTCAGTCATGCCCCACCTGCAATTGCCCACGGCCAATCTGTACTATGAAGTGCACGAACCACTGAATGGGAGCGCTCAGCGCACGCCGCTGGTATTGCTAGCTGGTTTGGCCAGTGACTCCATGTCATGGCGCGCGATGGTTCATGGACTGCGCCAAGAGCGTAAAGTCATCACGCTCGATAACCGTGGCTGCGGGCGCACCGAGGCTGATGAAGACATTACCCTGGTGCAAATGGCCAAAGACTGCCTGGCGCTGTGTGATCACCTCGGTGTTGCAAGCGTTGATTTACTTGGCCACTCGATGGGCGGCTTTATCGCCTTGCAGATTGCGCACCTCGCACCGGCACGCGTGAACCGCATGGTCCTTTGCAACAGCAGCGTGGTGCAGTACCCGCGCAACCTGATGATGCTCAAAGACTGGGCCGATGATCTGGATCGCGATGGTCCAACCGCAAGATGGTATCGGACGTTTTTTTATTGGATCTTGACACCCGAGTTCTTTGAAGATTCGCAGACGGTCAACGACTTGGTTGAACTGGCATTAAGTTACGAACATGGGCCAACGGCGCGTGGGTTTAGAGCGCAGGTCAACGCCATGGCTGAGCTCGACCCTCGGCCATGGCTGCCTGAAATCCAAACACCGACGCTTGTGATCACGGCCAACGAAGATCTTTTGCTGCCCCCGGGCCCCGATGCCGCTGGGCTAAGCGAACTGCCACGAGTCACCGTCAAACGAGTCGACGGTGTGGGCCACAGCATGCCAACCGAGGCGCCGCGCCGACTCAATGATCTGGCGCTTGCGTTTTTAGACGGCTGACGACCATTGATGAGTGCGACCGGACTTGCCGATGTGGTTTTAGCGCTGCACTTTGGTGTGGCCGCTTTCATCACGGCTGGCCTGATCCTGATTCCATTGGGTGGTTATTTCGATTGGCAATGGGTCAGAAGGCGGGGTTTACGCATCACGCATGCGGCGCTCATGGTCTTTGTCGCCATTGAAGCGATTATCGGCATGACATGTCCGCTAACGGTCTTGGAAGCCTGGTTGCGCCAAACCGCCGCACCGCAATCGTTCTGGGGGTACCAGTTACAGCGTTTGCTGTATTGGGATCTGCCTTTGTCTTTTTTCTTGTGGCTCTATGTCATCTGTGCACTTTGGGTCGTTTGGCTTTGGTGGCGTGTGCCACCCACACGCAAAAGAGTCGGCCGTGCGAGTGCGCCACGGCCATAAAGCCTAGAGATAGTGATAAAGCCAGATCGCGAGCCCCGCGAACAGGCCACAAAGCCCCCACAAAACCATCGCAGCGATTTGATGGTTATGTGCCAGTTCGTCGGGGTCGTACTTGCCGATAAAGGGCATTTCAAGCACCGCAAAACGCGGATCCGGCAAAAGCGCAGGCTCTCCTGTTTGGCCAGCGCGGGGCACACGGCGACGAAAAAGACGCATCGGATCACGCGCAAGCGCCAGTAAACCGGCAATCGCCGTAGGCGCATGCGGCTGCGGGTCGTCAAGCGGCTCATCGAGGTTGACCCGATCAAAATGGCCAATGGCGCACAAGTTGTCTTGCGCGTCTGCGCGCGACTCGGTGACATGCCAGTGGCCGGGCTGGCTCAATAACGCGAGCTGGCTTTGGGTTAACCAGGGCCAAAGTGACTCGGGCACAGCTTGCCCCAAATACGTCTTGGTGCTCTGATGTGGCAAATCCCAGTAACCGAACTGGGCTGGCAGCCAGCACTGCTGTTGACCATCGTTAAACGGCACAAAGCCTTGGTGCGAACGAAGTTCGGCCACGGTCCCGATGTGCACTCGCCTGTGGCGCCCAAGCCGGGTGCGCTGCTGGCGCACCGTGATGACAAAGAACTGACAAGGCTTGCCCGACAGCGGCGCGAGCACAGGCGTGGCCTGGACAAGCTTGCCACGAAACGCGGCCAAGCCAGTTTGTGCAGCAGCCACCGTGGTCACACGCGTGCGCGTCAGACGCCAAATGTCGACTCGCAACAAGACCGCCGACAAACCGAAGGCCAGTGAGCTCAAGCCCAAGAGCACCACAAACAAAACCTGTTGGTACCAAAGGGCAAGGACCAACAAGGCCAACCCCACCCAGACCGCTTTTTGCACGGCCGCCGTTTTAGGTGTGGTGCTTTTGGTAGTCTTGTCAGTGATCTTATTGGCGCTTGACTTAGGATCAACAGCCATGGTTTATCGCCCTTGAAAGCCTGCAAGTCTTTATTTTGACATCTTCGATCACTACCATTTCATCTATCAGGTCCCAACAGTCGGTAAATTAGCCCCAAAATGGTGCAAACACCCCGGCAAGGTTGATGTCACTAAATAATATGATGTACTTTTGAACAACCGCCAACCAACCTCTGAACAACAATGAACAAACTGAACATGGTCTTGTTGCCCGCTGTCTTGGTTCTTGCCGGTTGTATGCCCAACTACACCTGGGTGCATCCTGAGCGCGATGAAGCCACTAAAAATGCCGATATGTTGCGCTGTGAGGCGCTTTCGCTGCAAATGTATCCGCGCCAGATGGAGCGCTACCAAGTCAGCGCTGCCTACACCGAGCCCGATGAGACGACGTGCACCAAAGAAGGCAACCGCACCCGTTGTGTGACCAAGAAAGGCCGCACCCGACCGGCACAGTACAGTCAACGCGATATCAACTGGAGCCCGCGCTCAACCGCCTTTAATCGTTGCATGATCTCCATGGGTTACACGCAGATCGAAGTCAAGTAGACTTGTTGCATGACAAACCCGAAAACTGACCATCTCGATCTAGGCAAAACAACAGGCAACGCCGAGCTCGCAGTCTATTACGACGGCGCCTGCCCGATGTGCGCCAAGGAAATTGCCTACTATCAAAAACTCGACAGCGCCAATCGCGTCCAGTGGATTGATGTCGCTGGACCGAACCCAAGTTGCCCGATTGGCTACGATCAAGCCACGCTGTTGGCTCGGTTTCACGTCAAAGAGCTCTCTACCGATCAGGTCTATCACGGCGCGGCAGGCTTTACCCGATTGTGGCGCGCCATGCCCGGACCTTGGCGACAAATTGGTGGGTTGGCCTCAATTGCACCTGTGACTTGGGTGCTCGAACTTGGCTATCGAGTCACCCTCAAAGTGCGGCCGTGGCTAACCAAGCCGTGGCGCAAACGCACCCACTAGCAGCATCCCGAGACAATTAACCGGCTTGGCGGGCTTGGATTCGATGTTTGTCTGGCGTGCCTGGCACCTCTGGAGCAAAACATGAATGCCACTGAGTTGACACAAAAGCTTGTTAGATTTCAAAGCATCAACCCGCCGGGCAATGAATTGGCTGTGCTCGAATTCATCGGCCAATGGCTAAAACCACTGGGGTTTGAAGTCGAGGTATTGGGCTTTGGTGACCAACGCGCCAACTTGGTGGCGCGCTATGGGCCTCAGGATCGCCCGGTATGTTTGTCGGGTCACATTGATGTGGTGCCCTTGGGTGCAGCCCCCTGGAGCGAGGATCCGTTTGGCGGTGAGATCAAAGACGCCCGGCTATACGGACGAGGCAGCTGTGACATGAAAGGTGGCATTGCCGCCTTTCTGATCGCGGCTCGCGACTTGATTGAAAAATCACCAACACTTAAACGTGGGCTTGTCCTCATCATCACCGGCGGTGAGGAAACCGGTTGCACCGGCGCACGCGCATTGATCGAGCAAATGACCGCACCCGCGGCCAATCTTCTCGTTATCCCCGAGCCCACGAGCAACGAGGCCGTCATCGCGCACAAAGGCGTGGCCTGGCTGCGGCTCATGACGCGCGGCAAGACCGCACACGGCTCGATGCCCGAACAAGGGGTCAATGCGATCTTGAAAATGGCGCGCGCCTTGCTTGCGTTGCAAGCCACACCGTTGCCTGGGCAACCTCACCCGGTACTGGGCACTGCCACGATGAATGTGGGCGTCATCGAAGGAGGCTTAAACACCAACTCGGTGGCCGATCGCTGCTGGGCCAATGTCGACTTTCGGCTCACACCAAACTGCAGCGCGCAAGACATCGATCGCTGGTTAGCCGATACCGCCCCCGAGCTCGAGCTCGAGCGGGTGCTGGCCCAATG
>SKIZ01000123.1 GCA_007116135.1 Burkholderiaceae bacterium
AATAACCAGAAGCTGAAGTTATTCATCCGCGCAAATGCCATGTCCGAGGCACCGATTTGCATCGGAATCATCCAGTTGGCGAAACCAACAAATGCCGGCATGATTGCGCCAAACACCATAATGAGGCCGTGCATGGTGGTGAATTGGTTAAACAGCTCCGGCTGGAAGAACTGGATGCCGGGCATAAACAATTCAGTGCGTAAAAGCAGCGCCAAAATGCCGCCCTGCAAGAACATGACGAAAGCAAAAATCAGGTACATCGTACCGATGTCTTTGTGGTTGGTTGCAAACAGCCACCTGCGCCACCCATGCGGCATGCCGTGGGCATGGTCATCATGATGACCGTGGTCGATGTCTTCGCCTTTACCCGGAATGTTGTCAACGGTTACGCTACTCATGCTTCTCTCCTGACTGCCTTGTGGCGGGCCTTTGCCGCGCAGGTTGAATTTTTCACTATCTTATCTAACAAATATGTACCAATAAAACCGTCGCTGCACTATCGTGCCTGGCGAACGTCTATCGGCTGCACCACAGGATCTGTGCCGCCACCGGCGTTAGCCCACGACTGACGGGTGTAGGTGATGACGCTCGCTATCTCAACGTCACTCAGGTTTGCATAGGACTGCATCGCTGTTCCAGCACGACCGTTTAGCATGATTTCGATGTTTTCTGCCATCGGACCCATCACGATAGGGCTGTCGACCAATGCTGGAAATGCCGGAGCCAAACCTTGGCCGGTGGCCTGATGGCAAGCAATACACTGCGAGTTGTAAACACTTTGGCCTCGGGCTACGAGCTCGTCGACATCCCAGGCAACCGTTGGGTCTTCGGCCGTCGCTACCAAGGCGGCTTGCTGTTGTTGGGCCCACGCGAAGTAGTCGTCCTGAGACAATACTTCAACAACGATTGGCATAAAGGCGTGATCCTTGCCACAGAGTTCAGCACACTGACCACGGTAGGTGCCTACCTGTTCGGCTCTAAACCAAGTGTCACGCAGGAAACCGGGGATGGCATCTTGCTTGACGCCAAAGTCAGGCACCATCCAGGAGTGAATCACATCAGCGGCCGTGACGACGACCCGCACTTTCTGGCCAACCGGGACCACAAGCGGGTTATCCACCTCCATGAGATAGAACTCACCTTTGGGTTCGCGGTTTTCAATTTGAGCCCGGGGGGTGCTCAGGGTAGATAAGAAATTGATGCCTTGAGCTGGCCCATCGATGTACTCATAACCCCATTTCCATTGGTAGCCCGTGACCTTGACCGTCATATCGGCCCCGGACGTGTCTTTCATCGCCACAACCGTGCGGGTTGCAGGCAGGGCCATGCCGATCACGATGAGAAACGGGATGACGGTCCACGCGATTTCAACTTTGACGTTTTCATGGAACGTTGCAGGCTTTGCCCCTTTCGATTTTCTGTGTGCCCAGATCGAATAGAACATGACACCAAAGACGCCAACAAAAATCACCAGGCAAATGATGAGCATCATCCAGTGCAGCCACGCTATATCGCTGGCTATTTGAGTCACGCCCGTGGTCAAGTTGAGCTGATTGACAGCAGGACCGCCTGGCATGTCAACACGCTGCGCGTTGGCAAGACCGCTGACTAGCAGCGCACAGGCAGGCAGTAACCCCTTGAACTTCATCATGTTCACCTCGAGACAAAGCGCATCTCAGACCACAAATTTGAAACCTAACCGAGACTGCCCTCTTCGCTACAACAGCGCGAATAAAACAGCCACCTTCAAATACGTCTGGATTTGTAATTAATCAATGAATCGCATGATTATAACGAAGCTCGCGCTCACGCCAAATCGAATGGTTACAATCAGTCTCAGTTCACGGGGTTGTCCTAGCCCCTCTTGAGCAAAGGTCGTATGTCGAGCCCGCATGAAATAAAGCTTTTTTTAGCAAAACTTCACCTTCTGGCGCAACAGGATCCGGCACCAGGCTCGGTTGCGTTGTCGATTGATAACCTGCCCTGTGGCCATGTCAGCCCGGGTGCCTACGCAGTCATTGCTCGAGGCTGGCCGCAACTGGTCTTAGCCGACAGGATTGAGTTGGGCTCAGGCCCCGATCTAACCGAGCGTCTCGAGCCAGTTGCTCGGGCTATCTTTGAGGCGGGTTGTGCCGGACGATGGCGCGGTGAGCCGCTCGATTTGTGGTGTGGTGACAACGCTGTCGGTGCGATCGAGCGCGGTGTTGTGCGGTCACTGGGCCTATTGACCCGCGCTGTGCATTTGAATGCATGGTCAGATGCGGGTCATTTATGGGTGGCCCGTCGCGCGCTCGATAAAGCAACTGACCCCGGCCTGTGGGACACCCTGGTGGGCGGCTTGGTGGGTTACGGCGAGACAGACGACTTGGCCCTAGAGCGCGAGAGCTTTGAAGAGGCCGGTCTGAGTGTTGCGCACATGGCCGCGCGCGAACCCCTCAAAAGCATCTTTCGCATGCGCCGCCGGGTGTCAGAGGGTTATCAGTTTGAGGAGGTGCTGACGGCTGATTGCGTGTTGGATGCGCAGGTGGTGCCGAAAAATCAGGACGGTGAAGTGATGCAAATTAGCTGCTTGCCGGCAACGCAAGTTGCCGCGATGCTGCTCGATGATCTTTTCACCGTTGAGGCAGGCATTGTTATTGCCCAGAGCTTGTTGGCGCGCTGGCCCGACTGACCGCCTCAGCATTTCCGACTTGAAGGGCGTGGTGTCTTTGCTTGGCAACCACTTCAATGGCTTGGCGCAATTGAGCATCTTTTTCCAACAGCACTTTGAAGTCTCTTGCCGTTAACTCAAGCAGCCGCGTATAACCTAGCGAGCGAACTTCGACGTCTGGCGTGGTCTCGTCAATTAGCAATAGCTCACCAAAAAACTCGCCCGACCCAAGCTCGACGTGTGTGGCGTCGGGCAACAGCATTGATACTGCGCCCGAGGCAACAAAATAAAGAGCCGGCGTTGTCTTGCCTGGGCCTTGAATCAGCTGACCGGGCAGTGCCAGACGACTACGAAGCTTTTGCGTTAACCGAGCGAGGATCTCATCGGGCAAATCAGCTAGCAAAGGCACCTTGTGCACAAGCGTACTTGGCGAGAGCTCGATATCGATGGGCGGTGGCTTTTCAAGAAACGCCCAGCGTTCATCGAGCTGGGCCAGCAGCGAATCGTAGACCTCAGGACTGATGATCGATTCCTCAAGCATTTTGCGATAACGGCTGCGCTCGAGCGTGCGCGCAAGCCGCCCCAAATAACTCTGCTCGAGCCATTCTGCATAGTGAGGATACTGTAGCCGCAGTGCCTGCATGTTGTCTTCGATGCGCGCTAGCCGTTTACGCAAACCATCTTCAATGGCTAGCGCCGTTTCGTCACCTAGCATCGGTTGAATATGTTTTGCCGTGAAGGCGATTAACCGACGTGTTACCCAGCGCCAGCCAACGAGCTCGACAAACCGCTGACCAAGCTCGCGTCCAAGCCAGCCATGAAAGCCAAAGACTCGTTGCAGACGCATGACGATCTTAAAGCGAGCCGAGTAACGCAGCGCGCGCCGGATCGATTTATCAAACCCGGCCATGCCGTCGACTTTGACATCGTCCTCCATGCGCTCGGAAATCGATAACAGCCGCTCGGCTGTGCGCCGGTCAAAGCCTTGTTCGCCCAACCCAACCAGGATAAATTCACTTTGGCGTTGCGCCAAGACCGACAGCCCAAGACGCAGGCGGTCACCCGGTTCAAACTGCTCAATGTGACGGTCCGTGATGTTCTCGATACTGCCCTCGAAAACCTGACTGATTCTTTGACGAGCCTGGCGACTGATTCGTTCATCTAGTGCGATGCGATCGGTCTCGGCCTGTAAGTCGTTGACCGTCACAACCACGGCCTGATTTCGCATGGCTTGTTCAAGAGGAGAAAGCGTATTTAGATCAAGCAAGCGGATAAGCGGGCGCAAAGTCATCCCGTTTAGCAACAAGGTGGCCAACACAAAGCCTGTCACGCCCACAGCGATAAAGTTGCTGATCTCATCTGACAGCATCTCGTGTTCAGTGACTGCCAAGGCAAGCGCCAAGGACAGTGCGCCGCGCAGCCCACCCCAGCAAATGACTGCTTTATAGCGCTGGTCGACTTGTGTGCCTGCGGTGGCTGTGACCAGCGGTAGCAACCCATAGACGGTGATCGCACGCGCCAGCAGGGCTGCCAGCATTGCCATAATGACCACCAGAAGGTCATGCCAGCTCGCGTGCGCCAGCATTCGCGGAATCGTCAGTGCGGCAAACAAGAAGATGAGCGAGGTGGCCAGAAACCCGAATTGCCGCCACGATTGCGCGAGCGCATACGATGTCGTTTGCGTCATCCGGGTGCGCCCAACCGAGGAAACGACAAGTCCGGCGACCACCGTAGACACGACGCCGGATAAGCCCAGAAAATGTTCCGGAATGATGTAGGCCAGGTAGGCCGTGGCAATGGTCAGCGAGATTTCGGCAGTCGGCCACCCGCGCAAAGCGGGTAATGCGACACAAGCCATGCGACCAATGACGTACCCGCTGATGGCACCACCAATGAGCAGCACCAAGAAACTGCCTGCTACGCCACCGATACTAAAGGTGCCAGAGGACGTATGCGAGGCCAGGCCAATCAGAACGCTAAACAGAGCAATGGCGGCGGCGTCATTGAGCAGACTTTCGCCCTCAACAATCGTGGTTAGCCGCTTGGGCGCACCGACTTCTTTGAAAATGCTGACAACGGCGGCCGGGTCGGTGGTGGCGATGATTGCGCCAAGCAGCAAACAGACCGCGAGCCCATAGCCTGAAATCAATGAGACACCCAGACCCACGAAGGCGGTGCAGATGACTACCGCGATAACGGCTAAAAGCAAGATAGGGCCCAGATCGTTGATCAAGCCACGCACATTGGTGTTTAGAGCCGTCTCAAATAGCAATATCGGCAAAAAAATCACCAAAATCGTCTCGGACGGTATTTCAAAGGCTTGTAAGCTCTCCAAGGCATCACCGAGCCAACCTGGAGCCCAGTCGTGGACATGGCTGAGATAACCGAGGACACTGCCTGCCAGTAGCAACAAAAGGGTCGAAGGAATGCGCATTGCACTTGCCAAGGGTGACAAGAAGCAAATCAGGACTAAGAGCCCTGCTAGAGAGAAGACGATTAGATCGACGGTCATAGCCGGTATAGTACCGGCTAATTAATTTAGCTCTTCGCTAGCTCGGTACGCTTTCGTGCGTTTGATCTCACGCCGGCGCGAGATGGGTGCGCATCTTTTTCATGGCCGCGACTTCAATCTGTCGAACCCTTTCGGCTGACACCCCGAACTCTTTGGCCAGGTCGTGCAAGGTCGCACCGCCGTCGTCGCTAAGCCACCGCGCCTGGACAATTCGGCGTGAGCGCTCATCGAGTGTGGCTAGCGCCTCATTTAAGCCGGCGCCTTGCTGATGAGCCTGATCTTGCTGATCCAGCATTTCAGTTGGGTCGTATTGCCCCTGGTCTGACAAGAAGTCAATGGGACTAAAACCATCTTCGTCCTCGGCGCTGCCTTGTAGCGAGAACTCACGGCCTGACATGCGTACTTCCATCTCGCGCACGTCCTTCGATTTGACAGACAGTTCGCTGGCGATCTGGTCGACTGCCGCAGTGTCGAGGCTGGCGCCATCGGGTCGTAGGCGGCGCAAGTTAAAAAACAACTTGCGTTGGGCTTTGGTTGTCGCAACCTTGACCAAGCGCCAGTTGCGAATGATGAATTCATGGATCTCTGCCTTGATCCAGTGCACGGCAAAAGACACTAGGCGCACGCCGCGCTCGGGGTCAAACCGCTTGACGGCCTTCATAAGCCCGATATTGCCTTCTTGAATCAGGTCCGCATGGGCCAGCCCATAGCCAAGGTACTGGCGCGCAATGGAGACGACTAGACGCAGGTGCGATTCGATAAGCTGCCTAGCGGCTTCGAGGTCATTTTTCTGCTGCAAGCGCTGCGCTAACTCGTGCTCTTGGTCGGCGCTCAAAACCGGCAGTCGATTGACCGCGCCAATGTAAGCTTCAATCGAGCCCAGCGCACCGGGGTTCGCGATAGCCGTCGAAAGGGCGCTCGGCGAAGGGGTCAACTCTGTAGAAACGGCTGTTAGCATAGATCGGATGGCTCCTGTTAGCGACATCGTACGGTTTTGATTCGGGTCAAAGGAGAACTTCAGTGAAATATTAGCACTCTCGAGTAGTGAGTGCTAATAAGACCGATGGTCTATAGGGAAGTTCCAGCCCAAGCCCCTACTTTTCGCAATGACAGGGGTAAGGTTTAGCCGGCTAGTTTCGGTTTGTGTCTGTCGTTTTAATGATCTGCTATGCGATTGCCTCGTCTTTACGCCCCCTATGAAGTTCAACTGATCGAAGTGCGGTTTGCTGACTGCGTCGAACAGGCGTGGTCAAAGAGAGATGGGCCGCTGATGCTTGACCAGGTGTCGCGCTGGCTTGGTCAACAGGCGTCGAGTCACGAGTTAGCCTTGCATGCATGGGCTCTGACACCGCGGCGCTTGGTTTTGTTGGCAACGCCTGGCCAGCGCGACGCGAGCTCACGCGTGGTGCAGTCAGTCGGGCGTCGACTCGGCGCTTTGCTGCGCTCTGGTAGTGTGTTTGCCAACCGATTCAAGAGCACTTTGGTTGACGCAGACTGGGTGCTGCGCGCCCAAGCTTGGGTGGAGTCGGGTCCCGTTTTGGACGGCTACGCTCCCCGTGCGCTGAGTTGGCGGTGGTCCTCAGCGGTCACACATGTCGGACAGATCGACCCTAAACCGCGTGATTTAGGAGTCGCGTTGATTGATCACTCGCGTTACTGGGCCTGTGGCAACACGCCCTTTGACCGCCAGGCGTATTACCTCAGCTTACTTGACACTGGCTTGTCGGCATCTGACAGCCGTCAAATAGAGGCATCTATCGCAGGGCAATGGGCCCTTGGTGACCAGGCTTATTTGCAGCGGATGAGCAAGGTGGCTAACCGGCGGGCGACTGCCGGCCGTCGAGGCCGCCCAAGAAAAGTGCCCGAGCAAATCGACGGAAACGATGATCCGTCCCCAATTAATCAGAGTTGATTCCGTGGGGGATAAAAATAGGGACGCACCCTATTTTATTTTTCTTGCTTCAAAAGCCCCTTGGCGTTATTGTCACTTTCCCGCGCTGCAACAAGCCGGGTTAATCGGGAGCTAAGCATGTCAACATTTCCTCTGACTTTCCAACCGCGTGTCCAATCGGGATTCGAGCCGCAAGGGCTGTATTCGCCGACAAACGAACATGACGCCTGTGGCGTTGGGTTCGTGGCGCACATCAAGGGGCACGGCTCTCATTCGATTATTTCGCAAGGACTGAAAATCCTTGAAAACCTCGACCATCGGGGTGCGGTTGGTGCCGACAAGTTAATGGGTGATGGCGCCGGGATCCTCATTCAGATCCCTGACCAGTTATACCGCGAGGAGATGGCAGCGCAGGGTGTCGTACTTCCCGAGCCAGGCGAGTACGGTGTGGCGATGGTGTTTTTGCCCAAGGAGATCGCCTCGCGCTTGGCCTGTGAGCAAGCGCTAGAGCGCGAGGTCCATGCCGAGGGCCAAGTCGTACTGGGGTGGCGCGATGTGCCGATCGATGACACCATGCCGATGTCGCCTGCTGTCAAGGCCTGTGAGCCGGTGATCCGGCAGCTGTTTATCGGCCGTGGCGCCAACGTCATGGTCCCCGACGCGCTTGAGCGCAAACTCTACGTGATCCGTAAAAAAGCCAGCCATGCGATTCATGCCATGAAGCTGGCGCATGGCACTGAGTACTTCGTGCCGTCGATCTCGGTGCGCACCGTTGTCTACAAGGGCCTCTTGCTGGCCAATCAGGTGGGCCAATACTATCGTGACTTAGCCGATCCGCGTGCTAGCTCGGCGCTAGCTCTGGTGCACCAACGATTCTCCACCAACACCTTCCCGGCCTGGCCGCTGGCGCACCCCTATCGCTTGATTGCCCATAATGGCGAAATCAATACGGTTAAAGGCAACTACAACTGGTTGCGAGCACGCGAGGGAAACATGGAGTCGGCTGTGCTTGGCAGCGACCTAAGTAAGCTCTACCCAATCGTGTATCCCGGTCAGTCAGATACGGCAACCTTTGACAACTGCCTTGAGCTGCTCGTGATGTCGGGCTATTCCATGGCGCATGCCATGATGATGATGATTCCCGAAGCCTGGGAGCAAAACGAGCAGATGGACCCGGCACGCCGTGCCTTCTACGAATATCACGCGGCCATGATGGAGCCATGGGATGGTCCGGCAGCTGTGGCGTTTACCGATGGCAAACAAATCGGTGCAACCCTGGATCGAAATGGTCTGCGTCCGGCCCGCTACCTCGTGACCGATGATGATCTGGTGATTATGGCCTCAGAGGCGGGTGTATTACCGATTGCCGAGAGTCGGATCGTCAAAAAGTGGCGCTTGCAGCCCGGCAAGATGTTCCTGATTGACCTCGAGCAGGGCCGCATTATTGATGACGCCGAAATTAAGTCGCAGTTGGCCAATAGCCGGCCGTATCGACAGTGGATCGAGCGTTTGCGAGTCAAGCTGGAGTCGCTACCGAAGCCAGATGCCAACGCTTTGGCACGTGCCCAGTCAGCGGTTGACCGCCTCGATCGCCAGCAAGCGTTTGGCTGGAGTCAGGAGGACTTGAAGTTCATTCTTGAACCCATGATTCAAAACGGCGAGGAAGCCACCGGCTCGATGGGCAATGACTCGCCGCTGGCGGTCTTGTCTGACAGGCCTAAGCCGTTCTACAACTACTTTAGGCAAATGTTTGCCCAAGTGACCAACCCGCCAATTGATCCGATCCGCGAGCAATTGGTCATGTCTTTGGTGTCCTTTATTGGACCGAAACCGAATCTGCTTGACATCAACAACGTCAATCCGCCACTGCGACTAGAGGTGGCGCAACCGGTGCTCGATGACGATGCGATGGCCCAAATTCGGGATGTCGAGGTTTATACCGGCGAGAAATTTCATAGCTTTGAGCTCGACATCACCTACCCTGCTAGCTGGGGAGCCGAAGGCATTGAGGCCCGCTTGGCCGCGTTGTGCGCCAAAGCCGCCGATGCTGTCGCTAGTGAGTTCAACGTCTTGATCATCTCAGACCGACTGCTTGACAAGGATCGCGTGGCGATCCCGGCTTTGCTGGCAACCTCAGCGATCCATCAGCATCTGATCCGTTGCGGCCTGCGCACCCAAACCGGGTTAGTCGTCGAGACCGGGTCTGCCCGAGAAGTTCATCACTTTGCGTTACTCGGGGGCTATGGTGCCGAGGCAATACACCCCTACCTGGCACTCGAAGCCATTCGTGCAAACGCCAGTGACCCAGACCTTGCCGTGAAGAATTTCATCAAAGCCGTCGGCAAGGGCCTAAATAAGGTGATGTCCAAGATGGGCATTTCGACCTTCATGTCTTACTGCGGCGCCCAAATTTTTGAGGCGGTGGGCCTGCATGATGACTTGGTCCGAAAGTATTTTCCAGGTACATCTAGCGCCATTGGCGGGGTCAACGTCTTTGAGGTGGCCGAAGAGGCGCTACGGACGCATCGTCGCGCCTTTGGTAACGATCCGACGTTGGCTGGCGCGCTTGACGCCGGTGGTGAATACGCGTTTCGGGTTCGTGGTGAGCAACACATGTGGACGCCAGACTCGATTGCCAAGCTGCAGCATTCAACCCGGGCCAATAATTACAGTACTTACAAAGAGTATGCGCAGTTGATTAACGACCAAAGCAAGCGTCACATGACTTTGCGTGGTTTGTTCGAGTTTCGCTTTGACCCGGCTCAGGCGATCCCTTTAGATGAGGTGGAGTCAGCCAAGGAAATCGTCAAGCGCTTTGCAACTGGGGCGATGTCGCTTGGGTCGATTTCGACAGAGGCCCACTCGGTGCTTGCGGTCGCAATGAATCGTATCGGTGGCAAATCGAACACCGGCGAAGGTGGCGAAGATGAAATACGCTACCGCAGTGAGCTGCAAACCGGCAAGAGCGACATCAAAGATGGCGATACCTTGGCCTCAGTGCTTGGGGCGCAAAGGATCGAGGCTGACGTTGCCCTGCAGGCAGGCGATTCGCTGCGTTCAAGAATCAAGCAAGTGGCCTCGGGTCGCTTTGGCGTGAACCCGGAGTATCTGGCCAGTGCCGACCAGATTCAAATCAAGATGGCTCAGGGCGCCAAGCCCGGTGAGGGCGGGCAACTGCCAGGACACAAGGTCTCTGAGTACATCGCCAAGTTGCGTTGTTCGGTGCCAGGTGTGGGGCTCATTTCACCGCCACCACACCACGACATCTATTCGATTGAGGATTTAGCGCAACTGATTCATGACCTGAAAAACGCCAACTCAAAGGCCTCGATATCGGTCAAGCTTGTCTCCGAAGTTGGTGTCGGTACCGTGGCTGCCGGCGTGGCCAAGGCCAAGGCGGACCACGTGGTGATTGCTGGACATGACGGTGGAACGGGTGCGTCCCCGATTTCATCGATCAAGCATGCGGGAACCCCCTGGGAACTTGGGCTGGCTGAAACACAGCAAACGCTGGTGATTAATCGCTTGCGCAGCCGAATCCGAGTGCAGGCCGATGGCCAAATGAAAACCGGTCGTGACGTGGTGATCGGCGCGTTGCTTGGCGCCGATGAGTTTGGCTTTGCCACAGCGCCTCTGGTAGTTGAGGGCTGCATCATGATGCGCAAATGCCACCTCAATACCTGTCCGGTTGGCGTGGCCACGCAAGACCCCGTTTTGCGCAAGAAGTTTCAAGGCAAGCCCGAGCATGTGGTCAATTACTTCTTCTTTGTGGCCGAGGAAGTGCGTGAAATCATGGCCCAGCTCGGTGTGCGGCACTTTGATGAGCTGATCGGTCGCACCGATTTGCTCGACACACGTACTGGGATTGACCACTGGAAGGCGCATGGATTGGACTTCACCAAGGTCTTTTACCAGCCACCGACTGATGAGCCGCGCTACCAGTGTGTCGAACAAGACCATGGTCTGGCCGCGGCCCTCGATTTGCAACTCATCGAGCGCAGTCGGCCGGCCATCGACAAGGGTGAGAAAGTCTCTTTCATCGTGCCGGTACAAAATCGTAATCGAACCGTCGGTGCCATGCTCAGCGGCGAAATTGCCCGTCGCTATGGCGAAGCAGGTCTGGCCGATGATGCGATCCACATCCAGTTCAACGGCAGCGCGGGACAGAGCTTTGGGGCATTTTTGGCGCATGGCGTGACGTTTGATTTGGTCGGCGAGGGCAACGACTACGTCGGCAAGGGCTTGGCCGGTGGGCGCATCATTGTGCGCAGCCCGAATGATTTCCGTGGCTTTGGCCCTGAACATATCATTGTGGGCAATACGGTGTTGTACGGGGCGACGGCTGGCGAGGCCTATCTCAGTGGTGTGGCCGGCGAGCGCTTTGCTGTGCGCAACTCGGGTGCTGCCGCCGTGATTGAAGGGCTTGGTGACCACGGTTGTGAATACATGACCGGTGGCACGGTCGTGGTGTTGGGTGGTACCGGACGTAACTTTGCCGCAGGGATGTCAGGTGGGGTCGCTTACGTGTTTGACCCTGATAGAAGTTTCAAGGCGTTTTGTAACCTGGCGATGGTCGACCTTGATCCGGTGCTCAGTAACCAAGAGCAAAAGGAGACGGTGGGCATGCAAACCTGGCACAGCATGGTGCGTGGCGCAGAGCGTGAGACCGATGAGGTCATTTTAAAGCGGCTCGTTGAGAACCACTTCCGCTACACCGGTAGTTTCCGTGCCCGCGACATTCTAAGTAACTGGAACGCATCGCGCTCACTGTTTGTGAAGGTGATGCCAAAAGAGTACCGTCGTGCGCTTGCCGAACTTTGGGATAAAGCCAATCCATCTGTCAAAGCAGCCTGATTAGGGGAAAGAAATGGGAAAAGTGACAGGGTTTATTGAACTAAAGCGCCTGCAAGAGGCCAGCGAGCCACCTGAGGTGCGTATCAAGCATTGGAGCGAATTTGTTGATCGCCTAAGCGATGAAGACGCTTCAAAGCAAGGCGCGCGCTGCATGGATTGCGGGATTCCTTTTTGCAACACCGGTTGCCCGGTCAACAACATCATTCCCGATTGGAATGATTTGGTTTATCGGAATCAGTGGCGCCAAGCGCTCGACGTGTTGCATTCGACCAATAATTTCCCAGAGTTCACAGGTCGGATCTGTCCGGCTCCATGTGAGGCGGCCTGTACGCTAAACATTAACAATGACCCCGTTGGCATCAAGTCGATTGAACACGCCATTATTGACAAGGGCTGGGAAGAGGGTTGGGTGGTGCCGCAGCCGCCTGCTCAGCGCACGGGCAAGACCGTGGCGGTTGTTGGGGCTGGACCTGCGGGATTGGCGGCGGCTCAGCAGCTCGCGCGCGCCGGACACGATGTCACCGTTTATGAAAAGCAGGACCGCATCGGCGGTTTGCTGCGCTACGGTATTCCGGACTTTAAGATGGAAAAACATCTGATTGACCAGCGTGTGGTTCAGATGCAGGCCGAGGGGGTGAAGTTTTGCCCGTCGACCTACGTTGGTTCGCCAGATGATGAGTCCGCCAAAGGATTGAACGTCAAGAGCCCCAAGCAGCTTGATGAGGAGTTTGACGCCATTGTGTTGTCCGGTGGCTGCGAGGTTCCTCGTGATCTGCCCGTGCCCGGGCGCGAGCTTGAGGGTGTGATGTTTGCGATGGATTTCTTGCGCCCGCAAAATAAGGTGGTCGCAGGCGACAAGGTTACCGGGCAGGTGTTGGCCAAAGGCAAGCACGTGGTTGTGATTGGTGGCGGTGACACGGGCTCGGACTGTGTTGGTACCAGCAATCGTCACGGGGCGAAGTCAGTCACACAGATCGAATTGATGCCCAAACCGCCTGAGCAAGAGAACAAGAGCCTGACCTGGCCTTATTGGCCGGCCAAGCTTCGGACCTCGTCTTCGCACGAGGAAGGTGCCGAGCGTGACTGGGCCATTACGACCAAGTCGATTGAAGGTAAAGATGGCAAAGTCACCAAGCTCGTGGGCGCCAAGGTCGAGTGGATACGTGATGAGGCAACCGGTCAATTCAAAATGAAAGAAGTCGCCGGCTCTGAGTTTGAGATCAAGGCGGATTTGATTTTGTTGGCCATGGGGTTTGTCTCACCAGTAGAGCAGATGCTCAAATCGTTTGAACTTGAACTCGATGCGCGCGGCAACGCCAAGGCCAACACCGATGACTATCGCACAAGCGCCGATAAGGTTTTTGCCGCCGGTGATATCCGTCGCGGACAATCGCTGGTGGTCTGGGCGATTCGGGAAGGTCGCCAGTGCGCCCGGGCAGTCGATGAGTTCCTCATGGGTGTCAGTGAGCTGCCACGCTAGCGACTTCTTGATGCGGGTATGTCTGCGTCCCAGTGAGCTCGGGGCTACAATCCGCTAATGAATGCAAACGAAGGCTCCGTTATCGAAACCGACCGCCCGATTCTTGAGTTTGACCGTGTGAGTCTGGGATATGGCGATTTCGTGGTTCTGCGCGATCTCACCATGAATGTTCAGGCCGGTGAGGTCGTCGCACTCATGGGTGGCTCCGGGTCAGGTAAGACAACGCTCATGCGCGCGGCCACCGGGCAGTTGTTGGCGATCTCCGGTGAGGTGACGGCGTTTGGTCAGCCGCTCTCGCAGGTCGATCGTCAGGCATTGCAGGATTTGCGTCAACGTATGGGCGTGTTGTTTCAACATGGCGCGTTGTTTACCGATCTCGATGTGTTTGAGAACGTTGCCTTCCCATTGCGCGAACATACCAAGCTCTCAGAAGCTGAAATTACCGAAAAAGTGTTGGATAACCTCGAAGCCGTTGGCCTTAGGGCTGCTGCGCATTTGCGCCTGTCTGAGATATCTGGTGGCATGAGCCGACGAGTCGCTTTGGCCCGAGCAATTGTGCGTGAGCCGGAGTTGGTTTTTTACGATGAGCCTTTTGCCGGTTTGGACCCCATCTCGATGGGCGTGGCTGCCCGGCTGATTCGTAAGCTTTCAGACCGGCTTGGTTGCGCGAGCGTGGTGATCACGCATGATGTGCCTGAGTCATTCGAAATCGCCGACAAGGTGTACCTTGTCGGTCAAGGCGAGTTAAAAGCCAGCGGCACCCCGGCAAACCTGCGTCAGTCGACCGACCCTTATGTGCGGCAGTTCCTAGAGGGTGCGCCAGATGGTCCCGTTGCGTTTGACTATCCGGTCACCCCGGCGTTTGAGCAGTGGCGTCGTCAGAAGGGGTCTGGTCGATGAGCCCGGTCAAAAGCCTTGCCGCGCTGGGTTCGTTTACCCGCCGACATCTGGTTGTACTGGGACAGATCACGCGATTTTTTTGGCAACTGGTGCTTCGCTTTGGGGTGCTTTTCCAGCGTCCACGACTTGTGACTCAGCAAGTCCATTTCATCGGAAACTATTCGCTTGTCATTATCGCGATCTCGGGGCTGTTTGTGGGCTTTGTCTTGGCCTTGCAGGGCTACTACACGCTAAATCGATACGGCGCTGAAGAATCTCTGGGTTTGTTGCTCGCGCTCTCGTTGGTGCGTGAGCTTGGTCCCGTGGTTACAGCCTTGCTATTTGCCGGGCGGGCCGGGACATCGCTGACAGCGGAAATCGGCTTAATGAAAGCCGGTGAGCAGATAGCTGCCATGGAGGTCATGGCGGTTGACCCGATGCGTCGAGTCATCGCCCCGCGCCTGCTCGGTGGCATTATCGCGATGCCGATGTTGGCTGCCGTATTCTCAATGATGGGAGTGATTGGTGGCTGGGTTGTTGGCGTGGCCTTGATCGGCATCGATGCCGGAGCCTACTGGTCGCAAATGCAAGCGGGCGTCGATGTGTTTGATGACGTATTGAACGGTGTGATTAAGAGCGTGGTCTTTGGTGTGGCGGTGACGTTGATTGCGCTTTTTGAGGGCTGGCGTTGTCGACCAACGCCAGAGGGGGTCTCACGGGCAACCACACGCACGGTGGTGGCCGGCTCGTTAACCGTGCTGGGTCTGGACTTTATTATGACAGCCTTGATGTTTAGCAACTGAATTAGGGAGTGTGTCCTGATGGACAATCACAGAACCGACATATGGGTAGGGGTTTTTGTTTTGCTAGGTCTGGTGGCTTTGCTGTTTCTGGCAATGCGAGTGGGCAACCTAAGCACCTTTTCCCTGGCCCAGACCTATAGCGTGCAGGCCCAGTTTGACAATATCGGCGGCCTGAAAGTACGCGCCCCTGTGAAGTCTGCTGGGGTTGTGGTGGGACGCGTCAAGGACATCCGTTTTGACGATCACACCTATCGGGCAATCGTGACCATGGATTTGCAGCAATCCTACGAGTTCCCCGCTGACAGTTCGGTCAGCATCCTGACCTCGGGTTTGTTGGGTGAGCAATATATCGGGCTCGATCCGGGCGCAGACGATCGAATGCTTGCCGCGGGCGACTCGATTACACTGACACAAAGTGCGATTGTGCTTGAGCGGCTGATTAGTCAGTTTTTATATGGAACGGCTGAAAGGGGAGGCGCTGCAGACTAGCTAGCTGCAGTGCGAGCGTCATTATGTTTGTTAGAGCATATAAATGGTTCGCAGTAGGTGCCTCGGCGTTACTTATTGGTTGCGCCGGGGGAGACCGTTTGCCAAACCCGGCTGACCCATGGGAGACCATGAACCGGGGCACATATGCTTTTAATGATACGGTAGACCGCGCTGTGTTTAGGCCTGTTGCCGAGTTGTACGCCTTTGTCACACCGCGACCTGTACGAACTTGTATTCGCAATATGTTTTTAAATATTAGCGAACCGTGGTCGATGATCAACAGTCACTTGCAGCAAAGGCATATCGACGGCATCAACACCATGGGTCGGTTTTTCTTTAACACCACCGTCGGGCTTGGCGGGTGTATCGATGTCGCAAGCATGAACGGCCAGCCCCGCATTCAAAACGATTTCGGTGTGACCCTCGGTGTGTGGGGAATTGGACAGGGGCCCTATTTGGTGTTGCCGTTTTTGGGGGCGAGTTCGGTGCGTGATGGGGTGGGCACCGGTGTTGATTTCGTTGGTAACCAGCTAGACACGATTGGTCAAATTCCCAACGTGCGACTGCGCAACTCGGTCTGGGGCTTGGAAGTCGTGGTTAGAAGAGAGGCGCTACTGACTGTCTCTGAAACCGTTGATCGCACGGCCTTGGATCCTTACAGCTTTGTGCGTGACGCTTACTTGCAGCAGCGCGCGGCAATGGTCGCGGGTGCTGACGACGCTCAAAGCTTGCCTGACTATGACGATTATGAAGATGTTGAGGCCGATGACAAAGCCCTTGGCATCGAACAGGAGCGATGATGAAGTTTTTGATTGACAGCGATGGCCAACAGGTCGCGCGCGCACGGTGGTTTGCCCAACTGGTGTTGGCGATGTTGGCGCTCGTGATGACAAGCTTGGCCTTTGCCAAGCCCAATGCAAATGACGATCCGCCTGTGTTTGTGCAGGCGGTGGCCGACGAGATTTTGGTGGTGCTTAAGGCTGACCCAGCAGTCAAGCAACGCGACATGGTGCGGATCAACGAGATTGTTGAGCAATACTTGATGCCGCATGTGGATTTTGAGCGCACGACCCGCCTTGCAGTTGGCCGCCCGTGGCGCGATGCCACGCAACAACAGCGCGATGACCTTGTGCAGGCCTTCAAAGGGACGCTGATTCGGACATATAGTGGCGCGCTAGACAGTATTGACAGCGGGACCTCGATGCAGGTTTTGCCTTTTCGGGAGGCGCCTGAGGCCGATGACGTCGTGGTGCGCTCCAACGTGGTGCAGGCGACCAATATGCAACCTATCCGCGTGGATTACCGCCTGCGCCTTGGTGACCAAGGCTGGCGTATCTACGATATCAACGTTGAGAACATTTGGTTGATACAAAATTATCGAAACCAGTTTTCGCAGGAGATTAACCGCTCCGGTATCGATGGTTTGATTGCAGCGCTTAATGAGCGAAACACACAAAACTAAAATGTCCTCTGTAGCAATCGAATTCGACCACATCCATAAAACGTATCAACCGGCGGTCAAGCACTGGTGGCAGCATTTTGCTAAACGCAAGCCTAGCGAGGGCTTCAAAGCGCTTGATGATATCAATCTAAAAATTGAGCACGGGGAGTTTTTTGGACTGCTTGGCCCCAACGGTGCGGGCAAGACCTCGTTGATTTCAATCTTGGCCGGCTTGTCGTACGCCACCAGCGGGCATGCCCGGGTCTGTGGCAAAGACGTCGTGGCGGACTTCAAGCAAGCGCGTCGATCCTTGGGCGTGGTGCCGCAAGAGCTCGTGTATGACCCCTTTTTTACAGTCATGGAGAGTCTGCGCATTCAGTCAGGCTACTTTGGTCTGCATCGCAATGACGATTGGATTGAAGAGGTTTTGCATCACCTCGGTTTAACAGACAAGACCCACACCAATATGAGAGCTTTGTCCGGTGGCATGAAGCGACGCGTACTTGTGGCTCAGGCATTGGTTCATCGGCCGCCCGTGGTGGTTCTTGACGAGCCCACGGCCGGTGTCGATGTGGATCTTCGGCGCAGCCTCTGGGAGTTCATCGCGCGCTTGAACCGTGAAGGGCATACGATTTTGCTTACCACCCATTATCTTGAAGAGGCTGAAGCCTTGTGTGGCCGAATTGCCATGTTGCGCCAGGGCAGTATCGTTGCGTTAGATACCACTGATGCTTTGCTTGCACGAGTCGGTGGCGCCGGCTTAGAAGAAGCTTTTGTACAAATCATGCATCAAGCCGACCAGGATGCGATCGCAGCATGATCAGTCAACCGGCTCAGGCCCGATCAGGGTTTTACACATTGCTCTACAAGGAGCTTTTACGGTTTTGGCGGGTTGGCTTTCAGACGATTGCGGCCCCGGTCATGACGGCGCTGCTTTACCTCGTTGTGTTTGCGCAGGTGCTACAAGATCGGGTCAAGGTGTATGACAGCATCGCCTACACGGAGTTTCTGATTCCTGGACTGATGATGATGAGTATGCTGCAAAATGCCTTTGCAAACCCCTCATCCTCATTGATTCAAAGTCGGGTCACTGGCAACCTGGTGTTCGTCTTGCTCACACCGATTTCAAACCGGGAGTTTTTTGCCGCTTATGTGGTCGCCGCGATCATGCGCGGCCTAGCCGTCGGCCTTGCGGTTTGGCTCGTGACATTGTTTTTTATTCCAGTGCCAGTGACTTCGATCATTTGGATTTTAGTATTTGGTATGCTCGGCTGTGCCAGTTTGGGTGTTTTGGGTTTGATTGCCGGTCTTTGGTCTGAAAAGTTTGATCAAATGGCGGCATTTCAGAACTTTCTGATCATGCCACTGACTTTTTTGTCGGGCGTGTTTTACTCGATTCACAGCTTGCCCCCTTTCTGGCAAAAGGTGTCGCACTTGAACCCCGTTTTCTATACCATCGATGGCTTTCGGTATGGGTTCTTCGGTGTTTCGGACAGCTCCCCATGGTTAAGCCTGGCGGTGGTGCTTGGCGCCTTTGTCGTGTTGACGGTGTGCGCCATTCGGCTGCTCGACAGCGGTTATAAATTAAGAACGTAATCAAGGTGTAATAAATGCTACCGACTCCAGAAGACATCAGGAAATACATTAATAACGGTTTGGAATGCGAGCACCTTGAGGTCACTGGTGATGGCGCGCATTTCGAAGCGGTGATTGTCAGCCCAGCGTTTGAAGGCAAGCGCTTGATCGCTAGGCATCAGCTCGTTTACGCCGCGCTTGGTGACCGGATGCGTGAGGAAATCCATGCCTTGTCGATGAAGACGCTCACCCCCGAAGAGTTCAAGGCTCGGGCCTAATGGACCGGTTGAGCATCAGCGGCGGTTACCCCTTGCATGGCGAGGTGGTTGTCTCGGGTGCAAAAAATGCCGCCTTGCCGATATTGTGTGCGTCGCTATTGACCGCTGATACATTGGTGCTTGAGCAGGTGCCCAAGCTAAAGGACGTTGACACCACCTTGAGACTACTTGCCGAGCTTGGCGTGAAAGTCACGCGTGGTGCCGGGGAGTCAGTCACGCTTTGCGCCGATCAGGTTGATCGAGTCCAAGCGCCTTACGATTTGGTCAAAACGATGCGAGCGTCGATCCTGGTGCTTGGTCCATTGCTGGCCCGATTTGGTCAAGCGCAGGTCAGCTTGCCTGGCGGCTGTGCAATTGGCCAGCGCCCGGTAGACCAGCATATCCAGGGCATGCAAGCGCTTGGTGGCGAGATTTCAATAGAGCATGGCTATGTCGTTGCCAAAGCCAAGCGCCTCAAGGGTGCTGTCATTCGCACGGATATGGTGACGGTGACTGGCACAGAAAACCTGATGATGGCCGCGGTCCTTGCCCAGGGCGTCACGGTCCTGGAGAATGCGGCGCGTGAGCCCGAAGTCGTGGATTTGGCTGAGCTCTTGATCAAGATGGGCGCCAAGATTACCGGTCATGGTACTGATCGCATTGTCATTGAGGGTGTCGAGCGTTTGCACGGCGCCGAGCATTCGGTCATGCCGGACCGAATCGAGGCGGGCAGTTTCCTGTGCGCCGTGGCGGCCACTGGCGGGCACATCCGTTTGTGTGCTGCTGCGCCCGATACGATGGGTGCCACGCTCAGTAAGCTGGAGATGGCGGGTCTGCAAATTTCGATTGATCGGGATTCGATCGAAGCCAAAATGGATCAGCGCCCCAAGGCTGTTGACATTCGCACGCACGAGTATCCCGGTTTTGCCACTGACATGCAGGCGCAGTTTATGGCCCTCAATACAGTGGCCTCGGGTACCGCTGTGGTCATCGAGACGATCTTTGAGAACCGGTTTATGCACGTGCAGGAGTTAATCCGGCTCGGTGCTGATATTGAGGTCGATGGCCATACAGCTATTGTCAGAGGTGTTGAGCACTTGTCCGGTGCAACCGTCATGGCAACCGACCTTCGAGCATCCGCTAGTTTGGTTATCGCGGGACTAAAGGCTCAAGGTCAGACGATCATTGAACGGATTTATCATTTGGACCGGGGATACAGCCAAATGGAAGTGAAGTTGGGGCAGCTTGGCGCGCGCATCGAGCGCCTGTCATCTCGGGATACAGCATGAGTCAAAAGGTCACCAAGCCAATCACGTTGGCCTTATCAAAAGGCCGGATTTTTGATGAAACGTTACCGTTGTTAAAAGCCGCGGGCATTGAGGTTTTGCAAGACCCCGAGAAGTCGCGCAAGCTCATTTTGCAGACCAGCAAAGCGGATGTGCGAATTATTATTGTGCGCGCCACCGATGTCCCCACGTACGTCGAGTACGGCGCAGCCGACCTAGGCATTGCAGGCAAAGATGTTTTGATTGAGCATGCCGCAACACACCCTGGCGCGCTCTACCAGCCTATTGATTTGCAGATTGCGCAATGCCGGCTCTGTGTGGCTGTGCCCAAAGGGTTCGATTACGAGGCCGCCGTTCGACAGGGTGCGCGACTGCGTGTGGCGACCAAATACGTTTCTGCCGCGCGCGAGCACTTTGCCCGTAAAGGGGTCTACGTCGACTTAATCAAGCTGTATGGTTCCATGGAGCTTGCCCCTTTGATCGGGCTTGCTGATGCGATTGTTGATTTGGTCTCAACAGGCAACACGCTCAAGGCAAACGATCTAGTTGCAGTCGAAGACATCATGCCGATTTCTTCTAGGCTCATCGTTAACCGGGCGGCCCTTAAAACCCGGCGCGCCGAGTTGCAGCCGCTGCTTGACGTATTCGAGCAAGCCGGCTAGGTGCGAGGGACGTGCACTAGTCCCTCTTGGCCGCCCTGTTTTACGGGGGCTTGAAGGCCAAGCCGCTATAATTGAAAGCCCTAGAGTGCGTTGCCGTAGCGACGGCGACGGCTGATGCTGCAGGCCCCATTAGGCGTTTGGTTTAAATTCGTAACGAATAGGTCATCATGGCTGATATTGCATTTTTGAGCACGAAAGATCCTGACTTTCAAAGTCGGCTTGATCGCTTGTTGCATATTGATGCCGCTGCCGATGATGCAATCGAGCATGCGAGTGCTGAGATTTTGCAGGCTGTTCGCACCGAGGGTGATAGCGCGTTGTTACGCTTGACGCAGCAGTTTGATCGGGTTGCCGCGGCCTCTGTGGCTGAGCTTGAAATCACGCCTGACCATTGGCAGACGGCGCTAGAGGGGCTGCCCGGTGAGCAACGCGAAGCCTTGCAGTTAGCTGCTGACCGGATTCGGCACTACCATGAGCGACAGCGACAAGATAGCTGGAGTTATCGTGAAGACAACGGGACGGTGCTTGGCCAAAAGATCACCCCGCTAGATCGGGTCGGACTCTACGTGCCCGGTGGTAAGGCTGCCTATCCGTCATCGGTTTTGATGAATGTGATCCCAGCCAAAGTTGCTGGTGTCAAAGAAGTGATTATGGTGACCCCCACGCCTGATGGGCAGCGCAATGCGTTAGTACTTGCTGCGGCGGCCATCGGTGGGGTGGACCGGATTTTTGCTATCGGCGGGGCGCAAGCCGTTGGTGCCTTGGCATACGGCACCCAAACCGTGCCAGCGGTTGACAAGATTGTCGGTCCTGGCAACGCGTATGTGGCGAGCGCCAAGCGGCGGGTGTTTGGTACGGTTGGCATCGATATGATTGCGGGGCCAAGCGAAATTTTGGTGATTTGCGATGGCCAGACGCCGGCAAAGTGGATTGCCATGGATTTGTTTTCTCAAGCCGAGCACGACGAGCTTGCACAAGCTATTTTGCTCTGCCCGGACCAAAACTTTATAGAACAAGTTCGCCAGCAAATCGACGAGCTGCTGCCGCAGATGCCGCGCGCTGACATCATTGCCACCAGTCTAAAGAACCGTGGCGCGCTAATTCACGTCGAATCGCTCGAACAGGCCTGTGAAATCAGTAACCGGATTGCGCCAGAACACTTGGAAGTGTCGGTGCAGGATCCGCAGGCACTCTTGGCGCAGTTGCGCCACGCCGGCGCTATTTTCCTGGGACGCTATAGCTCGGAGTCGCTTGGGGACTATTGTGCCGGACCTAATCACGTCTTGCCCACCGCGGGTACGGCTCGGTTTTCATCGCCCCTTGGTGTTTATGACTTCCAAAAGCGCTCGAGCATTATTGACGTCTCAAGCCAAGGGGCATCCGAACTTGGTCGAATTGCCCAGGTTTTGGCCGATGGTGAAGGGTTACCCGCTCACGCCGCAAGCGCGCGCTACCGCATCAGTTAAGGATTGTCGGCACAATCTTGCCTTGCGGCATACAATGCACCTAGCAAGTTACTGCACCGCAGTTCTCCTTTTATTTTGAATAAACCATGCGAACCGCTGACATAACCCGCGATACCAAAGAGACTCAAATAAGAGTGGCCCTGAACCTAGATGGTACGGGCAAGCAATCGATCGACACGGGCGTGCCGTTTTTGGACCACATGCTTGACCAGATCGCTCGACACGGTCTGATTGACCTTGAGATCAAGGCCACTGGGGATCTGTACATTGATGACCACCACACCGTTGAGGATGTTGGTATTACGTTGGGCCAGGCGCTGGCCCAAGCGCTAGGTGACAAAGCCGGTGTGCGTCGCTACGGTCATGCCTATGTGCCGCTCGATGAGGCGCTCTCTAGGGTGGTGATTGATTTGTCTGGTCGGCCAGGCTTGATCTTTGAGGTGCCCTACACGCGTGCGCGGGTGGGAAATTTCGATGTTGATCTGTCGCGCGAGTTCTTCCAAGGGCTCGTTAACCATGCCTGGATGACGCTGCATATTGATAATCTGCGTGGCATTAATGCACATCACCAGTGCGAGACAGTCTTTAAGGCCTTTGGCCGAGCCTTGCGAATGGCCGTTGAGCCCGACTCACGTCAGGCTGGCGCGATCCCCTCGACCAAGGGTGTTCTCTAGGCCAAACAGCACCTCAGCATAAACATGAAACGCATCGCGATTGTCGATTACGGCATGGGTAATTATCACTCGGTTGAGCGTGCGCTGCGCTACGCTGCGCCAGATGCAGATATTCGTCTGACAGGCCAGCCTCAGGCCATCCTGGCTGCCGACCGCGTCGTGTTGCCCGGCCAAGGTGCCATGGGTGATTGCATGCGTACGCTGGCGCAAGCCGGCTTGCATGAGGTCGTCTTGAAGGTGGCAGCCACCAAACCGTTACTGGGCGTCTGCGTGGGCGAACAGATGCTGTTTGAACGCAGCCAGGAGGGTCCTTCTAGCTGCCTCGGTTTGCTGCCAGGCGAGGTCAGGCGTTTTAGCGGTGATTGCTTTGAGGCGAGCGCTGGCGCAAAACGCCTGAAGATTCCTCACATGGGCTGGAATGCAGTCAAGCAAACCAAAACCCATCCATTGTGGTCAGGCATTCTAGACAATGCCCCCTTTTACTTTGTGCACAGTTATCATGTGGTAGCTGCCGATCCTGCGGTTGTCGTCGGCCAGGCGACGTACGGGGCACCGTTTGCTTGCGCTGTGGCCAAAGACAATATCTTCGCAGTGCAATTTCACCCTGAAAAAAGTGCAAATGACGGTTTACGCTTGTACCGCAATTTTGTAGATTGGAACCCTTAAGACTAACCACCCTTGTGAAGCTGCCTTTCTCGACATGTTGTTAATACCTGCAATTGACTTAAAAGACGGCCAGTGTGTGCGTTTGCGCCAAGGTGACATGGATGACGTCACTGTGTTTTCCCAAGATCCGGTCGAAGTTGCCGAGCGTTGGGCTGATCTTGGCGCGCAGCGTCTGCACCTGGTTGATTTAAACGGCGCTGTCGATGGGCGGCCCCGAAATGAGCCCGTGATTCGGGAAATTCTTGCCGCCATGGGTGATGAGGTTCCGGTGCAAATCGGTGGCGGCATCCGAGACCTCGATACGATCGAGCGCTATCTCGATGCGGGCATCTCGTACGTGATTATTGGCACCGCGGCGGTCAAGAGTCCAGGATTTGTGCAAGACGCTTGTGGCGCCTTTCCTGGTCAAATTATTGTCGGCCTTGACGCCAAGGATGGCCGTGTGGCCACCGATGGTTGGAGCAAGCTCACCAAGCACAGCGTCAATGATTTGGCCAAGAAATTTGAGGATTACGGCTGCGAGGCGATCATCTATACCGATATTGGTCGTGACGGCATGCTCAGCGGTGTGAACATCGAGGCCACAGTCAGGTTGGCTCAACATGTCCGTATCCCCGTGATTGCCTCCGGCGGCATTACGGATATGCGTGATATTGACCAGTTGTGCGCAGTGCAGCCTGACGGTGTGGAGGGCGCAATTCTTGGACGCAGTATTTACGAAGGCACGCTTGACTTTGAGCTCGCGCTAAAGCGCGCAGCCGAGTTGTGCCCATGATCGCGCCGGTGGCATGCGACGGTTTGATGCGACGCATCATTCCGTGCCTTGATGTCACAGCGGGGCGAGTGGTCAAGGGGGTTAATTTCGTTGAGCTCACGGACGCGGGTGATCCTGTGGAGATCGCCCGGCGCTATAACGAACAGGGCGCCGATGAGCTGACCTTTCTTGACATCACGGCCACGAGCGATGATCGTGATTTGATCTTGCCAATCATAGAGGCGGTGGCTTGCGAGGTTTTTATTCCGCTGACTGTCGGTGGCGGTGTGCGTCAGGTCAGCGATGTTCAGCGCCTTTTGAGTGCTGGTGCTGACAAGGTGTCGATTAACAGCGCTGCGGTGTCTGACCCAGACCTCGTCAAGCGGGCCGCTGACTACCACGGTGCACAGTGTATTGTGATTGCAATCGATGCCCGGCGAGTGCCGGGGTCGCCTGAGCACGACCCGCGCTGGGAGGTCTATACCCATGGCGGGCGTCGGGCCACCGGCATCGACGCCATTGCCTGGGCGCAGCAAATGGCCCAGGCCGGTGCCGGGGAGGTTTTGTTGACCAGCATGGACAGAGATGGCACGCGAGAGGGCTTTGACCTGCTATTGACGCGTGCGGTGGCCGATGCGGTTGCCATTCCTGTTATCGCCTCAGGCGGTGTGGGCGAACTGCAGCATTTGGCCGATGGTGTCACCGCCGGGGGTGCCAATGCCGTTTTGGCGGCCAGCATTTTTCACTTTGGCCAGTACACGATCGCCCAAGCCAAGGCGCATATGGCCGCCCAGGGGATCTCGGTTCGGACAACCACATGAACGATCAAGCACCCTACCCAGACTGGATTTCCGAGGTTCGATTTGACGACCAAGGGCTAGTGGCGGCCATCGCGCAGGATGCCCACAGTGGCAAAATCTTGATGATGGCCTGGATGAATCGGCAAGCTTTGTTGCAGACCTGCCAATCCGGTCATGCCGTCTATTACTCCCGATCGCGCCAGAGCCTGTGGCACAAGGGGGAATCCTCGGGGCATACCCAAATCGTCGAAGAAATCTGGCTTGATTGCGATGCCGATGTGATTGTGCTTAAGGTCAAGCAATTGGGTGGGATTGCGTGTCACACTGGGCGCCAGAGTTGCTTTTTTAGGCGGCTAACCGAGTCTGATGGCAAAATGCAATGGCAGTCTATCGATCCGGTGCTAAAGGATCCTAAAGAGATCTATAAATGAATAACTCTTCAACGAACAGCTCGCATGAGTGGATTATTAGTCGCTTGGCCGACGTACTCCAGAGCCGGCACCCGAAGCACTCGGGTGACACGGATACTTCCTATGTGGCGCGTTTGTTGACCAAAGGCCAAGACAGCATCCTGAAGAAAATCGGTGAAGAGTCAACTGAGCTTGTGATGGCCAGCAAGGACGGCCAACCAGAAGCGGTCGTTGCGGAAATGGCTGATCTTTGGTTTCATTGTTTAGTTCTGCTGACGCACCACGGCCTACGGCCTGAGGCTGTCATGGCTGAGCTAGAGCGCCGCGAGGGTGTGTCGGGCATCGCGGAGAAGGCAGCCCGCAGCCACGCAAAGGAAAAACCATGAGTGACACCTGTTTGTTTTGCAAAATCATTCGTGGCGAGATACCCTCGACCATGGTTTACGAAGATGATGAGTTTGTGGCGTTCAAGGACATTGCGCCAGCTGCGCCGATCCATTTGTTACTGGTTCCGCGCCAGCATATTGTGTCGCTGCAGGATGTCGGGCCCGCGGATCGTGAATGGTTAGGTAGAATGATGGCATTGGTTCCACAGATCGCATTTGATAATGGCTGTGAGCCCGGCCCGGCTGGCGGCTTTCGCGTGGTCGCCAACTCCGGGGCACATGGTGGGCAGGAGGTCGATCACCTGCATTTACATATCATGGGCGGACCGCGACCTTGGTCAGCCCGTTCCATACCAAACGCCTGAACGGAGACTTGAAATGGGTACTTTTAGCATTTGGCATTGGGTCATTGTCCTATTGGTAGTGGCCCTGATATTTGGCACTAAAAAGTTGCGTGGCATGGGTTCGGACCTCGGCAGTGCTGTCAAAGGGTTCAAGGATGGGATGCGAGAAGCGAGTGACCCATCAAAGGACGATGCGACTGCAGCGGAGTCTCAGCGTGTCGCCTCGGGTGAAACGATTGATGTGCAGGCCAAAGAAAAGTCAGGTTCGCAGTCTTCTTAACATCGTCTGCGACCCTCTTGCACCTGAACCCCTGGTAGATACGACGTGTTTGATATCAGCTTTACCGAGTTGATTTTCATTGGCATGGTTGCCCTGATTGTTATCGGGCCACAGCGCTTGCCCAAGGTCGCCCGTACGGTTGGGCATATGCTTGGGCGTGCGCAACGCTATGTCAATGACGTCAAGAGCGACATCCAACGAGAGGTCGAGATTGATGAGTTGCGTAAGATGAAAGAGGAGATGGAGTCCGCAGCGCGCTCCATACACGGGTCATTGGAAGAAACGCAGACCAGTCTCCAAGATAGTTTCTCGAACCCGCTTGAAGACATCAAGGCCGACCTTGAGTCGCTGAAAGATCAGAAAGAGGCAACGACCACTGGCCCTGCGACTGCAGCATCCGCTAGCGAGGCTGTAAAGCCTGCCGAGCTAGCCCCGCCCTCGGAGCCCAAGCCGTGAGTCAGGCTGACGCGACCCCGCCCCAAGACACACCAGAGCAGCCCCTGGAAGGATTTATGTCCCACCTGATTGAGCTGCGTAATCGCTTGATGAAGGCGATCGTGGCTGTCTTAGGGGTGTTTGTGATCATTTTTACCTACCCCGGTGCGGCGGTGATCTATGACTTTCTGGCCCAGCCCATGCTGGCTTCGCTGCCCCACGGTACCCGGATGATCGCCACAGGTGTGATCACACCATTTATGGTGCCATTAAAGGTGACGTTGCTTGCGGCATTTCTTTTGGCATTGCCTTACGTCCTCTATCAGGCGTGGGCGTTTGTGGCACCTGGCTTATACCGTCATGAGCAAAAGCTCGCTGTACCACTGATTGTCTCGAGCTCACTGCTGTTTTTGGCGGGCATGGCGTTTTGCTATTTCGTGGTCTTTAAGACCGTCTTTGCGTTTATTCAGTCTTTCGCGCCGCAATCGATTACGCCGGCTCCCGACATTGAAGCCTATCTGAACTTTGTCATGACGATGTTCATTGCATTTGGGATCACCTTTGAGGTCCCTATTGTGGTGGTGGTACTGGTTCGGATGGGGATCATGACCGTACAAAAGCTGCGTGACATTCGCGGCTACGTCATCGTGTTAGCGTTTGTCATCGCAGCCATTGTGACGCCACCGGATGTCATCAGCCAGTTCATGTTGGCGCTGCCGTTGTGGATTTTGTATGAGGTTGGCCTTATCTTGGCTCGATATGTTAAGCCTAGGCAAGCCGAGGATGAGTCCGAGGCCGATGACAGCACCGACGATACTCGCTAGGCTTAGATGACTGCCTAGGTGGTCTTCTGGCGCATCACAGTGCCACCTGTAGCGGCGAGCTCGGTTCGGCGCCAGTGGCCGTCTGATCAACTCTTCGTAGTGCCGAAACCAGTGCGGCGGTCAATGCGCTGGCGGCGGCCTGAGGCGGTCGCTGAGTGTCGCAAACGTAGACCAAATCTCGGCTTAGTGAGTTATTTCGCAGCTGATGCATCCGCAACTTCAGGCCGGCGTGATTTATTAAATTGTCCAGGGTGCTGCGGCCAAAGAAACCCACATATGGCCCGTGGCTGATCATGAGTGCCTGCGCCATGATGGAGTCAAGCTCAAGTGCTGGCAGCAGCTTGATGCCAAATCGTCGGGCATAATCATCTAATAGGTAGCGTATGCCGTGGCTGTGGGTTGGCAGGATGACTTGATATGCCAGTAACTGCTCAAGAGTCACGTGCTCGGTTAGCTCCACGCCACGCTCGGGCGAGCATGCCACGACGATTTCCTCGCGCATCACGAACCCTTGGTCCAAGGTCGATCGACGCGCAGGCTGGTTAACAAAGGCCAAGTCCAAATCGCCTTGCGTGACTCGGTTGCACAGATCATCAGTTAAACCCTCTGTGACCGATAGCGTCACGTTGGGATGTTCAGTTGTGAATTGGGCCAAGACCTCGGCAAGCACACTTTGGCCGATGCAGCTGATCACACCGACTCTGACGTGCCCCGAGAGGTCCTTGCCATCGTGCACAATTTTTGACTTTGCGGTGTTGAAGGCACCAAGGATGGGCAAAAACAAGCTGTACATCTCGTCAGCCACCGGCGTTGGCGTCATTCCGCGTGGCGTGCGGGTAAACAGAGGCCGGCCGACTTCGATCTCCAGACGAGTGATCTGCATGCTTAGCGCTGGCTGGACGATGTTCAAGCGCTTGGCCGCGCGCGTGACGGACTTCTCCTCATAGAGGCAAATGAAATACTGGATTTGGCGCAGATCCATGGTTTAAGGTAAGAGCTTCTTTTGCCTACCAATGCTGGTATCAATTATTTTGATACCAGTCATTAGAAATAATTAGTAGACACGATAGTATTGGAATTTTTAGCATTAGTGTACAAACGCGAGACACTGGCAACTGATCGTTTCAGTGTCTTAACAAGTAGGCCTAAAAATCGGGGGTACCATGATCAGCGAACGACTAAAAGCAGCACGCCTACGCGCCGGCCTTTCCCAAGAAAAACTTGGAAAACTGGCAGGCATTGACCCAACATCGGCCAGTGCGCGGATGAACCAGTACGAACGCGGTAAGCATTCGCCTGACTATCGGCTCATGTGTAAAGTCGCGGACATTTTGAAAATGCCAGTCAGCTGGTTCTACACCGAAGACGACGACTTGGCCCGCCTGCAAGAGGCCTACTACAACCTGTCGCCCGAGGCGCGCCGTGATTTATTGACGCACGCTCAAGCGGTCGAGCAAACCGCGCCGGGCGCGTTGGTCTAAGCCGCATGGCATTTCAGTGTTGCTGTTTACGAGGATGCAATGGAGCGGTCTGAATTACTTTCTTGGTTAAACAGCACGCTGGAGCCTGCACGATTTGCCGACTATTGCCCCAACGGGCTGCAGGTTGAAGGGGCCAACCAGATCACCAAAATCGTCACTGGGGTGACAGCCAGTCAGGCCTTGATTGCCAAGGCAGTTCAGGCTAAAGCCCAGGCGATTTTGGTGCATCACGGCTGGTTCTGGCGAGGCGAAGACCCTACAGTCAGGGGCACGCGGCGTCAACGGCTTGCCAATGTCTTGACTCACGATCTCAATCTCATTGCGTACCACTTGCCGCTTGATGCCCACCCGCAGTATGGCAATAACGTGCAGTTGGCCAAGGTACTAGGATTGATTGCGCATCTCGACGAGAAAGGACAGCCGGTCACAGGAGGGGCAAAAGACCTGGTCTGGTTCGGCAGTCCAAACGAGCCTTTGAGCTTGGGTCAGTTCGTCGCGCGCACTGCGCAAGCACTGGGGCGCGAGCCCGTTGTAATCGGTGATCCGAATGCCCCCTGCAGGCGTGTTGCCTGGTGCACCGGTGGGGCGCAAGGGATGTTTGAGGCCGCCATCGACGCCGGCGTCGATCTCTACATCACCGGCGAGATCTCAGAGCCGCAAGCCCACCTCGCGCGCGAGAGTGGGGTTGCCTTTATGAGCGCCGGGCATCACGCAACTGAGCGTTATGGCGTCAAAGCGCTGGGTCAGGCGATTGCCGAGCGCTTTGACCTTGAGGTCTCATTTTTCGATATCGATAACCCAGCCTAGGACGACGACTTTGGGTTGTTTTTTAACAAATCCCTGATTTCGGACAACAAAACCACATCTTGTGCTGGCGCTTCGGGCTCGCTGGCTTGCTCGGCGACTTGTTCGGTCTCAAAGCGCTTGCGTGCCGTGTTTACCGCTTTGATCATCCAGAAAATGACAAAGGCAAGCAAGACGAAATTCAAGAGAATCGTCAGGAAGTTGCCGTACGCAAAAAGGGTGGCACCGGCATTACTGAGCTCGGCGTAGGTGAGAGCACCGGCGTAGTCGGCTGGCTTTGCTAACACTATGAATTTATTGGAAAAATCCGCCGATCCACCAATTGCGAAGTTGATCAGTGGCATAACAATATCTTTGACCATGGAGTCGACGATTTTTGAGAATGCTGCCCCAATGATGATCCCGACTGCCAAGTCAATAACATTGCCGCGCATTGCGAACTCGCGGAACTCACCTAAAAAGCCTTTTACGGAAGCCATTGTTTCTCCTTGAAGGTTTGGTTGTTTATGGCGTTCATCCGGGCGGTATAATATTGGAGAATTGTGTGTTTGTGTCATTTGATAGTCCCGAGGGATGTCGTAACCAAGGATGAAGTGATGAGTCAGGATTCAAACGTTTACGAAGATGAAGAGGGTGCAGCGCCGCTTGAATTGCCAAATGATCCGCAACGGCGGTTCTGGATTGGCGCGACCTGTGCCGCTGGTGGCGCTGCTGGTGTTGCAGCCACAGCACCGTTTGTTTTTAGCTTCGCACCTTCGGAGAAAGCGCGTGCCGCTGGCGCGCCTGTTGAGGTCGACTTATCGACAATCCCACCAGGTCAGATGCGCACGCTCGAGTGGCGCGGTAAGCCCGTCTGGGTTATCCATCGCACGCCTGAGATGATTGCGGGACTGTCTGAAGTAAATCGCGATCTGGCTGATCCGAATTCGGAGCGGGCAGGTTATACGCCGCCTTACGCCAAAAATGAATGGCGCTCGCGCAAGCCCGAGTTCTGGGTTGGTGTAGCGATCTGCACGCACCTAGGCTGCTCACCGACGCCTCGATTTGAGTCTGGCCCGCAGCCGAGCCTGCCAAACGACTGGCAAGGCGGCAGCATTTGCCCCTGCCATGGTTCGTGGTTTGACATGGCTGGTCGGGTTTATCGCAACAAACCGGCGCCTGACAACTTGGAAGTGCCGCCTTATCAGTACATTACTGACTCCCGAATTGTGATTGGGGTCGACGAGGACAACCCCGCTTGATTTATGCATTTGGGGTTATGTACTGATACATGTTTGACATTTCATTGAGAGATTAAGAGGAGCCGAGTCATGGCTGGCGAGAAGAATGTCGAGACGACGGGTGTGATGGGATGGGTGGATCGCCGTTTCCCGCTGACATCGACGGTCAAGGCGCATTTAACCGAGTATTACGCGCCCAAGAACTTTAACTTTTGGTATTTCTTTGGTTCGCTTGCAATGGTGGTGCTGGTCATCCAGATCGTCACCGGTATATTTCTGGTCATGCATTACAAGCCGGACGCGCAGTATGCGTTTGATTCGGTCGAGTACATCATGCGAGAAGTCCCAGGCGGCTGGTTCATCCGCTATATGCATTCAACCGGCGCCTCGATGTTCTTTGTCGTGGTTTATTTGCACATGACACGGGCATTGATCTACGGGTCTTATCGCAAGCCGCGCGAACTCGTCTGGATCTTCGGAGTGGGTATTTTCCTCGCGCTCATGGCAGAGGCCTTCTTCGGATACCTTCTGCCTTGGGGCCAAATGTCTTTTTGGGGTGCGCAGGTCATCGTGAACCTGTTTGCTGCGGTCCCGTTTATCGGGCCTGAGCTGGCCATCTGGATTCGTGGTGACTACGTAGTGTCTGACGCCACACTAAATCGCTTCTTCGCCTTGCATGTCATCGCCATTCCGCTGGTGCTCGTCGGCTTGGTTGCGGCCCACATCATTGCCTTGCACGAGGTGGGTTCGAACAATCCGGACGGTATTGATATCAAGGAGAAGAAGGACAAATATGGTCGTCCGCTTGATGGCATCCCGTTTCACCCCTACTACACGGTGCACGATATTCTGGGCCTAGCAGGCTTTATGATCATATTCATGGCGATTGTCTTTTTTGCGCCGGAGATGGGTGGCTTCTTTATTGAGTACAACAACTTCATTCCGGCTGACCCATTAAAGACGCCCGAGCACATTGCACCGGTCTGGTACTTCACGCCCTTTTATTCAATGTTGCGTGCAACCACCGACCCGTTCACCTGGGTGTTGGCCGCAGGATCGGTCATCGCTGCTGGGGTGTTGTTCTTCAAGTGCAAAGGTCTGGCTAAGATCATCGTCCCGGTCATCTTGATCGCGTTGGCCGTGTCCTTGCGTTTGATCGACGCCAAGTTCTGGGGTGTGGTTGTGATGGGCGGTGCGGTTGTGTTGCTGTTCTTCTTGCCCTGGCTTGATTACAGCCCAGTGCGTTCGATCCGCTATCGACCGGGTTGGCACAAATGGATTTACGGAATCTTCTTTGTGAATTTCATCGTGTTGGGATATCTCGGTACGCAAATGCCGTCCGATATCTTTAACCTGTTGTCGCAAATTGGCACGGTCCTTTATCTGGCATTTTTCTTCTTGATGCCTATCTGGAGTCAGATGGGTGAGTTCAAGCCAGTGCCCGATCGCGTTGTGTTCCATGCCCATTGAGCCAGAGAGAGACGTAATGAAACTGTTTAATAAGCTCCTTGGCGCCATCGCCTTATCCTTGAGTTTTTCGGTGGCCATGGCTGCAGGCGGTTTGGTGCCGCTTGAGAGAGCCCCGTTTAAGCTTAATGACCAAGCGGCGTTGCAAAACGGCGCCAAAATTTTCGTTAACCACTGTTTGAATTGTCACGGTGCACGCTCGCTGCGCTACAACCGGCTAAAGGACATTGGCTTGACCGATGATCAGATTCGCGAGAGTTTGCTTTTCACCGGGCAGCGAGTGGGTGACCCAATGACGATCGCGATGACGCCTCAGGACGGCACGCGCTGGTTCGGTGCGGCAGCACCAGACCTCTCGGTGATCGCGCGCGCCAAGTCGACCAATGCTGGCCCACCGGGTGGTGATTACATTTACACCTACATGCGAACGTTCTATCGCGACACAACGCAGCCCACTGGCTGGAATAACCTGGCCTTCCCCAATGCCGGTATGCCGCATGTGATGTGGGACCACCAAGGGCCGCGTGAGATGACTTCGCGTCTGATTCACCGAGTCGAGCGTGATGGTCAAACGGTTTGGGAGCAACTCACAAAAGTCTATGACACCGAGGGTTATTGGACCGCTGATGTTCAGGTGCTCAACAACTATACTGGCTCGGGTGGTCAATCCTTTTCTTTCAAAGCCCTTGACCCCCAGGCTGCGGCTCAGTACGACCGTGACATGGCTGATTTGGCAGCATTCATGACCTGGATGGGCGAGCCAGCGCTGCTCAAGCGCAAGCAAATTGGTGTTTGGGTTCTATTGTTTCTCGGTATCTTTTTTGTGTTTGCCTGGCGTTTGAATGCCACCTATTGGAAGCACGTCAAGTAGTCGCATTTAACTCCGGCCAGCATCGCCCAATGGCGGTGGCTGGCCTTTTCTTTCATCCCCGTATCAGGACGGTACTTCGCCATGATGGTTCTTTACTCCGGCACGACTTGCCCTTTCTCGCACCGTTGTCGATTCGCGCTGTACGAGAAAGACATGGACTTCGAAGTCCAGGATATTGACTTGTACAACAAGCCCGAAGACATCAGCGTGATGAATCCGTACGGACAGGTACCGATTCTTGTGGAACGCGATCTGATTTTGTACGAGTCCAACATCATCAACGAGTACATTGACGAGCGTTTCCCGCACCCGCAACTCATGCCGGCCGATCCGGTCATGCGCGCGCGCACGCGCTTGTTTTTGTTTAACTTTGAGAAAGAGCTCTTTGTGCACGTCGCGCTACTGGAAGATCGCACCGCGCGCGCCGATACCAAGCGCATTGACGCGGCACGCGCGGCAATACGCGACCGCTTGTCACAGCTTGCGCCTTTGTTGATGAAAAACAAGTACATGCTTGGTGATGACTTCACCATGCTTGATGTGGCAATGGCGCCGTTGCTTTGGCGCCTAGATCATTACGGCATTGAGTTGCCTAAGACTGCCGCACCGATACAAAAATACGGCGAGCGCATTTTCTCGCGTCCAGCCTATATTGAAGCGCTAACGCCATCTGAGAAAGTGATGCGACGCTAGGTTCGGAGAGACATCAATGGCGGAACGCTCGACCAAGCCTTATCTATTGCGTGCACTGCACGAATGGGCCACGGACTGCGGATACACCCCCCAGATCGTGGTTCAAGTCAACGAACAGTGTCGGGTACCGACGGCATTCGTTAAAGACAACCAGATCACCCTGAACATTGGTGAGTTGGCCACCGGTGGACTGGTCATGGGTAACGATTACATCGAGTTTCAGGCGCGCTTTGGTGGTAAAGCGCATGCCGTGTCTGTGCCGGTTGGCGCAGTAACGGCGATTTATGTCCGTGAAACAGGTGCTGGCATGGGGTTCGAGGTCGAGCACAACGCAACCGAGGCTAGTGCGGATGCTCAAGAACACGGCGCGCTCGAGCAGCCCGATGAGCCCGATGACTCACCGAAGCGCCCGAGCCTAAAAATCGTCAAGTAGCGCCGAGGATATGGCGATAATCTTTTACAATAAGCGTCGTTTTTGTTCAGTGCCGGTGTAGCTCAGTTGGTAGAGCAGCGCACTTGTAATGCGAAGGTCGAGGGTTCGACTCCTTTCACCGGCACCATTTCTTAGCGGTACAACCTTCAGACATCGTTGACAGTTTGTATCGATCACGCGTCATCGATGGCGGGCCTGCAGGCACGACATCAGAACGGCAAAGCATGTCCCTGATATGAACCGCTAGCTTTGTCTGACTTGCAGTGCGCTCTCGCGCTCAATTCTCAGGGCCGAGGGGCTATAACCGAAAAAGGCCTTAAAGCTCGCGCTGAAATGGCTCAGCTGAGAGAAGCCCAGCAGACAGGCAATTTCGCTCACGGATTGGCGTGTATCCAGTAGCATCTGATGAGCCAAAGCCAATCGATGCTCCCGCAGGAACTGCGCCACGCTCATGCCATAGGCTTTTATGAACGATTGGTTCAGTGTCTTGACTGACAGTCCTAGTTTGGAAGCCAAGTCGGTGACCGATGGGAAGTTGGAAGTCTGCTGTTGAATCAGCTCGAGTGTGGCACGAGCGCGGCATTCCTTTTTGACAGGCTGGCCATGACCTTTGTTCTCAAAAAATCGAACCAATCCCTCAAGAAATGCCAGTGCCTTGGTTTGTGCATGTAGTTTGTGCAGGGGCCTGCGCAACTGGTAGTCAAAACAATAGGCCAAGGGTGCAGTTACCGACCGTGGAAGGTGCAGAATCGAGGTTGACGTCTCGGTATGCATGCGCAAAAGATCAGCGATTTCAGGCCCCATGAGTTGCTCAAGGCTTGATTGACTGGCGCGCATGTAGAGCGCTTCAACAACAGGGCTAGCATCGAACTTTAAAGCGGCGTGTGAGCGGTCACTCCACTGAACCAAAGTGCTGTCGGGTGCGACATAATGTTCAACCGGGCGCAGATAGTCGTAGCGGGTCAATCCACCGACTTGAACCGAGGTCACAAGTAACGATGGCTCCTTCATATCCATGCGAACCACCGCACGTAAGGGCTCTACCCATGCGTGTGTGGCTTGAAACTGAAGGCGCGAGTGGTGCAAAGACACGCCACTTGCCAGATGAATGCTCGTGAAATAGCCTTTGCCGACTTGTGTCGGAATCGGGTGTTGTACCCAGTAAAGGTCGTCAGTGACATAACGCGCGTTGACCATGGGGTCAGCTAGCGCGGTATTGCCAATCATCCACTGAACGCTGTATGACTTAAACGGTTTATGCATCCTAGTTTACCGAAGCGACCATTTGCCCTTAAACATATCGAAATCGCGGCTGTTCGTCAAAACTAGCCTACTAACTCTTTGTGTGGCGAAATATCTGGTCGCTAAATGGCCTAAAGAGATAAGGTTTTCCAAAAAACATAAATCAATATAAATGTTTTTTAGGAAACTTTCGTAATAGCCCGGCACGCAAGCCGGACTATCGGAACTGGTCGCATTTGCAATAAGCCAGAGCTGCCATTAATCTGGCTGCAAGAGACACATAAGGATCATCATGACCTACCAAACATTGATCAGCCCACGAGAGTTGCAGCCCTTATTGGCAAGCCCAACGCCGCCTTTGCTTCTTGATGCTAGCCATGACCTGTTCGACTCGAAACTTGGCCGTCTCACATATGACACAGGGCATCTGCCCGGTGCGCACTTTGTCTCTATGGAGCGAGACATGGGGGGGGTGCGCAATGGTCAAAATGGGCGCCATCCCTTGCCATCGCGAGACGATGTGGTGGCCTGGCTCAGGAAACTGGGTGCCAACAATGATCAGCAAATTGTTGTCTACGACCAGTGTGAGGGCTCATTTGCATCACGCGTCTGGTGGACGATCAAGTGGCTTGGTCATGCCAATGTGGCGGTGCTTGACGGTGGCGCAAGCGCCTGGCGGGCCGATGGCTTGCCCATGACTCAAGATCAACCGGCGATTCAGGCCGAAGGCGACTTCAGTGACCGCGGGGTGGCGATGCCGACAGTTAGTTATGAGGATTTGCTTGAAAACCTCGAGAGCAAAAAATACTTGGTGATCGATGCCCGCTCTGAGGACCGCTTCCGCGGGGAAAATGAAACGTTAGACCCGGTTGGGGGCCACATCCCCGGCGCCATCAGCCGGTTTTATAAGCACAATCTCAATCCCGACGGTACCTTTAAGTCAATTGAGCAGCTCAAAGAGGAGTTCACAGCTGCCGCTAGCGGGCGCCAGGCTCAAGCGATGGTCATGCAGTGCGGCTCTGGCGTATCAGCCTGCCACAACCTGTTGGCGCTTGAGCGCATCGGTTTTGGGGTAGCCCCTTTGTATATCGGCTCATGGAGCGAGTGGTGTTCCCGAGCCGATGCACCGATAGCGACCGGCCCGGCGTGAGGCGGGCCGGTCGCGCCTCGGGCTTAATTTAAGCGGATGAGATTCCAAGAGTCGTTCAGATCGAAGTACTCAATCGCTTTTGCCTCTGGGTCGATTTTTGACATCTCGATGGTTTGTACGGCGGGATTGCCATGGGTGCGAAGATAGAACACCTGGTTCTTGAGATCTGACACGGCAGCCCAATAGGTGATCTCGTAACCACCGCCGCCGCCACCAAATCCACCCTCGCCCAAGCTAATCAGACCAGGCGGAATATCAAAGTTATTCAAGAAATGAAAGGCTGTGGCCACCTGTTGCTCGGTCGTCTTGTCGGTCGGTGCATTGCGCGTCATAAAGAACGCTCGAACAAAGCGTGAGGGCGAGGACCAGTCGCCAGGGATCCCCAGAGTGCCGTAGCCTGAGCTCCACGGTGCAATGGTGGCATTGTCGAGCTTGATGGCCCCGGGTTCCTTGTTGGAGACGGCGGTGTAGTTCCCCAAGTTGTTCAGGTGCCAATTAAAGTGCGGCGCATTGGTCAGCACGCTGGTTGGGTTGTCAGATATCTGCATCTCACCACCGATGAACTCAATGACAATGCTCTGGCCACTGGCGTCATGCAAGGTCAAGTGCAGGTCAACGGTGCCATTGAAGGCTTTTTGTGGTGAACGGTTAACTTTTATTTGTTTAAAACCCTCGCGCGCCTCATCAACGGTGGCAAAGCTCGTCAATGCGTAGACTAGCATCTCGTAGGAGGCGATCGATCTCGCCGATTCAGACGGCGCTACTTCCTGATACTCCGTGATGCCAGGGGCGTAGAGCATACCGCCGGCCAAGCCCTTTTCATTTAGTCCATCGACGACAATAGGCAGGCCGAGTGCCGATGCGCCAATTACCGCATACTGGCTCGTCCAATGAAGCCCACTGCCAGCCTTGCCGTCAATTCCCGTGCCTTTCATCGGCAGGTTACGCGGGATCGCAATGCCACGCGAGTCAATGTCCATTCCGAACTCAAGCGTTCGCCCGTAGACAAATCCGCCGTCTGACCCGGGCAATAAAAAGCTCGTGCAGGCCTGTGCTGCAGCCGGACCCAACATCATCAACATTGCCATGCAGCTAGCAAGCCAACGCTTGAGTTTTGTGCTTTTCATTTTCTCTCCGAGTCGTCAAATAAAACAACCTGCAGTTTAGGTGAAAATTGTGCAAACACATGCACCAAAGGTCCGATTTAGACCTCCAGTATTTCTTTGACTCGCGTCAGAACCCAAGTGCACTCAAGAGTGCTTAGGTCAAGCGCGATTTCAGGCAAACCTTGTTCGATGCGCGCTAGCGCATCGGTCATGTCGATGCCAAGCTGCCAGACTTTGCTTTTCGCTTGTTCGGCTAACAATTGCGCCAAGTCTTCGCAAAGGTCGTGGCGCTGTTCGAGCCAAATGCGACTAGCCGATGGGCGCGGCTGCGAGGCGCGCGTGTAGATCGCGATAAATGATGCTGGTATGTGAATTTGCCGCTCATCAGTCATGATCAATCCGTGGCCGCTTTGTTTGTGAAGGCGTCTTTATCTGGATTCGCTAGGTGATCACCACTGCGCTTAGGTGCTATAAGTTCAGTGTGGTCACAGGCGCAGTTGCCTGGCTTTTTACTGATTAAACCATGTACACACCAAAACATTTTTCGGCCCCATCGAGTGAAAGCTTGCAGGCCTTGGTCAGTCGTTACCCGTTGGCGCAGCTAGTTACCTCTGATGCGAGTGGGCTTTGGTGCTGCAACCCGATACCGTTGTATGCGCCATCGGGGCTCGAGGTCGGTTCGCGCCTTGTTGGTCATGTGGCCAAGGCCAATCCGCTTTGGCAGCACCACAGTTCGGTGCTCGCGATTTTTACGGGGCCGCAAACCTACATTACCCCAAACGCTTATCCCAGTAAGTTGGAGCACCACAAAGTGGTCCCGACCTATAACTACGCCACTGTACAGGTTCGCGGTGAATTGATTGCGTATACCGATGCGCCGCGCAAGCTGCAGGTCGTGAGCATACTGACTGATCACTTCGAACAAAGCCAACCCAAGCCCTGGGCGGTCAACGACGCACCAGCCGATTTTGTGCAGACCAATCTTGATGCGATCGTTGCCATTGAGATTTTGATTCAGTCTGTAGAGGGTAAATTCAAATGGAGCCAGAATCGATCGCAGGCTGACCAAGCCGGTGTGGCTCAATACCTAACTGAAAACGATCAGGCGCATGATCACTTGTTCATGTGCCAACTCATGCAAGCCGACACGGATCGAACCAAGCCGAAGTGATAATTGACAATGAATGACAACCATTTGCCCCAAGCCTTGCGTAATTTAGCGCTGCCAGTAATTGCCTCGCCCATGTTTACGGTGAGCTATCCCGAGCTGGTGCTCGCGCAATGTAAGGCGGGGATTGTCGGATCGTTTCCGGCGCTAAATGCTCGGCCCGCTCAGATGCTTGATCAGTGGTTAACTGACATCAACGAAGCTTTGTTGCAGTTCAAGCAAGACAACCCCGATAAGCGAGTCGGTCCGATTGCCGTTAATCAAATCGTGCATGGATCCAATGAGCGACTTGATGCCGATGTGCAGACATGCGTCAAGCACAAGGTGCCGATTTTGATCACGTCATTGCGTGCGCCCGTGCCTGAGTTGATTCAAGCAGTTCACGCCTACGGTGGCATCGTGCTGCACGATGTCATCAACATGCGCCACGCCGCTAAAGCGCTCCAAGCCGGTGTCGATGGCTTGATCGTGGTGGCTGCTGGCGCAGGGGGTCATGCCGGCGCGCAGTCACCATTTGCATTGGTTGGCGAGTTGCGGCGGCACTATCAAGGTCCCGTGGTGTTGTCCGGCGCGATCTCCACAGGGGCGTCGATTTTGGCGGCCCAAGCCATGGGGGCGGACTTAGCCTATATCGGCACCCGTTTTATCGCCAGCAGCGAAGCGCATGCGGTGCAAGACTACAAAGAAGCCATTGTTCGAGCCGGGGCCTCAGACATCATCTACACCGACTTTTTTACTGGGGTGCGTGGCAATTACATCCGCGAAAGCATTGAAAAGGCAGGCCTTGACCCAGATAACTTGCCCGTGCCTGAGCGAGGCATGAGTTTTTCATCGGGGTCATCAAAGCCCAAGAGCTGGAAAGACATCTGGGGTGCTGGCCAGGGTGTGGGACAAATTGAAGACATCGTGCCTGTGGCACAGATCGTGGCCCGGTTGCAAACGGAGTACCAAGCCGCACGCCAGCGTCTCTTTAACGACGCTTAATGGATTGCACGCTGATGCGGGTTTCGCCAGCTTGGCGTCGGATGGCGCTGCGCCAGGCGTGGCCATAGGCAATTTCCAGTGTCAGCGTCAATTTGCCATCGGCGCCTCGATTGGCTGCCAAGGCCTCTAGCAGCTTGGCACGCCAATTCGGGGTGGTCAGTGTTGTGCGGCGTTGCGGGTGGGGATTGCCGCCGAGTGCTCGGGCATCGGCTAAGAGCTTATTGGCATCGTCATAAGTTAACGTGATCGTTTCTTGATCCATCACCGGATCGCTAAAGCCATACTCGATCATGAGGTCGCCGAGATCGTGCATGTCTACCAACGGCAGCGTTGCCGAGTCAAGACCGGCCTGGGTGACTGCTGTACGCAACTCCTGTGCTGTTGCCGGACCAAAACTGCTAAAGAAAGCCAGAGCGCCGGGCCTCAAAAGGCGCGACCACTCGCGCAGCACATCGTGCGGTTCAGGGTGCCAGTGAATGGCCAAGTTCGACCAAATCAGATCAAATGATTCGGCGGGCAAAGTGGTCTGGCTCAAATCAGCGCAAACCCACTTTGTTCGATGCTTCGCTGACCAAAGCGCGCGCAGACGCTGCGGCCAGGATCGTGTCTGACGCGTCTTGGCCAACTCCAATAGTTGCGGGCTATGGTCTAGCCCGACCAATTGGGCGTTGGGGTAGCGTTCTCGCAGCATGGTCAGGCGACGACCGACGCCACAACCGGCATCCAAAATCCAACCCGGATCGAGCCGGATCAGATTTAAGCGGCTAAGCATCCGCTGGGCGATCTCGCCATACAGAAACTCAGCTGTGGCCATCTCGGCGCGCCGCTCGAACTGACGCCGTACATCGGTTTTGCTAATGGCAAGGCTGCCGTGCTCGGACAATTGGCTCATGGGCTGAATTTAACCATGGTTGTCCATTGGATAATGACCAGAACCTTTTCGCTTTGCATGAATTCCCATCGATTTTGCCCATGCGTATTTTGTTTGACCGCATTCCCAGCGTTTGTCCGTTATGCCAGCTTGCCGCGCGTGGCGGCCATTTATGCCGAGGTTGCGAGCATCAATGGTTTGAGCAGCGCCAGCAGCGTGCCCTATGTCGCAGCTGCGGCGAGGATTTGCCTGCTCTGTGGGCGACAGCTTGCCAGTGCGCTCGGTGTCGCGTGCAACCGCGAAAGTTTGCCGCCTTGGTTTGCGCTTTGGACTATGGTGTTGGCGGGCAAGCGCTCGTACAAATGTATAAAACGCAACGCCAGCTCGCCTTGGCGGCCCTGCTCGGCGCGCTGATGGCGCGCGCAGTGCGGCCCGTATTACGCCAATATCGGCCCTGCGCCTGGGTGCCGGTGCCCGCGAGCCAGGCACGTCTTATGCGTAACGGTTTCAGCCCAGCCCAGCAGCTGGCTCGAGTCGTCGCCGGACACACAGCCATCGCCTGGCGTCTTGACTGGTTGCGCCTAGCTAGTGAGGGCGCGCCACAGAAACGGCTCAGTCGACACGAGCGAGAAGTCGCGGTCATAGATCGGTTTGTCGCTCATAGCGCTGTGCGCAACCGGTGCATAGGCGTCATTGACGACGTGGTCACCACAGGTAGCACCGCAGATGCGACTGCAGGTGCTTTAAAAGCAGCCGGCGCCACCGAGGTGATTGTGCTGGCCTGCGCACGCGCCTAGGCACGCCTGTGATCTGGCACAATCTGCCCCATGTTTCATGTCATCTTGGTCGAGCCGGAGATCCCCCCCAATACCGGCAATGTGATTCGGCTATGTGCCAATGCTGGCGCACAGCTTCATTTGGTGCGCCCGCTAGGCTTTGAGATCGATGACCGGCGAATGCGTCGCGCGGGGCTTGATTATCACGAGTGGCAACCGTTAAAGGTCCATGACACGCTGTCAGAGGCTTTGGCAAGCACCGGGGTGCCTGCGCAGCGACAGTTTGCCCTGACAACGCATGGCCAGCGCCTGATTCATCAGGTGCGGTTTGAGCCGTCTGATGTTTTTGTGTTTGGGCGCGAGACATCGGGCCTGTCGAGCGATCAACGAGCCTTGTTTGAGCCGCAACAATGGATCCGTTTGCCGATGCGCGCCGGACAACGCAGTTTGAACCTGTCGAATTCGGTTGCAGTGACGGTCTATGAGGCTTGGCGTCAGTTGGGCTACGAGCAAGGTGTGTAGCCGCTCACTCTGGCGCCGCCGCCCGCGTCATGAGTCGCTCGACCGCTTCGGCCGGTGAGATGTCACCAAATAACGTGTCTGACACCGCTTGGGCGATGGGCATCGGAATGGCTAGTGCAGATGCCCGTGCCAGTACGGCCTGAACGCAACGTGCACCCTCGGCAGTGGTGCCGTCGGACAAAATACCCTCGAGCGACTCCCCAGCGCCTATGCGAAGACCAAGCTGGCGATTGCGCGAGAGCTCGCCAGTGGCGGTGAGCACCAAGTCCCCCAGGCCCGTGAGTCCGGCAAATGTGGCCGGGCTCGCACCAAGAGCCGCACCGAACCGGGTCATTTCGGCTAACCCGCGAGTAATGAGCGCGGCGCGCGCATTGCTGCCCAAACCAAGGGCATCAGAGATCCCGCAGGCAATTGCCATGATGTTTTTAAGCGCCCCGCCGACTTCGACCCCGACCACGTCGTTTGAGCCGTAGATTCGCATCTGTTGACTGTGAAACACCTCGGTGACATAGTCGCGAAGG
>SKIZ01000157.1 GCA_007116135.1 Burkholderiaceae bacterium
CCACTGATTTGCGGATTGTCCAGAAAGTGCAAATTGACCGACACCACATCATCGACTGAGATGAAGTCTCGCGTTTGACCACCATCAGGATAGCCATCCCAGCCACCAAAGAGCTGCACGTGACCTTGGGCGACAAACTGCTGCATGTTGTGAAACGCCACCGAGGCCATACGACCTTTGTGCTGCTCATGCGGGCCGTAGACGTTGAAATAGCGCAACCCCACCACCGGTGCGCGCAAAGCCGCCATGCGCGCGCGCACCACCTGGTCAAACAAAAACTTGGAGTAACCGTAGACGTTTAACGGCTTCTCATTGGCCAGTGTCTCAACATATTGCGGCCCGGCACCATAGACGGCAGCCGAGGAGGCATAAATCAGGGGCACGCTCAGAGCCTGCGCCCACTCAAAGAGTTCAAGCGTGACGCGATAGTTGTTGTCCATCATGTAGTGGCCATCGCGCTCAGTGGTGTCAGAGCAAGCCCCTTGATGCAAGATCGCCTCGACCTTGGGCAAGGTCGCTAAGAGCACGCGTTGCCGGAAATCGGTTTTATGCAGATAGTCAGCAATCTGGCAGCCCACTAAATTGACGAACTTCTCGCCATCGGTCAGATCGTCGACGGCCAAAATATCAGTGTAGCCACGGGCATTTAGCCCGCGGATCAAATTCGCGCCGACAAAGCCGGCAGCACCGGTCACAATAATCATGTCAATTCCTCATCGAGGCACGACTCAACGCAACTCATCGACGGTGACAGTCGACGTGCCCAATTTACCCACCACAATACCACCGGCGCGATTAGCCCATTGCATCGCCTGCACCCAGTTCGCACCGGTGGCACGCACCACCGCCAAGGTTGCAAGCACCGTGTCACCGGCGCCCGAGACATCGAAGACCTCGTGGGCCACCGCGCCCACATCGTGGCGCGCGTCTTCGGTAAAGAGTGTCATGCCCTGCTCTGAGCGGGTCACCAACAACGCTTGGAGCGCCAGGGTTTGACGCAGCGCTTGGGCGCGCTGCATCAAGTCGTCCTCATCACGCCAGGCACCCACGGCTTGCTGCATCTCGGCTCGGTTCGGTGTCACCAGGCTTGCATGCCGATAGCGACCATAGTCGGCGCCCTTGGGGTCGACTAGCGAATCGATGGCGCATGCACGTGCGCCATCGATTAGTCGGCTGACTTCACCCAAGGCTCCTTTGCCGTAGTCAGACAACACCAGCACGTCATGCTCAGCCATAAGCGCCAACACTTGCTCGGTCAACGCCTGCACGCTCGCGGGCTTAACCGGCTCCTCGAAATCGACCCGCACCATTTGCTGCTGGCGCCCAAGCACGCGCATCTTCAAAGTGGTCGGGTAGTCTGGCTCATCGTCGAGCAAGACCGGTTTGATGCCCGCCTGGCGCAGCATCTGCTGCACTTGGGCACCGGCCTCATCGCGACCCACAATACCCGCTAGTGTGACCTGCGCGCCCAGGGCTGCGGCGTTGCGCGCGACGTTGGCCGCACCACCCAAGCGGTCCTCGCGCCGGGCCACATGCACCACAGGTACTGGCGCTTCAGGCGAGATGCGTTCGACTTCACCAAACCAGTAGCGATCGAGCATCACATCGCCCACCACCAGCACCCGAACAGCGCGCGCGGCATCGACCGGGAAGGCTTTTGCTGGCGATAGACTGACTTCTTCGTTGGCACTCATATCTGTTCTTCCAAACGCTTGGCGCTATAGGTCTCCCAACCATGGCAGCCTGGACACTGCCAATAATGCACGCGCGCCTGAAACCCACAAGCGCGGCAGCTGTAACGATCAAATCGCGGGGTGTGTCGGCCAATGAGCTTTTGCATCAACGGCAAAGCAATCAGGCCTAAAGGCGCAGCCTCTTGAGACAGCGGCGCACTGGCGCACTTCAATTGCGTGGCAAGCGCGCGCTCAAGCCCCAGCAGGCTTGGGTGCTCGGTCAAGGCCTGCTGGGCAAACGCCCAAGCCGCTTGTTGCCCTTGCTGGCCCCAAGTCAGGCCAAACAAGACATCAAAGAGATCAAGGCTTGGGTGCGCGGCATAGTGACTTGCCAGGCATTCTAGCAACACGTCACTTTCTTGCGTGGCTTCAAAGTTGCGCCGTAAATCAGCCGCGACCAAACCGGCGTAATCGGGTGCCTCATCGAGCAACACCAACAGGCGCCGCCGTTCAAGCGCGGCATCACCGGCGGTGCGCGCAAGCTGCGCCTCGAGCATCAAGACACGCGCGCGCGAGGCCGCACTGGCCTTGTCATCGGCGCCAATGACCGCACATGCTTCATCGAGTGCGGCCCGAGCGCTAGCGATGTCTGGCGGGCGCTGATCCAGAAAGCTCTGGGTGATTTCACAATGATAGTGAACCAGTTGCGGCACCGACTCTTGGGTCAAACGCCCGAGCTTGCGCACCGCCTCAATGGCCTTAGCCCAGTCGTGCTCGGACTCATAGATGCGCACCAGCGCCCGCGCAGCAGGCTCCTGGTAGCGTGTGTTTTTTAATTCAACGTAAGCCATTTCGGCCCGATCGAGCATGCCCGCTTTGAGGTAATCCTGCGCAATTTCATGCAAAGCGTGTTCGCGCTCACGCGCTGGCAAGTCGGCTCGTGACAATAAACTCTGGTGCACCCGGATGGCACGCTCCATCTCACCGCGCCGACGAAACAAGCTGCCAAGGGCAAAGTGCAACTCGGTGGTCTCGGGGTCAAGCTTGGCCACCTCGACAAAGGCGTCGATGGCGCGATCGGGCTGCTCGTTGAGCAGAAAGTTCAGGCCCTTGAAGTAGGAGTCGGGCAAGTCGCGGCTTTCACGCAGCATTTGCCGAAAGTCAATGCGCGCGGCGACCCAACCCAGCCCAAAGAGCAGCGGCAAAAATATGAGCCACCAGGATTCAAAGTTCATAAATGCTCACGAGCCTCGCGTGCGACCTAGCGGGGTTTGAGTGCCGGCTGATCAGCTGAATCAGCCGCAGCCTGCGCCTGGCTGCGCGCGCTGCGCTTGAGTTCGCGCTTTAGCCGCGCGGCCTCACGCCGGCGCTGCCAAGTCGATGGCAACATTAAAAACACCCCAAGCAGCGTGCCCAGCACAAACGCCACGAGCATCACCACCACCAGTGGCACGCCACCAAAACGGGCCTGGCCAAAGAACTCCACATCGACTGGCCCCATGTTCTTGTATGCAAACAATACGAGCACGGCAAACAAGATTAACTTGATCGTCCAGGCAACATAACGCATAAGGGCAGCTCCAATGACAAGTAATCGATTGTAATCTAAGCGTCTGGCCGCGCGGCAAACGCCTGTTGCATCGCAAAATCCAGCGTCTCTGGCGCCTGCCAATCGAGGATGGTCTGCGTGGCCGAGATATCGAGCTGCAGGTTTTGTGTCAAACGCTCAATCATGGCTTGGCGCCCGACTAAGCGCGCCAGACCCCTTAAAAGCGGCTCGGGCAGCGGCCAGGCACGCAGCTTGCGAGCACGTGCCTGCGCCATCGCACGCGCGAGCGCCAAGGTCGAGACATCGTGGTCGTCGCTAACCAAAAACGCCTGGTTGACCGCGCTCGGATGTTCAACGCAGCGGCCAAGCAAATCCACCAGGTTGCCCAGGCTGACCAGACTGCGCCGGTTTCGATCGAGCGCACCAATGGGCAAGGGCCAGCCGCGGTCAATCCAGGCGCACAGGCTTTGTAAATTTCCGCGTGCACCACGACCATAAACCAGCGGTGGGCGCACCACCGTGACCGCCAGGTCGCTGCGCTTTGCCAGCTCAAAGAGCTGCGTCTCGGCCTGCGCCTTGGACTGGGCATAGGGGTCACCGGGCGCTAACGGATCGTCGCGGTGAAATGGCCGCCCGCGCGGACTTTGCTCGCCATGAACCTTAGCAGTGCTTAAAAACACCAGACGCTTGACACCGGCCCGGATGCAGGCTTGCGCCAGGCGCAGCGTGCCATCGGTGTTGACCGCCTTGTAGGCCGCATGGTCTTGAGCTGCCGCCCCCATCCGGTGAACCCGCGCTGCGGTGTGCACCACCACATCAACCCCGTTTAAGGGCCATTGAGCGAGCTCGTGGGCTAAGTCAGGTATTTGGATTTGTTTGATGGGGCGCGCGCGCTCGGGCTCTATGGTTCGCACACCGGCAAACACTTGATGACCCGCTTGGGCTAGCGCCTGACACAGCGCCGAGCCAACCAAACCATTGGCGCCTGTGACTAGGATCGTTTGTGAGACAGTATGAGAGGTGGGCACGAGACCTCAGGCGAGCGTTTGGCGCTTTGGCGCGTGAGCGCTTGGCACCTTAGCGCTCGGCGTCCTCATTTAGCCCAGGCGTGTCTTCGCTTGCGCTTTGGCCTTGGTCGACACGCTCACGCAGTTCTTTACCGGCTTTAAAGTGCGGCACCCGTTTGCCAGGCACCATCACTTGTTCGCCCGTCTTGGGGTTGCGCCCCACGCGCGGCGCACGTTCAGACAGCGAGAAGCTGCCAAACCCACGGATTTCAATGCGCTGGCCATTGGCCAGCGAACTGACCATGCGGTCAAGAATGGTCTTGACCGCCAAGTCAGTGTCACTAGCAGCAAGCTGTGGATGGCTTGCTGCTAGTGCCGCAATGAGTTCCGATTTGGTCACAGCAGTCTCGCGTGGCTCTGGGGGTTACTCGCCGTCTTTGGCCTGATCAAGCTTGGCCTTGAGAAGCGCACCGAGGTTAGTCGTACCCGTGGTCGCGCCTGCTTCGGACATGCGTTGCAAGGTATCAGCCGTATCAGCGTTTTCACGGGCCTTGATCGACAACTGAATCGAGCGCGTCTTGCGATCGACGTTGATGATCATGGCAGTGACATCGTCACCTTCCTTAAACATCGAGGTGGCATCTTCGACACGACCGCTGGCCATCTCTGATGCACGCAGATAGCCTTCGACATCGACCGACAAGGTCACCACAGCGCCCTTGGGCTCGACCGACTTGACGG
>SKIZ01000037.1 GCA_007116135.1 Burkholderiaceae bacterium
CGCCGTGCGATGGGGTGTTGCTTGAGATCCTCGCCGGTGAAGAGGCCGAGGTCGCTGTTGGCGGCCCGGTTTGCGTGATTGATAAAACCGACTGATCAATTCAACAGGGAATCATCAAATGGATCAACTCACTAGTTTTGGGCAGCCCTACGGCGGCATTTGCCAGGTTGCCTACGTCACGCCCGACTTGCATCAAGGTATGCGTGACTTCGCTGAGAAATTCAACACCGGGCCATGGTTCTACACCGATGAGTACGTGCTGCACGACGCCAAGTACCGCGGCCAACCCACCGACATGAAAATGGGCTTGGCGCTGGCGTTTTCCGGGCATATGTGTTTTGAGTTGATCACCCCCGATGAAAAGCCCTCGGTTTATCGTGACATCATCAACGCTCGCGGCTGGGGCTTTCATCACCTAGGCATGGCGACGATCAATTTCGAGGCCGATGTTGCCCGCTATAAAGCCATGGGCTACGAGGTTGCCTTTGAGGGACACACCCCACGCGGCATCCGACTGGCCTACATGGACACATCGGGCGATATGCCGGGCATGCTTGAGCTCATTGAATTCAATGATGCCCAAAACCAGTTTTTGAAACTGGTTTATGAGGCGAGCCTGAACTGGGATGGCAAGGATCCGATACGCCCGATGGCCTCCGTGCTCAAGCGTTAACTGAATTGGCTGCCCTATTGCAGCGAATATCTAAAGCTCAGGATTTCTTTATTAGTGACGACCCTTATTCTCTTTTGATATTCCAAGGTAGAGACTGAAGGGTAATGCGATAGGTTCCGAACCTTCGGGGCATGTTTAACCGTAAGACCATCAACCCTTGTACGAAGGAGATATCAATGTCAGATAAAAAAGTCACAGCGACTAGCAAAAGCACCAGCCAAGGTGTGTCACGCCGCAGCTTCATGACCGCAGCTGCGGGCGGTGCGCTGGCCGCAACGGCAGCACCGGTTTTCGCCCAAGGGCGTGCCCAGTACCGTTTGCGCCTGCAATCATTTTTGGGCCCGGGCTGGGATGAATGGTCCACACTGGTTCCGCGCTTTTGCGAGCGGGTCAAGGCCATGTCCGATGGACAGGTCGAGATTACGCCGTTCCCACCGGGCTCGCTGGTGCCGACCTTTGAAATGCTCGACGCAGTTGGCCGTGGCGTCATTGACATGGCTTATGGTGCGCAAATCTACTGGCGTGGCCGCTTCCCGTTCACCCAATGGGCTTGGGGCATTCCCTTTGTCTTTAACACCGTCGATGAGTATGAGATTCTATGGTGGGAATCGGGCATGACCGAGTTGGTGCGTGAGAACTTTGCCACCGTCGGCGTGCAATTCCTGGGTCCAATCTATTCCGATGAATGGGGCAGCACCATCTCGCGTCGTCCGATCCGCTCACTAGCTGACTTCCAGGGCTTGAAGATTCGTTCCGGTGGCATGGGTGCTGAGCTTTGGAAAGAATATGGTGCCTCGATCGTGATGCTGCCTGGCGAAGAGCTCTACACCGGCTTGTCCACGGGCGTCATCGATGCGGCAAACTGGGGCTCGCCATACGGTAATGTGGCCACCAAATTGCAAGAAGTCTGCAAGTTCTACACCGGGCCATCGATCCTGGCTTGCGACGCAGAGGATCTCTTCATGAGCAAATCGGTCTACGACAAAATGCCGTCGAATATCCAGGAGATCATGGTTAACGCGACCCGCTCTTTTGCGCTTGAGCGCTATGCCTACTCCACGTCGTCTTCGGCTCGCGCCTTCACCACGCTCAGAGACGCTGGTGTGGAGATCATCACCTTGCCCCAAAGTGATGTCCAGGAGCTGCGCTCCAAGACCACCGAGTTGGTTGAAAAGACCGCCGGCGATGATCCAGCAACCAAGAAAGCGCTGGACATGATCTATAAGCTGCGCGGTGAACTCGATCAGCTGGTCTGGCACCCATCAAGCGGCCTTTGCAGCTAAGGCGGTCTCGATCGGTTAAGCCGCGCATAACCGCAAGGCTCGACGCGCAAGCGTCTAACTTCTAGCGGCGCACCCGGGTCTGCATAGACCCGGGTGTTGTAGTGACTGAATAATCTCTAGGTACCCACAGGAAAATCATGGGTGTGCTGTCCTTCCTTGTTCGTTTTATCAATGAGCTAAATCGTGCTGTTGGCGGCATCGTGGCGATGCTGATCCTTGTGCTAACGGGACTGATCTTGCTCGAAGTGATCTTTCGCTACGGGTTCTCATCGCCCACGGTTTGGGGCACTGAGCTGTCGACGCTGATCTTTGCGACCTACATTTTGCTCGGCGGTGGCTACACGCTGCTAAAGAATGATCATGTGCGAATGGACGTTATCTACAGCCGCTTTTCTGACCGGGGCAAAGCCGTACTTGATTTGCTCAGCATGCCCTTTGCTTTGCTTTATATCGGCATTCTGTTTGTCGAAGGCAGCAGCATGCTCATAGACGCCTACACCACCCAACGCACACTCTCAAGCGACTGGTCACCTTTATTGTGGCCGTGGCTTCTGGCTTTACCTGTCGGGGTCGGTTTGCTGGCCTTGCAGATTATTTCCAATGCCATATCCAATGCGGTTATGGCATTTACCGGCCGGGGGCTTGAATGATTTCGATTGAACTGGCTACTGGCTTACTTTTTGGCTTATTCATTTTTCTGATACTCACTGGGCTGCCTCTGGTTTTTTCCTTAGGCGCAGCCGCAGTGGTTGGAACCTACTTTTTGTGGGGCCCGCAAGCACTGCACTTGGCTGCTATTCGTGCCTATAGTGCGGCGACGAGCTTTTTGCTCTTGGCAATCCCACTGTTTATCTTTATGGGCTGCATGCTTGAGCGCTCTGGCATTGCCAAAGCGCTCTACGACATGATGCACAAGTGGCTAGGCGGCATCCGTGGCGGCCTGGCGGTTGGCACGGTGCTGGTGTGCGCCATTTTTGCCGCCATGGTCGGTGTCTCGGGTGCAGCGACTGTGACCATGGCGCTCGTGGCCCTGCCACCGATGCTTAAGTATGGCTACAGCAAATACCTATCAGTTGGTACCATTGCTGCCGGCGGTGCGCTCGGCGTTCTCATTCCGCCAAGCGTCTTGATGATCGTGCTCGGGCTCTACACCAACACGTCGATCGGGCGTCTGTTTGCTGGCGGTCTGGCTGCGGGCATCTTGCTTGTGACCCTATTTGCCCTCTACATTCTGATCGCAAGTCACCTAAAGCCCTCCATAGGCCCTGCTGTGCCAGTGCAGGACCGCGCCAGCACCCGTGAAAAACTGATTTCCCTCAAAGCAGTGGCTCTACCGATCTTGCTGATCGTTCTGGTGCTTGGCAGCCTCATTGGTGGCATGGCCACTCCTTCGGAAGCTGCCGGCGTCGGTGCCTTTGGTTCCTTGCTTTGTGCGGCAGCGGCCCGACAACTAACTTGGGAGTCGGTCCGGGAAGCGGCTCTGACAACGCTGCGGCTGTCAGCCATGGTGATGTGGATCGTGTTTGCGGCAAATATTTTTACCGCACTCTACACCGCCATTGGTGCCGAACAGCTGGTGCGCGATGCGCTGTCGATCATGCCAGGTGGCAAGTGGGGCGTGATCATTGGCATGCAGATCATCTGGTTCGTGATGGGTTGCTTTCTTGATCCTTTGGGGATCATGATCATCACAGCACCACTGTTTTTCCCGATCGCCATGCAACTAGGCTTTGATCCGGTCTGGTTTGGGATCCTGTTTGTGGTGAACATGGAGATGGCGTTTCTGACGCCACCCTTTGGCTTTAACCTCTTTTACCTACGGGGGGTGGTGCCCAAAGGGGTAACCATGGGAGATATCTATCGATCGGTCGTACCCTTCATCGCCCTGCAAGGCTTAGCACTCATCTTGATGATGCTGTTTCCAGAGATCATCTTGATACTGCCCAATATGCTCTTTTAGATGACGGGGCAACCTCTTAGAGGTTGCCCCGCTTTTTAAGTACCGCGCAAAACGCTTGATTAAGCTGCCGGCTTGGTTGACCCAAGCCAAGGGTAAGCCTCTCGGTACTGCGTCTCGAATTGATCAATCTCGGCTTGATAGCTAAGTGTCAGCGACAGCTCATCAAGGCCTTGTGTCAAACACTCCTTCCAAAACGCATCAACCTCAAACGATGCCTGGTCTTGGGCCCATAGAACTTGCTGCGCCAACAAATCGACCGTCATCGTCGCGCCGCTTTGCTGCAGATGCTGCACGAGCCGGGCATGATCGGCTGGTTGCAACTTGACCGGCAAGACGCCATTTTTGAAGCAGTTGTTATGAAAAATGTCACCAAAGGTGGTTCCAATCAACGCGCGCACGCCGTAGTCAACCAAGGCATAAACGGCGCCTTCGCGCGAAGAGCCACAACCAAAATTCTCCTGCACCACGAGAATGCTCGGCTTGAGATCCGCATTTAAGGGGTGTGTGGGGCGCGGCTGGTTGGTCTCATCAAACCGGGCATCATAAAAAAGGTATTGACCGTAACCCTGGGCGCGATCTTTTTTAAGAAAACGACCCGGTATGATTTGATCGGTATCCATGTTGGCGCCAGGCAACAAAGCCGCCGGTGCTTCAAAGACGGTCATCGGTTCAAATACCTGGGATGTCTTACTCATAACAGCTCCCGAACATCGGTCAGTTTGCCAGTGACTGCGGCTGCCGCGGCCATCGCCGGACTCATCAAGTGCGTGCGCACACCTTGGCCTTGGCGACCCACAAAGTTTCTATTGGATGTCGATGCCACCCGCTCGCCCGGTTGGCCCACATCACCGTTCATCGCCGCACACATGGAGCAGCCCGCTGAGCGCCATTGCAGACCGGCTTCAATAAACACGCGATCAAGCCCAAGTGCCTCGGCATCGCGTTTGACTAGGCCTGAGCCCGGGACAACGATGCCGGGAACCTTGGCCTTGCGACCTTTCAATACTTCGGCAGCCTCGCGCAAATCGCTCAAACGGCTGTTGGTGCACGAGCC
>SKIZ01000115.1 GCA_007116135.1 Burkholderiaceae bacterium
GCCATCGCCGCAAAACCCAGGCCACCGGCTGCCCCGGCACCGGGCGACTCACGGTGATCTTGACCGGTGGCTTGGGCGGTGATGTCGGCCCAATGCATGAGGGCTTGGTCAAGTTCGCGCACCATCTCGCTGCTTGCCCCCTTTTGCGGACCAAAGATTGCAGACGCACCATTGGGGCCACACAAGGGATTGCGCACATCGGTGGCCACGATAATCTCGGTATCGACTAGGCGTTTATCGAGCCCACTCGCATCGACCTTTGCCAGATGGCCCAAGCTGCAAGCCTGCGCCGGCACGGCTTTGCCGTCTCGATCAAGTAGGCGCAAACCCAAGGCGCAAAGCATGCCTACACCACCATCGTTTGTGGCCGAGCCGCCAGCAGTTAACACTATGCGTCTGGCGCCGGCATCGAGCGCTTGACTCAACAACTGTCCCACCCCATAGGTATTGGCACGCATGGGGTCACGATCGTGGGCGGCAATATGCTCCAAGCCTGCCGCACTGGCCATCTCGACAACGGCGGTGTGCTCGGGCAGCCAGCCCCAGTGCGCCTGGCGCTCGCGCCCGAGCGCATCGGCGACCTTTAGACTTTGCCGCTGGCCATCGGTGGCTGCGAGCACAGCATCAAGTGTGCCTTCACCGCCGTCGGCCATCGGCACCAAGACAACCTGGGCTTGGGGCAATACGTCAAGCACGCCTTGGGCGATGGCTTGTGCGACTTCGCGCGCGGTGAGACTCTCCTTAAATGAGTCGGGCGCAATCACGATTTTCATGGTCAAGTCTTCGATTAACCAAAGAAGGCATAGCATGCCAGAATTGCGGCAGTTATGCCGGCGAGGTCAGCCACTAACGCACAGCCAACGGCGTGGCGCGCGCGCTGAATACCGACCGCCCCAAAGTAGACGGCCAACACGTAAAAAGTGGTCTCAGTGCTTCCCTGAAAAGTCGCAGCCAGCAAACCAGCAAAGCTGTCGACACCATGAAACTGCATGGTTTCAATCATCATCGCGCGCGCAGCGCTGCCAGACAAAGGTTTCATAAAGGCCGTGGGCAACGCATCGACAAAGCGAGTGTCGCCATTGACCATGACCACCAGGGCGCGCACACCCTCAAGCATGAAGTCCAGTGCGCCCGAGGTGCGCAACATGCCAATGGCACACAACATGGCTACGAGGTATGGCAACAAATCACGGGCGATATGAAAGCCCTCCTTGGCACCCTCAATAAAGGCCTCGTAGACGGGCACCTTGCGCCACGCACCGACCACCAAAAAAAGCGCGATGATGCCAAGCAAGGCCAGATTGCCGCTTAGGCTTGAGACATGCGCAAGCGTTGCCGCGGTCACGCTTGCTGCCAAAGCCATGATGCTAGCTAGCACCAGCGCGGTTGCGCCTAGCCACAGGAGCACGACTGGGTCGTGTAGCCGTATTCGCTGCACCCAACTGACCACCAGCAAGCCAGCCAGGGTCGAGGCGCCCGTTGCCAACAAAATGGGCAAAAACACCAGCGCCGGATCGCTGGCGCCTTGTTGCAACCGATACATGAATATGGTCACCGGCAAAATCGTCAGCGCCGAGGTGTTGAGTACCAAGAAAAGGATCTGGGCATTGGTGGCGCTTTTGGGGTCCGGATTGAGCGTTTGCAGCTCGCGCATGGCACGCAGACCGACCGGCGTTGCCGCGTTATCTAGCCCAAGCCCATTGGCTGCGAAATTCATGGTGATCAGGCCCAGTGCGGGATGGCCGCGCGGCACTTCGGGCATCAAACGCGCAAAAAGCGGCGACAACCAGCGCCCCAAGGTTTGCACCAAGCCCGCGAGCTCGGCGATTCGCAACAATCCGAGCCAAAGCGTGAGGGTCCCAAACAGCAGGATCATCACGTTGACTGACAGCTTGGCCATGTCAAACAGGCCAGCCACCATGCGGCTAAAAACGTCAGCGTCGCCTAACCAAAGCCATTGAATGAGGCCAGCGGCCAAGCCGCCGAGAAAGAAAAATAGCCAAAGACCATTGAGCATGAGGTCAGCTAGCGAGCCTAGTTGGCTTAGGCGGCTTGACGCTCAATGAACTCAATCTTGTAGCCGTCAGGATCCTCAACAAACGCAATGACCGTGCTGCCATGCTTCATTGGACCGGCTTCGCGCGTGACTTTGCCGCCTTTTTGGCGGACCATATCGCAAGCGGCAGCCGCATCACTGACTTGTAGGGCGATATGGCCGTAGGCGTCGCCGAGCTCGTACTGCTCGGTATCCCAGTTGTGTGTCAGTTCCAAGACAGCACCTTTGTCCTCATCTTCATAGCCCACAAACGCCAGCGTGAAGCGGCCACTCGGATAATCCTTTTGGCGCAACAAGCGCATGCCAAGAACGTTGGTGTAGAAGTCAATCGAGCGATCCATATTGCCCACACGAAGCATGGTGTGAAGAATTCTCATCGAAACCCCCCTTAAAAGTCGTCAGTTCATCTGTGCAATCATAATGCCGGCGCATCAGCGGGCGATAGGCCTTTTAAGGCTTGATAGCCTTGAAGGTACTGCGGGTAAATTTGCTGCACAGCCTGCCAGAATGCGGGGCTGTGATTGAGCTGTTTCAAGTGGGCTAATTCGTGTGCAATGACATAGTCGATGACCGGCAAGTCAAAGTGAATCAAACGCCAGTTCAGTGAGATATGGCCATCGGCGTTACATGTGCCCCACAGTCCTTTGGCCGAAGACAGTCGCCAGCGCGCCGGGCGCAGGCCGGTGGTTTGCTCAAAGTGGCTCAGACGTAGCGCAAAGCAGTTTTTGGCTTGTTGCTGCAGCCATGACTGGACTCGCTCACGCATCTGTTCAGGGCTGCTTTGCGGGGGCAGGGGCAGCCAAAGCGATTGGCCGTTCATCGGTGCAAGCACATCGCCGTCAAACCAAACCTCATGACGTGCGAGTCGGTCTTGGGCGCTGTCACAGCGCAACGAAATCCGAGAACCGAGATAGCTGATCTGTCCGCCAATGCGCCAGTTGGACTGGGCTTGCTCACGTCGTTGATGGCGCGCCTGGATTTCATGTAGTTTTTTCTGAATCCAGTCAAATTTCTCAATGACCGCTGCATCAATTTGCTGCAGCGATACCCAGCTAGGTGCTGTGACTTTGAGGCCATCGTCGCCAATGGTCAGACCAATCGAGCGGCGTCGTGAGCGTTGCAATACATAGACCAGTCGCGTATTGCGATGCGTGATTTCGCGCTGGCGTTGGCCTAGGTTTGGCGTTAAGGCCGGCACTGGCGCAGGTGTCGGATCGAGGTTAAACGACAGTTGCATGTATGGTTAATTCCGAGGCGGTTCAGCCGGCGAGTTCGTCTGGCTAGATAGATCCTTCATCTGCGTCTCTATCCAAGCGTAGACCTTGTCATTGAGTTCTTCCGGTGTCAAGCCATCAGGATAAATCAAAGGCCCCACGCGCACCGTAATCACCCCAGGGCGTTTGGTAAATGAGTTGCGAGGCCAGCATTCGCCGGCATTGTGCGCAATTGGCAGGATGGGTGTGTGGGTGCGACTAGCCAGCAGGGCGCCGCCCATTTTGAAGCGCCCCATTTTGCCAGGCGCAATTCGGGTGCCTTCGGGAAATAGCAATGGCCAGCGACCTTCGTCTAGCCGCTTTTGGCCTAGCTGCACCACTTGTTCAAATGCTTCCTTGCCCTTTGAGCGGTCGATGGCGATCATTTTCAAAAGGGCTAGGCCCCAGCCGAAAAAAGGAATGCGATGCAATTCCCGTTTATACACAAAACAGATCTCGCGCTGCAGGGCGAATGGCAAAAATAGCGTCTCCCAAGCTGATTGGTGCTTAGCCAGAACCACCGCCGGGCCTTCGGGATAGTTCTCTGTGCCTTCAATTTGCCAGCGCAGGCCGCAGATGACCTTGGCGCCCCAGATGGCTAAGCGTGGCCAACCGGTTGCGACACGGTAACGCCAGGACAGTGGCATGGGTGCCGTCATCAGCGTGGCAATGGCGAACGGGATGACCGTGATAGCCAAAAACAGGTAATAAAAGGATGCGCGAACCACGTTCATGAACTGGAGTCCTGGGCCAATAGTTGCTCGACGACATCGGCGAGGTCTTTGGCTATATGTGTGTTGGGGGGCAAGCGACCGGCGGCCTTTGTTTTAAGACCGTTGCCCGTTTGAACGAGCCAAGGCGTGCAACCGGCGCTCGCACTGGCCTGTAGGTCACGCTCGGAGTCGCCAACGGCAGGCACCCCTGTCAAATTGACGTCAAAGCGTCTAGCAATATCTAAAAATAGGCCGGGTGCGGGCTTGCGGCAGTTGCAGCCATCCTCAGGACCATGCGGACACACAAAGAACGCGTCAATCGCCCCGCCCAAAGGGGCAAGCAACTCAGAGCACTTCTTGTGCATGGCGTTTAGCGCGGTGATGTCAAAATAGCCGCGAGCTAATCCGGACTGATTGGTCGCGACCGCGATTTTCCAGCCCGCACGGTGCAACCTGGCGATTGCCTGAAGGCTGCCAGGCAAAGGGTGCCACTCGTCTGGGTGCTTGACGTAGTGTTCGCTGTCAGCGTTGATGACGCCGTCGCGGTCAAGGATGATGAGCTTCACGTTGCTAGCCGAGAGATATCCGCCACTTGATTCATGAGCCGGTGCAAATGTGACAGTAAAGCCAAACGATTCTCGCGAATGCCCGCATCCTCGGCCATCACCATGACCTCATCGAAGAAGCGATCAACGGGTGCGCGCAGGCTCGCTAAGGCTTCAAGCGCCGCTTGATACTGAGCCTTTTGCATGTGTTGCGCCAAAGTGGGTTCAACCGCTTTGAGTGCTTGTGCCAATGCGACTTCGGCAGGCTCGGTTAAACGTTGCGGGTCAAAGTCAATCGTATCGTCCTGGGCTTTTTTGAGCAGGTTGCCAATGCGTTTATTGGCACTGGCCAAACTTGGCGCATCGGCTGAAGCCATAAACGTCTGGGCCGCCTCGACACGGGCTGCAACTTGTTGTAATGGGCAAGACAGGGCAAATACCGCATCGACGGCTTCGCGTTGCGCGCTAGCTAGAAATTGGTTGCGATAGCGTTCGCGCACAAACGCAGTCACCGCTTCGATTGTGTCTGGTTGCAAGTCGATGCCTGGACCAAACGTCTGGCCAGCGGCTGTCAATAGCGCCTCTAGCGTGAGCGTGTTCGCGTCAGTCAGGCGTAATTGACCACCCTCGCGTAATTGCTCAAAGGCGCTTATTAAACCCAGCGCTGCGCGTCGCAAACCAAACGGGTCGCGCTCACCCGTGGGCGCTAGACCAATGCCCCATATCCCGATGAGTGTCTCGGCGCGTTCGGCCAAAAAGAAGCAGATGGCGGGCAAGTGCTCAGGGCGCGGCGCATCGGGCCAGCGGTTTTGATATTGGTTTGTGATGGCGTTGACCACTTCGGCGGGTTCGCCGTCGGCTTGAGCGTAGTAACCGCCCATGACGCCTTGCAACTCAGGAAACTCGCCTACCATCAAGGTCGTTAGGTCGGCTTTGGCCAGCAACGCAGCCCGGTCCGCTAAGGCCACGGGTGCGCCAAGCGACTGGGCAACCCAGGTGCTGATTTGGCGCAAGCGTTGCACTCGGTCGTGCTGGGTGCCAAGCTTATTGTGATAGACGATGTTTTTGAGCGCAGGCAAGCGGTCAGCGAGTTTTTCCTTCTTGTCAGTCAAAAAGAAAAATTGCGCATCGGCCAAACGCGGTCGCACAACGCGCTCGTTGCCACTGATGATGGCCGATGGGTCAGCGATGGGCATATTGCTGACAATCAAAAACCGATGGGTCAGTTGACCTTGCTCACGATCAAAGAGCGGGAAGTACTTTTGGTTTAACCGCATGGTCAGAATCAGGCACTGTGCCGGGACCTGCAAAAAACTGGGGTCAAACTCACCGACGTAGACAGCTGGCGCCTCCACAAGCGCGGTGACCTCATCGAGCAATGCGGCCACGGCAGGATCCTCGCCCATGGTGGCACCCAGGGCGCTGGCCTGGTGTTGCAATTGCTGCTCAATTTCGGTGCGTCTTTGTTCAAAGCGAGCAATGACCCGACCCTGGGTCGCTAGCTGTGTTTCATAGCTGTCGGCTGATTCAATGTCGATGGGGTCGGTGCACAGAAATCGGTGCCCTTGTGTGCGTCGGCCTGCGTCTAGGCCAAGAACGTGGGCGGCGATGACCTCATCGCCATGCAGCAATACCAGAGCATGTACCGGACGCACAAAATTAACGCTGGTCACCCCATCGGCTAATTGATAACGCATGACTTTGGGAATGGGTAGGCCCTCGATGGCACTTTGCAAAACCGCCTCAATCGAGCCGGCCAGTTGCGCACCTGGTGCTTCTCCGGTGGCAATCAGGTAGGCTTGCTTGCCGTCATCGACCTCGGTTAGGTCTTTGACAGACAAGTGTCCCAGTCCCTTGGCAGCTAGCTTTTTCTCCAGCGCTGGGGTGGCATGACCATTTGCATCTAGTGCGACCTTGATCGGCATGAGCTTTTCGCTAAAGCTTTGCTCGGGTGCTTGCGCCAAGACGTCGGTGATGTGCACGGCTAGCCGGCGTGGCGTTGCGTAGGCGGTGACCACGCTGTCGCTTGCACAAAGATGGCGCTCGATGAGCCCGTTGGCGATGCCTTGGGCAAATGACTGACCTAGTCGGTTCAGAGCTTTGGGGGGCAATTCTTCGGTTAGTAGTTCAACCAATAGGCTGGGGTTACTCATGCGCGCAAGGCCTCCTGGCGCTCTAACATTGGAAAACCGAGCGCTTGGCGAGACTCGAGGTAAGCCTGCGCGACAGCGCGCGACAGGTTGCGGATGCGCCCGATATAAGCGGCACGCTCAGTCACGCTGATGGCTCCGCGCGCATCAAGAAGGTTAAAGGTGTGGGCAGCCTTCAGTGTTGCCTCATAGGCGGGCAAAGCCAGTGGCACCTGCATGAGCTGCTTGGCCTGCGCTTCAAAATCGTCAAAGTGTTTAAACAGCACTGCTGCGTTGGCGTATTCGAAGTTATAGGTCGATTGCTCGACTTCGTTTTGGTGAAACACGTCACCGTAGGTCAAGCGCTGGCCCTGGTGCTCGGTCCAGACCAAGTCGTAGACGCTTTGGACACCTTGCAGGTACATGGCCAGACGCTCTAAGCCGTATGTGATTTCGCCCGTGGTTGGGTTGCAGTCAATCCCACCGACTTGCTGAAAGTAGGTGAATTGGGTGACTTCCATGCCATTGAGCCAGACCTCCCAGCCAAGCCCCCAGGCCCCTAACGTCGGGTTCTCCCAGTCGTCTTCGACAAACCGGATGTCGTGTGCGCTCGGATCGATGCCAATGGCGCGAAGCGAGTCGATGTAGCGCTCAAGGATGTCCGTTGGCGCAGGCTTGAGGACAACTTGATACTGATAGTAGTGTTGCAGCCGGTTCGGATTGTCGCCATAGCGCCCGTCCTTGGGCCGTCGTGAAGGCTGGACATAGGCCGCGCGCCAGGGCTCGGGTCCGATGGCTCGCAAGAACGTGGCGGTGTGTGAGGTGCCTGCGCCCACTTCCATGTCGTAGGGTTGCAGCAAGGCGCAGCCTTGCTGATCCCAGTAGTCCTGCAAGCGCAAAATGATTTGTTGAAAAGTCAGCATCTGTGGTTGGGTCCAATCCGAGAGCAGCCGCGTGTGTTTTTACGCCGAGGCGGCCAAACTGCTTGTTAGTCGACCATTTTAACTTGAGCGTGCTGGTGTTTCGCGTTCGGGGCGGCAATCGCCTATGATTTAAGCCATCAATGCAAGATGAACGTGTGAAAGGGGAATCGATGGCCACACAAGACCTGGTGCAATTGGCGCAACACGATGGCGTGCTGCTTGTGACGATCAATCGACCCGAGGTGCGCAATGCCATTAACTATGATTGCGCAGTAGCGCTGGCACAAGCGTTTGAGCGCCTAGACGAAGACCCAGCGTTGCGCTTGGGGGTCGTGACCGGTGCGGGCAAGGGCTTTAGCGCCGGGATGGATCTAAAGGATTTTGCCAAATCCGGCGTTCGACCGCGGGTGCCCAAGCGTGGTTTTGCCGGGCTCACCGACATGCCACCGACCAAACCCCTGATTGCGGCAGTCGAGGGGTTTGCTTTGGCTGGGGGGTTTGAAATAGTGCTGGCCTGCGACATGGTGGTGGCCGCGCGCGATGCCAAGTTCGGCCTGCCAGAGGTCAAGCGTGGGTTGCTCGCTGGCGCGGGCGGCTTGTTGCGTCTGCCCAGGCGGCTGCCCTATCCGATTGCCATGGAGATGATACTGACCGGTGACCCGGTGAGCGCTGAGCAGGCGCACCGCTATGGTTTGATCAATGAGCTCACCGAGCCAGGCCAAGCGCTGCAAGCGGCCATGGCGCTGGCTGGGCGCATTAGCGAGAATGGGCCACTGGCGATTGCCGCGGCCAAACGGATTGTTAACGAGGGTTTGGATTGGAGCCAGCAGGATATGTTTGCCAAGCAAGAGCCGATGATTGCGCCGATTCTGGCCTCGCAAGATGCGCGCGAGGGGGCGTTGGCTTTTGCTGAAAAACGTAAACCGCTCTGGCAGGGCAAGTAGGCTGCGCCCGACCCCAATGCGTAGCGCTTATGGTTGAATGGATTCATTAATGGCTTGAAAGAGGACGTAGTGTCATGACTGTCATCAAAGAAGAAGATCTGATCGAATCGATTGCTGATGCGGTGCAATTTATCAGCTACTACCATCCGGCTGATTACATCGCTCACCTGGCGCGCGCCTATGAGCGCGAGCAAAGTCCGGCGGCCAAGGATGCGATGGCGCAAATCTTGACCAATTCCAAGCTCTGTGCCGAGGGACGGCGCCCCATTTGTCAGGACACGGGCATTGTCAACGTCTTTCTAAAAGTCGGCATGCAGGTTCGATTTGATACCAATCGGGATTTGCAAGCGATTTGCGATGAGGGTGTTCGGCGCGGTTACCTCCATCCGGATAATCCGTTGCGCGCCTCAGTGCTGGACGACCCCCTGTTTACCCGAAAAAACACGCGCGACAACACCCCCTGTATTGTCAATGTCGAGCTGGTCCAAGGCAATACCGTCGATGTGCAGGTCGCTGCCAAGGGCGGTGGCTCAGAGAACAAATCAAAGTTCGTGATGCTAAACCCCAGTGATTCGGTCGTGGACTGGGTGCTCAAGACGGTGCCGACCATGGGTGCGGGCTGGTGTCCGCCGGGGATGCTCGGTATCGGTGTGGGTGGCACAGCTGAGAAAGCCATGCTCATGGCCAAAGAGTCTCTGATGGAAGATCTCGATATGCATGAGTTGCTCGAACGTGGCCCAAGCAATGAGATCGAGCAAATGCGCATCGAACTCTATGAGAAGGTCAATGCCCTGGGTATCGGCGCGCAAGGTCTTGGCGGCTTGACCACGGTGCTCGATGTCAAGATCAAGACCTTTCCAACCCACGCTGCATCTAAGCCAGTGGCGATGATTCCGAATTGTGCGGCCACCCGCCATGCCCATTTTGTGCTCGATGGCTCGGGCCCTGCGCACCTGCAGCGGCCGTCGCTGTCTGATTGGCCTGATGTCAACTGGGCGCCCGACTACAAAGCGTCCAAGCAAGTCGACTTGGACCGGCTCACCAAAGAAGAGGTCGCGAGTTGGCAGCCCGGGCAGACGTTGCTTTTGTCAGGCAAGATGCTAACGGGTCGCGACGCCGCGCACAAACGGATTCAAGACATGCTTGCCAAAGGTGAGCCGCTACCTGTGGACTTCACCAACCGAATCATCTACTACGTTGGGCCGGTTGACCCCGTGCGCGACGAAGTCGTTGGCCCAGCAGGCCCAACCACCTCGACTCGCATGGATAAGTTCACCGAGATGATGCTCGCGCAGACCGGGTTGATTGCGATGGTTGGCAAGGCTGAGCGAGGACCCGTTGCGATTGATTCAATCAAAAAGCACCAGTCGGCCTACCTGATGGCTGTCGGTGGTGCGGCATATCTGGTTTCTAAAGCCATCCGTCAAGCCAAAGTGCTCGCCTTCGAGGACATGGGCATGGAGGCCATCTATGAGTTCGATGTGGTTGATATGCCGGTGACTGTGGCCGTTGATGCACGCGGCGAGTCGGTGCATCAGACAGGACCTAAAGAGTGGTCCGCCCGTATTGCCGGCATCCCAGTGGTGACGGCTTAAGTGCACAGTCAGGGCGCAGGCATCGTGCCCGAACCCTGACTCGCTATTGCCGTTATTAGATCGGATCCCAGTCGATCGCGTCGGGTGAGCGCTCAAGTGCCATGAAGTGATGCTTCATGGCCGGCGCTGCGATTTCAGCGATGGATTCCGGCGTCCAGCCCTCGCTCATGTGCACCGAGCGAATCGGGCGCGGCTGGCTAAAGAGCATGATTTCGTTGGCTCTGACTGCAAAGATCTGACCGGTGACTTCGTTTGCTTGGTCACTTGCCAAAAATACAGCCATGGGGGCCACTTTGCCAGCTTCCATCTTCTGCAGTTTGACCACTCGCGCCTTTTCCTCTGGGGTGTTGGCGGGGATCGAACTGGTCATACGACTCCAGGCAAATGGCGCGATGCAGTTCGAGCGCACGTTATAGCGGCTCATGTCCAGTGCGATTGACTTTGACAGTGCAGCGATGCCAAGTTTGGCTGCCGAGTAGTTGGCCTGCCCAAAGTTGCCAATCAGTCCTGAGGTCGAGGTCATGTGGACAAATGCACCGGACTCCTGCTCGCGAAAGTAGTTCGCCGCCGCACGGCTGACATAAAACGAGCCATTGAGGTGGACATTGATGACCTGTGACCACTCGTCTTCGCTCATCTTGTGAAACACGCGATCGCGCAGATTGCCGGCGTTATTGACCACGATGTCGATTTTGCCGAAATGCTGCACGGCCGTCTCGATGATGTTGTGCGCGCTTTCACGCTCAGCCACACTGTCGGTGTTGGGCACAGCTTGGCCGCCGGCGGCGATAATTTCCTGAGCCACGGTTTGCGCTGGGCCCTCGGCGGTGCCTTCGCCCGTCAGTGCAGCGCCAATGTCATTGACAACCACTTTGGCCCCAGCGCGGCCCATGGCCAGGGCGATCTCACGCCCGATACCACCGCCTGCGCCGGTGACTACTGCGACTTTGCCTGACAACATTGCGCTCATCTGTTTCTCCTTTAGGTGTATTCGAAAAATCCTTAACCCCCTTATGCTAGCGCTTTGGCGGGCTGCGCGTGTATTCGCTTTTACAAACCATGGGCTTTGCGTCGCACGAAATCGGGACTAGCCCGAAGTACGGGTTTGTTTATCAGTTGCTAAACCGGCATTCCAAAATCGTATAGACCGTGCGGGCCGCATGCTTGGTACATTTAACGCTAAAGGAGGCTTGAACTATGGACTTGAGCTGGAGCGAGCACGAAATCGCATTTCGTAAGCAAGTGCGCGAGTTTACTGAACAAAACTTGCCATCCGATATTCGCGATAAACAGATGCACCATCGGCGTTTGGCTAAAGACGATTACATTCGCTGGCATCGGATTCTGGCCGCCCATGGCTGGGGCGCACCGAATTGGCCCAAGGAGCATGGCGGCACTGGCTGGAATGCCATGCAGCGGCTGCTCTTTGAGATCGAAACCTTTAAAGCTGGCGCACCACGACTGCTGTCTTTCGGTCTGACGATGATCGGGCCAGTGCTGATGAAGTTTGGTACCCCCGAGCAAAAGGCTTATTACTTGCCGCGCATTATTAACGTCGATGACTGGTGGTGCCAGGGTTATTCCGAGCCTGGTTCAGGATCGGATCTCGCATCGTTAAAGACGCGCGCTGAGCGACAAGGTGATCACTACGTCATTAACGGTCAAAAGACCTGGACAACTTTGGCGCACCACGCTGACTGGATGTTTTGTTTGTGTCGCACTGACTCTTCGGTCAAGCCGCAACGCGGTATCTCAATGATTCTCATTGATTTGCGCCAGCCAGGCGTGACAGTGCGCCCAATCAAAACCCTCGATGGTGGGGCTGAGGTCAACGAGGTCTGGCTAGAAAACGTCAAGGCGCCGCTTGATCATTTGGTTGGCCAGGAGAACGACGGTTGGACCATTGCCAAGTACTTGCTCGGTCATGAGCGCACCGGCATTGCGGGTATCGGTCACTGCCACCGTGAGTTGAGCATTCTCAAGCACATGGTCAATCACGCCATGGCCAGCGGTGAGTCGCTAAGCCTCAATAGTCGCGTGATGGATCAGGTCAATCAGATCGAGACACAAGTGCTCGCTTTGGAGATGTTGTTGTTGCGCGTGGCAGCAGACAGTAGTGCCGAGCCAGGTCCGCAGGCCTCGATCCTGAAAATCCGTGGCTCGCAATTGCAACAGGAGCTCGCTCGCTTGCAGATGCAGGTTGCTGGCCCGCATGCCTGGGCATACGATCCGGCCTGGATGAAGCAAGAAAGCGAATTCCATGGCCCAGGCGATGAGTTTGATTTGGGCGCCGCAGCGACTTACTTCGATATGCGCAAAACCACCATTTATGGTGGCACCAATGAGATCCAAAAAGGCATCATCGCCAAGCAGATTATTGGGGTGTAGAGGTTCGCGCCCGGCACCTAACGACAGGAAAGACGATGGACTTTGCATATTCAGAAGAACAACGCATGCTCACCGACAGTTTGCAGCGGATGATGGCCGAGCAGTGGACTTATGACCGACGTCGCAAGCGTATGGCTCAAGGTGCGCTTGATCGACAAGCCTGGCTTGAGCTGTCTGAGCTTGGCGTGGCCGGATTGTTGGTGTCCCAAGACTTTGGCGGTTTTGAGCAAACGCCGGCATCAATGTTGGCAGTGCACCAAGTGCTTGGGCGCGGGATTGTTAGCGAACCCGTGATCTCGAGTGCGGTCATGGCGGTGATGCTATTGGGGCAAATTCAAGACAACGCGGTTTGTGCCAAATGGTTAAGTGCGCATGCTGAGGGTGCTGCAGTGCTCGCTGTGGCCTGGCAAGAAGATGGCGAGCGCTACAGCCTAGAGCCGCTGGCCTGCCAAGTGCAGACCGATGGCGCGGGCTATGTGTTGACCGGTCGCAAACGCTATGTCTGGCATGGTGCTGGCAGTGATGCGATGATCGTGACGGCCAGACTAGATGGCCAGATGGCTTTGGTGGTCGTTGCCACCGATGCGCCCGGTGTGAGCATCACGGACTATCCGACATTCGACCAAAGCCGCTGCGCTGATGTGACCTTTGATAAGGTCAAGCTTGATGCCAGCGCGGTAATCGCCACGGGTCAGACAGCGCAGTCGGCCTTTGCGCTGGCATTTGATTATGCGCTAACAGCGCTGTGCGCTCATGCCTGCGGTGCGATGGGCTATTTGATTGAGTCCACCACCAACTACTTGAAGACGCGCAAGCAATTTGGCCAGCCGCTGATCAATTTCCAAGTGTTGCAGCACCGCGTCGCTGACATGTTGATTGAGCAGGAAATGGCGCTGTCGGCCACCTTTGTGGCAGCCGCCGCTTTGAGCGAGACCGATGCTGCACTGCGCAGCAAGCGTGTGTCGATGGTCAAAACTGAAGTGGCCAACGCCGCGCGCATGATCGGCGAGCAAGCCGTGCAATTGCACGGTGGCATGGGCGTGACTGATGAGCTTGAGGTTGGCGACTACTTCAAGCGGTTAACTTACGCTGGGTATCTGCTGGGCGACAATGATTTCCATTTGGCACGCGCCCAGTCGATGGCAACGGCTTAACGTTTCTTGGAGCAAGCATGACTACCGCAGATTTGAGTGCCTGGATTGGTCGCTCGCAAACCATTGAAGATTCAATGGATGTAGGTCACGCCGCGCGGGTGGCGGCCACACTCGGGGGCTCAGCGCCAGCCCTTGGTGATGCAATGCCGTTGCTGTGGCATTGGTGCTATTTCTTGGAAGGCGCACCGATGCAGGAGCTAGGCACCGATGGGCATCCGGCACGCGGTGGGTTTTTACCGCCAGCGGAGAACCGCAACCGAATGTGGGCGGGCAGCCGTGTCACCGTTGAGGGCGATTTGCGAGTGGGCGTGCCTGCTCGTAAAGTGACCACGGTCACGGACATCACGGAAAAAGAAGGGCGCACCGGCTCTTTGTTGTTTGTTACTGTGGCCCACGAAATCAGTCAGGACGGCCAGAGGGTGATTCATGAAGAGCAAGACATCGTCTACCGAGCACCCTCGCCACCAAAGCTGCAAGGCACACAGCCCGCACCTGAGGCACAGTGGCGCATGACCGTTGAACCCTCTGCCGTTTGGTTGTTTCGCTATTCGGCTTTGACCTTTAACGGTCATCGGATTCACTATGACTTTCCATACGTGACTGAGCAAGAAGGGTATCCCGGGCTAGTGGTGCATGGGCCCTTGATTGCCACGAGCATGGTGAAGTCATTTAGCCAAGCCAATCCCGGCGCCCGTATCCGGCATTTAACTTACCGAGGTTTGCGCCCGCTGATCTGCCCCAAGCCCTTTGACGCAGCAGGTGCGATTGTTGAAGACGGGTTGGCTCATATGTGGGCTGAACAAGACGGTACTTTGGCCCATCAGGGCGAGATCAGGTTCGAATCATGAATACGTCACCAAGACCGCTAGACGGCATTACGGTTGTTAGTTTGGAGCACGCCATCGCTGCGCCTTTTTGTACTCGTCAGCTCGCTGACATGGGTGCACGGGTGATCAAGATTGAGCGGCCCCAAGTGGGAGACTTTGCGCGCGGCTACGATGAGCGAGTCCGTGGGATGGCCTCTCATTTTGTGTGGACCAATCGCTCCAAGGAAAGTCTGACGCTGGACTTAAAGAACAAGCAGGCGCAGCAGGCGTTGCAGACGCTGCTCAAGAAAGCCGATGTCTTGGTGCAGAATCTAGCGCCCGGCGCAGCAGCCCGGATGGGGCTTGATTTTGACAGTCTGCAAAGCGTCAATGACCAATTGATAGTTTGTGATGTGTCTGGTTACGGCGAGGGCGGTCCCTACGAAACCAAGAAGGCTTACGACTTGCTGATTCAAAGTGAGAGTGGTTTTATCTCGGTGACGGGCGCGCCTGATACGCCTTCAAAGGCAGGCTGCTCGATTGCCGACATCGCAGCCGGCATGTACGCCTACAGCGGTATCTTGAATGCATTAATGTTGCGAGCCAAGACTGGCAAGGGCAGCCGTATCGACGTATCGATGCTTGAGAGCATGGTCGAGTGGATGGGCTTTCCGATGTATTACGCATTCGAAGGCGCAGCACCGCCGCGGCGTGCCGGTGCTGCGCATGCCACCATTTTTCCTTATGGGCCCTTTGCCGTTGGCGATGGCAGCACGGTGATGCTTGGCTTGCAAAACGAGCGCGAGTGGGCGGTGTTTTGTGACAAGGTGCTAGAACAAGCAGACTTATCCCAAGACCCGGAATTCGCTTCGAACTCCAAGCGTGTTGAGAATCATGTGCGCCTTAGAACCATCATTGAGCAAGCTTTCGCGCCCATGACCATTGCCCAGGTCACCGAGCGGCTTGAACAGGCGCAAATCGCCAATGCACGCGTCAATGAGATGAAGGACGTCTGGGCGCATCCTCAACTTCAAGCTCGCAACCGTTGGGGAGAGGTGCCAAGCCCGGTTGGTCAACTGCCGTCATTGTTGCCTCCAGCAACCAATTCGGCGTTCTCGCCCCGTATGGATGCCGTTCCTGGTCTTGGTGAACATACTGACGCGATATTGGTTGAGCTCGGTTTAAGCCAGTCAACCATCGATGAGATGCGCGCTCAGGGCGTGGTTTAGTCAACGCGCTCTTTGATGGGTTCGCAACATTGGTCGGCGCTTGCCGAGAGCCAATGTGACATCGGTTTGTGCGCGAGCTCGGGCCAAGTCGTGCCAAGCTCGGCCAAGGGCCTGAGGACAAAAGCGCGCAAGTGCATGCGTGGATGCGGCAGCGTCAGGCGCGGTGTTTCAAGCCACAGTTCGTCATAAAGCAGCAAATCTAAATCGAGGGTGCGTGGCGCATTTTTAAAGTGACGCTCGCGACCATGGTCCCATTCGGTCTGGCGCAGCAGGCCAAGCAAGGGTAGGGGGGCGAGCGTGGTTTTGATTTTAGCTGCGGCGTTGACGTATATCGGGCCTGGCGCATCAATGGGTGCCGAGCGGTAGAGGCTTGAATGCGACAGATCCGTGATGGCTGGGTGCTGCGCTAATGTGGCGAGCGCCTGCATGATGGTTCTCTCAGGCTGACCGAGGTTGGCACCCAAACCGATATAGGCCGTGGCGTCACTCATGCTGGGTTGCTGTCAGCCTCTGGCGCGCGCGCTTTGCGTCGTCGAGGCCGGCGGCGTTTACGGCTGCCTGGCTCAGCCGGGGTCTGCTCGTCCAAGGATTCCAGCATTTGTGCTCTTTGACTGTCGTTGGCGTCGGCAAGATCCATCCACCACTGCGCAACGACGCTGTCAAATTCGCTACAGGCCGCGCGCAGCTGCAGGAACTCGACGCCGGCGCGAAACCGTGGCTGCTCAAGCAAGCGGTGAATCACCCGCGGCACACGCCGGTCAAATCGTGGTTGCATGAACCAAATCTCTCGGATGTCGGAGACGAATCGACGCGTGATCCCCAGCGCTTCGGCGTGCTGGTTTAAGACTTGGTCGGCCGCAGTGATGAGCGCTGGCGCCATGTGCTCGCCAGCTTGATGCAAGCGTTGCCAGCTGACTTTGACAGCCGGCCAAAGCAGTGCGGCAAACAGAAAGCTCGGGCTCACGGTCTTGCCTGCCCGAACCCTCGCGTCTGTGCGTTCCAGTGCAATTTTGACAAACGGCTGACCCTCGGGCTCATCCAAGATCAAGTCAAC
>SKIZ01000039.1 GCA_007116135.1 Burkholderiaceae bacterium
TTGAATGTGCACACTTTACTTCGGTTTGTAAATGCTGTGCTGGCCGCACGTTTCCCTCGGACTCAAGTGCTCATGTGTCCAAAAGTTGTGTCAGTATAGGGTATGCTAGCGCTCGAGCTGCCTGAAAAAAGCGTTTTCTTGTTCCCCCAGTTTTCGAAGGCATCGTAAGGCGGGTTGTGCCTACTGGTCCATGGTCTCTTTGTTTGCCAGCAATTTGTGCGAAACTTCGCGTTTCACATATGTCCTGATGATTTCAACTTGATTCAAGTGGGTTGAGTTCGTTTGTAGGTTGAACGGCTTGATGCAGGAGAAACGGTTTGAGCATGCCATTGACTTGCGTGACATATTTCTTGATCGTTACCCCTTTGTGAATTGGACGACCATCGTGGATAACTAGTACCGGCTGGGTTTCTTTAGTCATACGCTTACGCAGCGACATCATCCAATCGACGCGTCGGCAGACTAACTAAACGATAGTCGGATCTAAGATCAGTGACTTGGCTATGCGATTAGGAGATTCGTTGCCTGGTAAACCCGGTGGACGGATTTTGCCGAACGTAGGCATCTGCATGGTGACAACATAGCCGGTAATTTCGTTCGTGGCGGTATACTCCTGAGGCTAGTAGCTGGTTTGGTGATCGTCGACTAACTAGTTAGTCGGTGGTTGCCACTTGATTGAGAGTCGCCAGGCACTAGGTTTATTCATATCCCTCGGGGAAAAGGGGATCGAGTGCGTATACCGTTCAACAAACCTTATATGACCGGCAACGAGCTGTCATTAGTCGCGCAGGCACATGCGAACGGACATTTGTCAGGAGACGGGCCGCATACCAGGCTTTGTCACCAGTGGCTTGAAGACAACACGGGTGCTGCTAAGGCGTTTCTTACCCAGTCGTGTACTGCCGCGCTTGAAATGGCAGCCATTTTGGCCGACATAGAACCGGGGGATGAGGTCATTATGCCCTCGTTCACGTTTGTCTCGACTGCGAATGCCTTTGTGCTCAGAGGCGCGGTCCCTGTCTTTGTGGACGTGCGAGAAGATACGTTGAACATAGACGAGCGTTTGATTGAGGCGGCCATTACGTCAAAGAGCAAGGCGATTTGCGTTGTTCATTATGCCGGGGTGTCTTGTGAGATGGATCCAATTCTCGAAATCGCGTCTCGCTACAACTTGTTGGTGATTGAGGATGCAGCTCAGGCAATCATGTCCACCTACAAGGGACGTCCGCTTGGCACCCTCGGCGACTTGGGCACCCTAAGCTTTCACGAAACGAAAAATATTATTTGTGGTGAAGGAGGCGCATTGTTGTGCCGCGAAGATCGGTTAGTGGAGAGGGCTGAGATCATACGAGAAAAGGGTACTAACCGAAGCCTTTTTTTTCGGGATCAGGTTGATAAGTATACCTGGGTCGATGTTGGGTCCTCCTTCTTGCCGAGTGAAATTACGGCAGCTTTTTTGTTGGCGCAGATGGGGGAAGCGGAGGCCATCACACAACGAAGGCTCTCTATTTGGGCGAGATATCATGATTGGGCTGAAGCGCATGAGCGAGTCGGTCGTCTAAGAAGACCGATAGTGCCAGAGCACTGTCAGCATAACGCACATATGTATTATTTACTTCTTCCATCACTCGAGCAGCGTGCGCGTTTTATCGATGCTATGAAGAAAGCTGGGGTTGGAGTGGTTTTTCACTATGTGCCGCTTCATAGCTCGCCAGCGGGTCTTTCTTTCGGTAGAGCATGCGGGGAGCTCACGGTCACAGCTAATATCGCTGATCGGCTGGTGCGGCTTCCGCTGTGGCTCGGTTTAGAGATGCAACTGGAGGACGTTTTCTTGGCCGCAGACAACGCTCTTGATGTTTCGGGAACCCTTGAATAAGGAAGCGGTATCTGAAAGCTTACGGGGCGGCTAAACAAATGCTGGCGAGGCTAGTGTTCCTACAAGTTCTCAACATCACGACCGAAACCCAGTCAGTAATGATTCACGCGACAGGACTAGTTTCATCTGATCAAACGCGGCGATATCTCTGCTCGAATGGGTTGATCGCAATTGTTCAAAAACGACTGACGTACGTCGCAACCCATCAAGGATCTCAAGCCACTTTGATTTTGCGAGCCCGCATGGTGTCAACCAGGCGATCGAGCGCTTCATCAAGCATCGCCTCGGTGTGGTCTGCGCTTAAGAAAAACCGCAGCCGCGAGGTGCCTTGTGGCACTGACGGATACATCATGGGCAGTGTGTTGATGCCTTGGGCGACCAAGTCATTAGAGAGCTCAACGGCTTGGCGGTCGTCATAGATCATCACGGGCACAATGCCAAAGCCCTCAGCGCCCGAGGTGTCTAGCCCGAGTGCCTGGGCTTTTTGCAAGAAATAGCGGCTCACCGACTGCAGACGCGTGACTCGATCGGTTTCGCTTTGGGCGATTTCAAGCGCCTTGAGTGCGGCAGCCGCACTCGATGGCGGCATGCCAACACTGAAGAGAAAGCCAGGGCACCAGTGGCGCAGATTGTCGATCAAATCAGTGCTGCCAGCCACGTAACCGCCGCAACTAGCCAAGGACTTGCTCAGCGTGCCCATCCAGATATCGACGTCGTCTGGGTCGATGCCTTGCTGCTCGGCAATGCCACGACCGGTGGCGCCCAATACCCCAAAGGAGTGCGCCTCATCAACCATCAGGATGGCGTTATGGCGGTTCTTGATTTCGATGACGGTCTTTAAGTCTGGGATGTCACCATCCATGCTGTAGAGACCTTCAACGATGATCAGCGCATTTTGGCTTTTCTTGCGGTGTTTGGTCAGGATCTGATCGAGCTGATCCCAGTTTTGGTGGGTAAACGGCAGCCGTTTGGCACCCGAGAGCCGAATGCCCTCCATGATGCTGTTGTGAGCCAGCCAATCGTGCACGATCAGGTCACGTTGGTTAAAGAGGTAGCCTAGCATCGAGACGTTGGTGGCATGGCCACTGACAAACGAGACAGCGTCGTCAACGCCATAGGCTTTGGCAATCGCGGCCTCAAGCTCGCGGTGAATGGCCCGCTCGCCCGAAACTAAGCGGCTAGCTGACACGCTCGTGCTGTAGCAGTCAATGGCTTCTTTAGCGGCGGCGTTGATGCGCGGGTCGCCAGCCAATCCAAGGTAGTTGTAACTGGAGAAGTTAATGAGTTCGCGGCCTTCTTTGTTTAGCCGCACGCCATTGACGCCTGCCGAGCTACGAAAGTAGGGGTCAGCGATACCAAGCATTTTGCCAAGGCCGCGCAGGCGCTTTAAGTCGCGCACACCGCGGTGGTCAGACAGGGGGGACTGGCGTTTCTTCATTGAACCTTGCAAGTGTATTTAGTAGACCAAGCAACCGAGGGCAAACAACGTTACAGCTCGACGACAGAATCAAATCAGTGCCCCTGTGTCGATACCGCGCGAGCGCACTTTGGTCTGCCCACTGGGGCCACCATTGCTGACCAGCTTGGCAATTATAGTCAGATCTAGCCGTCTTGGGCTGCGGTGGCGTTGTAAGCGGGGTTTATCGCGGCTTTTGGGGCTCAGCCGTTATCGGTCGGCGATGATAGAGGTTGAGCCAGCGCCCGGGCTCTTGCAAGATGACTGACTCAAACGCCTGCGCCATCGCGGCGAGCACCTGTGCGTCGCTTTGCGCCGTTTGAGCCATGTCCCAGACGGCCAGCGTGCGAACTTCAAAGCGCAAAGGATCTTCGGGCTGGCGCTGCATCACCACAGGCACCAAGCAAGCACCGGCCTTACGGGCAAAGCGCACGGCGTAGGCGGCATTGGTGCCTTTGCTGCTTGCGTGCTCGTTTTGGCCAAAAGGCGGGAAAGGGACTTGGTGCGCGCGCGCCTCATCGACGTGCAGCATCAGCATGGCCGGTGGGTTTTGTAGCTCAGTCAGTGCGCGCCTGGCTTGACCGGCATGCGGGGCCTCGATCTGGCCAGCCATCTCGCGCAGCAACCGTGCGCGGCAGCGCTTGACGATGTAACGCATGACCGGGCTTTTGATGGTTCGCACCACAACCTCGCGGGTACGGAAATGCGCGAACCGATCCAGGATATCGCCGCCTAGCACATCGCCCAAGTTGCACACGTGCACCAGTGCAAAGACCACCGAGCGATTTTGTTTGACCGCCTCATCGAGTTCGGCGCAAGCCTCCCAGTGCACGCATCGGGCCTTGACCAGGCGGTCTGACACCAGCACTTCGAGCGCGGCGCGGCCAGATTCGCGGCGCAAGGTCGTGAGCACCGCGCCCGCCTCGGCCTGTGGTGCGATCTGGGCCAAGTTTTGACGCACGCGCGCCTCAAGCTCAGCGCGGATGCGGCCGTGGTAACGCCCACGCCAGGCACCAAAATTCGACACCCAACGCAGCGGCAACACCCGACACAGACCATAGACGGCCAACAGCCCAAGCTCACCGAGCTTAAACCGAGCCATCGCGGCCTCCCGTATGTAACCCGGCCGCATGCGCGGTGCTCATGGCCAGCTCGTGCAGTGCCAAGTCCGCTTCAATGGGCCGACTGCTTTGATCCCAATTGCGCCAAATCAGATAGTCCGTTGAGCCGTCCGGTGCGCCCCAGGCGGCGTAGACCGACGGCAGGATTGGCACGTGGTCACCGAACACACACACTACCGTTGGCCGGTTGGCGGTGCCTGCCTGCAAGTCATTGAGTAGTTGGCCAATCATCAGATCGGTGGACTGCATGACACGCACGTAACCGTTAAACAGGCTCTCTGGGTCTTTGCCATGGCCGTCGTAGGGGCCATGGCCTTGCATGGTCACGACGTGCATAAAAACGGGTTGGTTTGCACGCCGGGCTCGCAGCCGTTGCACGATTGACTCGCCAAGCACGGGGTCAGGCATGTATTGGGCATGTGGGTCAAA
>SKIZ01000110.1 GCA_007116135.1 Burkholderiaceae bacterium
CAGACGACACTAAACATTTTGGGTGCGACCTCCGGCGACACGGGGTCGGCCGCGCAATACGCCATGCGCAGTAAACCCGGCTTGGCCGTCTTCATGCTCTCGCCACTTGGGCGCATGAGCGCTTTTCAGCGCGCGCAGATGTATAGCCTGACAGACGATAATATTCATAACCTTGCGGTTCGGGGCGTTTTTGATCAAGCCCAAGATGTGGTCAAGGCGCTAGCGGGCGACCTGGACTTTAAAGCACAGTACCGCCTGGGCGCCGTGAACTCGATAAACTGGGCACGCATTGCCGCCCAAGTGGTTTATTACTTTTGGGGCTGGTTGCGCTCGACTGATGCGCCAGGTCAGATGGTCTCGTTTGCAGTGCCCTCAGGCAATTTTGGCAATATCTTGTCGGGCCACATTGCGCGTCGAATGGGTTTACCTATACGACGTCTGGTGTTGGCCACCAATGAGAACAACGTGCTCGAGGAGTTTTTCCGAACCGGCCACTACCGGCCCCGCGCACCAGCTCAAACGCACATCACATCAAGCCCTTCGATGGATATCTCCAGAGCATCGAACTTCGAGCGCTTCGTCTTTGATTTGCTCGATGGCGATGCACAAGCGGTCGGTTCACTCTGGCAGCAACTCGCGAGCGCCGGGCAGTTTGACTTGTCGGCGCATCTTGGACGTTTTGAACGTGACTTCGGCATCGTGGCTGGCGTCAGTAACCATCACAATCGATTAGCGACCATTCGTCGAATATTTGATCAGACTGGGCTTCTCATCGACCCACACACCGCAGACGGTGTGAAGGTTGCCCGTGAGTTTGTCGAGCCCGATGTGCCCATGCTGGTTTTAGAAACAGCGCTGCCGGCGAAGTTTTCCGAGACGATTCAAGAGGCGCTTGGCCGCCCGGCACCTCGGCCGCCTGGATTTGAGGACCTTGAGGCACGCCCACAGCGCGTGGTCGAGTTGCCATGCGATGAGGCCAGCGTGCGTGATTACATCAGAGAACATGCCAAGGTCTGATGCATGTACACAGGAAATTACACTCTCACTAATTTCGTGGCCATTGGGGCCGGCGCGGCCTTAGGTGCCTGGGCACGATGGGGTTTGTCGATCTGGCTCAACCCAGGGCCGGACCGATTTCCAATCGGCACTTGGGCGGCAAACCTGGGCGGCTCGTTTTTAATTGGATTGGCTCTGGCCTACAGTTTGGCGGCACCGGATTGGTCTACCCCTGTTCGTCTCTTTGTTATCACTGGGCTATTAGGGGCTTTGACCACCTATTCAACGTTTTCGGCTGAAACGGTCACGTTTTTTGCGCAAGGTCGCATCGGCCTTGCCTTGATTTATGCCATTGTGACCCTGGTGGGGTGCCTATCGATGACCGCCCTGGGCTGGTTCACGTTATCGAGCTTGCGCGGTTAAGTGCGGCATTTGACGCAAAAGCGCTTGTGCCGCTGTCAGGCCGCTTCGTACCGCGCCTTCAATGACTGACGGATACCCGGTGTCGGTCCAGTCACCGGCCACCATGACTCGCGGCCAAATGGTTTGGTTGCTCGGGCGGGCAAGGCCCGGTAGTGCTGCAAAAGTGGCTCTCTTTTCGTCAAAGCAGCGCCAACCCGTTACTTTGGGCATGGTTTGGCAGCCCATTGCATCGGCCAGCTGTCTCATGACCGCATCGACTAGCGCTTGATCATTTAAGGTTAAAGACTGCGAGTCACTGATCACAAAGGCCAGTTGGGCAGCACCAGGCGTGTGCATGAAGGCATCTCGATTAAAAACCCATTGGGCTGGTGCATCGGGTTTTTCTTGATGATCAAACAACAGCATCGGTGAGGGCATTTCAATTCGCTCAGACAAGGCGACATAACAAGTCGTGATTGAGCGGTACGAGAACCCATCAAGCTGATCGTTTAGCGTCTGTGCTTGACTGAAGTGTTGGGTCAGACGCTTGAGGTTGACCGGTGGCAGGGCAAGGATACAAGCGTCAAAGCGCTCGTTTTCGAGCTCAACGAACTCGGCGGTGATCGTCAGTTCACGGATGGGTTTGCCCCAACGCGTGTGCGCACGGCTTGCTACTGAGGCGGGCCACAGTTGTGTCAGGTTTTGGCGCGGGATCAATAAATCGGTCGCACCAGCTTGGGCACTGGCCAGGCTGTCGCGCAGCACATTGGCAAACAATACCGCACACGCTTGCGCTGGTGCCGTGTTAAGCGTGGCAATGCATAGCGGCCACCAAAGCCAGCGCAGGTTGTTGTTGGTTTGTGCCTGCTCTTTTAGCCACTGGTTCACGGTTTGGCCCATAACCGGTTGGTTGCGTCTTGAACCCAACCTTTGCAGCAGCCGCGTGGCTTGCCATTTGTCTGTCAGGCTCAAGCCTCGAGCCAACCACAGCCCCAATGCGTTGCCTAACGTCTGACCAAGGCCGCGCCGAGCATGCAGATCAAATGCGCCATTGGCGCTGCGAATGGCCAAAGGCAGGCGTAAGAACTGAGCCTTGATCGCGTCTTGGCCCAAATCATGAGCCATCGTGGCAAGGGTCTGGCTGTAGGCGCCAATCAAAATATGTTGGCCGTTATCTAGCTCACCCAAACGCTCGTCATGCACACCGCGTGCACGCCCGCCAGGTGCTTGGGCCGCGTCAAAGAGGGTCACGCTCGCGCCATGGCGCATACAATGACTCGCTGCTGCCAGCCCAGCCCAACCGGCACCCACAATGGCGATATTCATTCTGGGCTGGATGTGCGTTTGAGTAACTTAAGGGCAGGGCGCCCGCCGGCCACCCAGTTTTTCCAGGCCAGCCAAAGCTTGCGTACCGGTGTTAAGGCCACGCGCTGATCAAGCACCTGGAAATTCTCATCCTCAATTTCGTCAAGCAATGTCATGTAGATAGCTGCCATCATCAAACCAGGGCGCTGCGCTTGGCGGTCGCGCTCTTGTAGGGCCAGTGCGGCATCACGATAAAGCTTGCGTGCGCGTGTGGCTTGAAATCGCATGAGTGATTCAAAGGCTGGTGTTTGCTTGCAATCGAGAACATCATCGATGCTGACATCAAATTGCTGCAGCTCGTTAGTTGGCAGGTAAATGCGACCGCGTCTGGCATCATCGCCGACGTCGCGAATAATATTGGTCAACTGAAAGGCCAGCCCGAGTTTGGTGGCATATTCAAGCGTCTGTGGCTCGGTATAGCCAAAGATGCTAGCTGACATCTCGCCGACGACCCCAGCGGCATGCCAACAGTAATTCTCTAATGCGGCCCAATCGGCATATCGGTTGGTATCAAGATCCATTTCCATGCCCGTGATCACCGCTTGCAAGCGAGCCTCGGTCAGATCAAATGGCTTGATATGGTCAGCCAGTGCACGCATAACCGGATGCGTGGGGTTGCCCTCAAAGGTCTGCGCTATTTGCGTTCGCCACCAGGCAAGCTTAGTGCGGGCAACGCCAATGTCGGTGCACTCATCAACCACATCATCGACCTCACGGCAAAAGGCATAAAGTGCAGTGATGGCGCGCCGACGATCAGGCGGCAAAAACAAAAAGGCGTAATAGAAGCTAGAGCCACTGCGTGCAGCTTTGTCCTGGCAGTATTGATCAGGGGTCATGGTTTTAAAGTGCTCGTACGAGTAGGCCAATCCAGTCCATCTTGGTCAAAGTAGGCCGGTGGGCAAAAACATCAAAGCCAACCGCCTCTATTTTGTCAAGAATGCGGCTGCCGCCCGCCATGATAAGACGAATTTCCAAACCGATGCGACCCGGCAGGCGCCGACCCAGTGGTTTGCCATGGGCCATCAGGTCGCGGCAGATCTGCACTTGGGAGCGCATAAGGCTCTGCCAGTGCGCATCACAAACCGCGTTGCTGATGTGCGCCGAGCTCACACCGGCTTGGCTCATGGACTCTTGGGGCAAGTAGATCCGCTTTTTGCGCCAATCGATCGCAACATCTTGCAAAAAATTGATGCGCTGCAAGGCCGTACAAATCGAATCCGATTGCCCCAGGCTTTGGTTGTCCGTGGTTTTAAACAGATGCAGCATCAGACGTCCCACCGGATTGGCTGAACGGGCGCAGTAGTCCATCAACTGCGCCTCACTGGTGTAGCGCTGGACCTGAGTGTCTTGCTCAAACGCCGACAATAGATCGGTCAATAATGACAGCGGCAGCTGGTGCTTGCGAATCGTTTGCCCGAGCGGCAAAAAAATCGCATCGAGCTCATCGGATCCAAGTGTTTTGATGTCCGGATCCTGTGTAACCTCAATGAGCGCATGACGATAAGCCGCCAGTGCGGCCCGACGTTGAACGGTCGTCTGCTCGCCTTCATCAGCAATGTCATCGGCGGCACGCGCAAAACGATACAGTCGTACAACGTCCTGGCGCACCGACTTAGGCAACAAAATAGATGCAACCGGAAAGTTCTCGTAGTGATTAACCGCCATGGCGCGCTGCTGACTCAATTCAATCGCTCATTGTACCGATCGTCTCGCACTCATATTCTCTTAAATTCAGGCAAAATACGCACGTTGCTTGCTAAACCGATAACAATGGGCAAGCCAATCGTAAGGGCACTCTAATGAAACTTCTGATTGCGTTACTAATCGTCGCCGCAGGCATTTTCTTTTATCCGCAGATCAACGAGAGCAGCTCTAGCGTATGTGCCGCGGTAGAAAAGCGCTTTGCGCGTGATGCATTTACTGACGCCACCGGCGCCGACGTCTTTATGGCCATGCTTGTCTCGGGTGCGAGCGACGGGGCGCTTGCTCGTTCGCTTGTCAAGGCGCAGTCGCCTAATTTACCGGCGTCGCTTTCATGCATGACCCTTTACTATCGCCTGATGATGGATCCCTCCATTGCCAAGCAAATGATGCAGTAGGGCGCTGGCAGCGCAGATCGATCGGACAGATCAAACGTCACTATTGAATAGGTCGCGGGTGTAAACCCGATCGACGACGTCCTTGAGATCATCGGTCAATCGGTTTGCCACAATCAGATCAGCCTTGGCCTTAAACGCGGCCAGATCATTGACCACTTCAGAGCGAAAGAAAGTGTCTTCTTTTAAAGCCGGCTCATAGACGATCACCTCGATGCCCTTGGCCTTGATTCTCTTCATGACGCCCTGGATCGAGCTTGAGCGGAAATTGTCCGATCCTGACTTCATGACCAGTCGATAAATCCCAACGACCTTGGGGTTGCGGCTGACGATATCGCTTGCCACAAAGTCTTTGCGCGTGACGTTGGCTTGAACGATTGCTTGAATCAGGTTTTGCGGGATGTCCTGGTAGTTCGCCAGCATTTGCTTGGTGTCCTTTGGCAGGCAGTAGCCACCGTAACCAAAGGATGGATTGTTGTAGTGCTGACCAATGCGAGGGTCTAGGCATACGCCGTCAATAATGTCGCGCGTATCTAGCCCATGGGTCTGGGCGTAGGTGTCTAGCTCGTTAAAGTAAGCCACGCGCATGGCGAGATAGGTGTTGGCAAAAAGCTTGATCGCCTCGGCCTCGGTGTTGCCGGTACACAGGACGGATATATCGGGTTTGAGGGCGCATTGCTGTAGCATCTGTGCAAACTGCGTGGCACGCTCAGAGCGCTCGCCAATGACAATTCGGCTAGGATACAAGTTGTCAAACAATGCCCGGCCTTCACGCAAAAATTCAGGCGAAAACACAAATTGATCGCTCTTGAAGTGGCGTCGAGCATTCTCGGTAAAGCCAACTGGCACCGTGGACTTGATGATGACCGTGGCACTTGGATTGATGCGCACGATGTCAGACAAGACTGACTCCACGGCGCGGGTGTCAAAGTGATTGGTCAGCGGGTCATAATCAGTCGGTGCCGCAACCACAATAAAAGTCGCATCGACATAGGCTTGGGAAGGATCGGTGGTGGCACGCAAATTCAGCGCTGGCCTCTTTAGGTAACTCGCGATGTCTTGATCCTCAATCGGACTGCGTCGCGCGTTAATCGCCTCGACCTTGTTTGAGTCAATATCAAGGGCGAGAACTTCAAAATGCTGGGCTAGTAATACGGCATTGGACAAGCCGACATAGCCTGTGCCCGCAATCGCTATTTTCATATGCGTACCAATCGGTTGACGTTCGTGTGCAGTGCGCAAATCGGCACTATCAGTCAAAAGTGTACCTGAGGGTTGCGCCGCTAGATGAAGGTTTCATGACAGATCTCTGTCACACCAGACCCCCCGATTGCGGATACCCGTGTTGTTGCAATTGCGAATTGTTTGGGCTTGCCACCATAGGCACACTGCATCCCTTGCCAACCGCACGACAAAGGATGCCTCTATGTTGCCAGTCAATCGTTCAAACGCGCCTGCAGCGACCGACACAAGTCAAGCCGCAAGCGCCAGAAATCCTCACCGCCGCCCATGTCAACGCGATCGTCAGCGTGGTCAAGGGATGACCGAATACATCATTATCGTGGCCTTGGTTGCGGTGGCCGCCATTGCTGTCTATCAATCGTTTGGTCGGGTGATACGTTCACAAACAGCAGCCATTGCCAGTGAACTTGCTGGCGAGAGCTCGCGCACCGCGATTTCAAACGCCGGCACCGCAGCACGTGAGGCGAACAAGCAAATCAAGAATAAGTCACTGAAAAACTATGGCGCCAGTAGCAACTGAGGTTGTGGCCATGAGACAGCGTCACAGACAAGAGGGCGCAGCCTTGGTGCTGGCGATCGCGATTTGCTCGGTCGCGGTGTTGGCCTGGCAACAGCGCGCTTCGTTATCGCAACTCTTTATGGCGCAACAAGTGCTTGAGCAATCCACGCTTGCGGCAAGCTTAGCGGCTTCGCAACATCACGCGCGCTTGCTCAATGCGCATGCGTTTTTGAACCGCACGGTTATGGCTCATCAAGTCGCAATGGCACATTTAATGACAGTTGCTAGCGCCGAGAAGATGCGTGTTGAGATGAGTCGTCAAGTGATGCGGGGCAATCCACCCTTGTATCTGATTGCCATGATGTTTGGGCCTAAACATGCCGCCGCGTATGCCGCTTCGAAGGTCAGTGCCGTGGGTCAGACCATGGAGGGCTTGCGGCAATTGCACCTGGCTTTTCAGGCGCACGATCGCAGCATTTCCAAGGATCTCGATCGTGCTCGCTTGTCATTGCTCAAGAACATTCATACTCAGACGCACGAAATCGTCAAGGCGGTGCTCGATAAAAACATGGCGCACCAACCCCATCAGTCGGTCAATGTGATCTATGAAGTTGATTTGCCTTCAAAGGACTTGCAACCAACACTCATAGAGCCTCATGACGCGATCTGGCGTGATTGGTTTAAACAAACAATTGCCCAGCATCCTTATTTAAGAAAACGCAACGACACCGCAAGAAACTGGTGGATGGTTAGCAAGGGATGTCCACATATGCGGCATCAATTAAGGCGCCGCGGTGAGTCGACCTTTAACTTCAATTACTGGCAGGTCACCGACAGCCTGTCGTTTCACGCCGTGCGCGGCTTTAGGGTGAAGTTTTGTTATTGGCGCGAGTATCCGATGGGCTTTGCCAACGTCAAAAACCTGATGCGTGGCAAAAAGGCGGTGGGACCCGTTGACGCGCTGTTTGGGCGTGCTGGGGCGGGCCCCAAAGATTTCCGCAAAATCACGTTCTTCAATTGGGTCACCTCGCAATACTCTTTGACGTCCTGGCTACACGGTTTTCGTAATGTACTGGCAGATGGCCGGGGTTACTCATCGCAGTTAGTGTGGCGCCCGCGCGCGCAAGTCCGGCCCTACATTTTGTCGCGCCCCGATCGATTGCTGACTCGGCTGCGGGTTCGCCAGGCGATTGGTACGTTAGACGACCCGATATTGCGCCTGGGGTTGCGCCTCAAAGGGTTGCTGCGTATTGGTGGCAACTGGGGCCAGTACCTGCACGCGCAATCAGCGGCGCAGGCCTATTTTGATGCCTATCAACCCAGTGCAGCCGACGCACAGGTCAGCGCAAACCTGTTTCAACCTTTTTGGATGGCTAAAAATGTCTTGCCATAAAACGTATGATCAAGCCCGAGCAAATCAGCGCGGTCAGGTCTTGGCTGAAAGTGTGGTGGTTTGTCTTTTGCTGGTCACCCTCGGATTGGCGATCCACTACAGCGCCCGCACCCAGCACCAATGGCTTGCGCAATGGCTTGGTGCCCAAGTGGCTGCGACCGCTGCAGCCCATTCGCACCAAGTGTTGCCGGTTCAAGCTAGCCGCACAAACGGTCCGCCAGATCGATGGCGCAGCCAAGTGATGAGTCAGTATGGCATTGGTCACAATCGCTGGCTGGCAGTCCAAACCCATGGCACCTTTGCGCAGACCGGCTGGCGTTTGGTCGGTGCAGGTCAAGCCAGTCGCTACGACGAGGTTGTGCAAAGAATTGATGCTGCACCCACGTTATGGCGCAAGACCGCCTTGCACAGCAAATCAGTGATTCGGGCGTTGTTGCCAACGTTGCGCGCCATAGAGGCGCCTTGGGCTGATCGTGGTTCACCGACGGTGTGGCTTGAAAATTGGCAATTTAGCTTGCCCGAGGCCTATCGCAAATCGACCCCTAAACCCTCGAGGCAGCTCTTATGGTGAGTCGACGCTTAAAGGGCGCCCGCTGGCCAGAGCTTGCCGTGCTTTTGTTGACCGCTCTGTGCGCCAGCGTTGTCTATGCCCAAACATCGGTTGGGTCATGCAAGGACTGGCCGGCGCTGCCACACGCTGAATTAAGGCAGCTTTCACCTTGCATGAGCGCGGCAACTGCGCGCCAGATTGGGCAAGTTTGTGTGCATCATCAGTGGCGTTGCGGCTTGGGCGACTTTGGCCACTGGTTTGCGCGCTGGGCGCAATCGGTCAATGAGCCCTTTGCCGCTTCACTAGAAGGCGAGCACTGGATCTACAGCTCAGTCTCGCAGGAGGATTCCTGGGCTGTGTTTTGGTCGCCTGAGGTCAAGACGACAGATGGCTTTGTTGTGTTGGTCTCACGCCTGCGACCTGCCAAAGCGAGGCCCTGATGGCCAGCGAGAAGACGGCTGCGACATGGGTCATGCTTAAGAAACTCGCACTGCCGGTTTTGTTGGGCGCGCTGACCATTGCCGGTGTTCACCACTATCTGACCGAACGCGTGCAGGCCCTTGATGAGCAGGCCAGGCAACAAATGACGCAGCGTATTGTGAGCCAGCGCGCCTTGCCCGCCGGTACGGTTTTGCGCTTTGAAGACTTCGCCCTGCGCGAGATGCCACAGGCTTGGGCTAGTGCTGACGGTTTTGCCCCACAAGAGGTCGACGATATCGAGGGGTTGGTCTTGCGCGAAGATGTCTTGGCCGGCCAACCATTGACGCGCTCCATTTTGGCCCAACCCAAGGCGGCTGCGCTATCGCAACAGCTCGGGCGTGGGCGACGCGCAGTCACCATCCCCGTTGATCATGTCAGCTCACTGTCTGGACGCCTTGACGCAGGTGATGTCATAGATGTCTATGTCACCTTCTCGCACATGGGACAACGAGTCACGACCTTGTTGGTCAGTGCGGTAAAAGTCTTGGCAACCGATCGGCCCTTCATCGAGCATCCTGGACTGGCTAGCGAGTCTGGGTTGAACTCGGTGACGCTTGACGTCTCAGCCAAACAAGCGGTCAAGCTGGTGTCAGCCAACCAGGGCGGTGTGCTCAGCGCTGTGTTGCGGCTTGCCAATGAGGCGCACGCGCAAGGTGGCAGCCCGAACACCCCAACGCCGGAGGGGCAGGCAAATCATCTGGCGGGCTTTGTCGGATTGGCGCCTTCGCTTGGGCAAGACAGCCGAGCGCTGATTATTTATGGTGACATGCTTGAGCTTGAGCCATAGATCACCGCTTAAAGCTCGCAACGGTCTAAGGACAGCGCACTCATGACAGCTTCTTATTTGCGCTGGTGCTGCGCCTGTTTGATGGTGATGGGCAACGTGTGCGCGGGCGCAGCGCCGGCGGTGGACTTGTCCCTAGAAGCCGGCAGCGCCCATGTCGTTCGCCTTGAGGGCATCACCCAGGTCGCGGTGGGCAATAGTCAATTGGTGCAGGCCAATGCGGTGTCTGCCAACGAGGTTATTTTGTTTGCCAAGCAACCCGGTTCAACCACGGTTGACATCTGGGCCAAAGGCGGCACGCAAACCCAATATCGCGTGGTCATCGAAAGTGCCGGCTTACAAAGGCGATTACAAGAGGTCAGTAAGGTGCTCGAGGCACTGCCAGGCGTAGGCGTTCGCCTGGCTGGTCAGCACATCGTGGTCGAAGGCCGGGAGGTCTCAACCGAGAATCTGCAGCAGTTAAAGCAGATCTTGTCGCGCTACCCCGATGTGGTTGATCTGACAAGCAGCATCGCATGGGATGAGATGGTGATGTTGGACGTCAAGGTGCTTGAGCTACCACGCCATGAGATGCGCGAGATGGGGGTGCATTGGGAGATGGCTCCACAAGGTGGTTTGCATGCGGCTAGTGCTTGGCAAATCGGCAGTGCAGGGCTTGTGCCAACACAACGCGGGCCATTAGAAGGATCGGGTCAAGGTGGGCTTTTAGGGATGAATGAACTCATTAACGCTAGGCTGCAGACTTTGATGCAACAGGGTCAAGCGGTGCTGTTGGCGCAACCGCAGTTACTCGCGCGCAGCGGCTCAGCGGCGTCGTTTCAGGCTGGTGGTGAGATCCCGTATGCCTACGTTGACAAGGACGGTAAGCGCACGACTTTATTCAAGAAATACGGGGTGCTACTGAACGTCACACCTGAAATCGATCCGCAAGGGGCAATCCGCGCCCAAATTGAAATTGAAGTCAGCTCGATTGACCCATCGATTACCACCGATGCTGGCCCAGCCATACGTATGCGCAAAGCGAAAAGCGAGTTCAACGTCAAGTCCGGCCAGACATTGGTGTTAGGCGGGTTTCTGTCGCACGAGCAAGTTGCTGGCACACGCGGACTCTTTGGCGTACAGCACAAACAGTTACGTGAGGTCGAGCTCGCCATCTTTGTAACCCCGGTCGTAGTCACGCCTGACCATCCATCCATGATGGCCCGAGTCACCCGCGCGCAGACCATCGAGGACTGGCAGATTGGTCAATCGCATGAGATCAACGTCCCCATGGTCGGTCAGCCCGATGACCAGACGCACCAATGGCATCCAGCGCATGACACCTTATCTCAATGGTCAAGCCGGGCGCGCAGCGGGCAGGGCAATACCCATTCTTTTGATCCGATCAAACCATAAAGGGAGGTACAGTTGCTAACAGTTGAAGTAATCAACGATGATGGCGTCATGCAGCGCCTGACGGCGAGCGCACCGGTCATGATCGGCAAAGACGAGCAGTGCGGTATTCGACTGGCGCACTGGCGTATCGGAAAGCGCCATGCGTGTGTCTCGCAACTCGGTGATTTTCTGCAGATCGAAGACTTGGGCAGTCTGGCTGGCACACGAGTCAACGGCATTAGGTGCGCCCAACACTTTCCGTTGCTAGCACGTGATGAAGTGCAGATTGGTGGCTATCGATTAAGGTTCGAGCTATTGAGGCCGGGCAAAGAAGATCCGGTCTGTGCCAACGGCCCATTGACAGAGCCCACAGAGACCTTTGAGCCGCAGACCCCGGTGCTCGATCCCCAGATACGAAGCGCCTTGCATGCCGAGTTAATTGCTGTGCTCGATGTGCGAAAGCTCGACTTGAATCACTTGCCAGCAACTGTGCTGCGAGTCAAGGCCCGTGAGGTCTTGCAGGAAATGCTTCATGAGGACGATCACGGTTTGAGTATTGAGCTCCAAGCGCTCGCACTCGAGTCGGTGGTCAGCGACGTGGCCGGCCTAGGCGTGCTGCAACCGCTTATTGAAGACCCAGAGGTCAGTGAAATCATGGTCAATCGTTTTGATCAGATCTATGTCGAGCGCGCCGGAACGCTCATGCCACATAGCGTGCATTTCGCCAATGATCATGCGGTGCGCACGGCCATCGAACGAATCGTCTATCCGCTTGGGCGTCGCATCGATGACTCCTCGCCGATGGTCGATGCAAGATTGCCAGACGGCTCCCGGGTTAATGCGGTGATCAAGCCCATCGCCTTGCATGGTGCTTGCCTGACGATCCGTAAATTCCCAACCAAGCGGCTGCAGATGCAGGATCTGATTCAAATGGGCTCGATTAGTGAGCCAATGGGGCATTTTTTAGCGCTTGCCGTGCTTAATCGAAGCAATATCCTCATCTCCGGTGGCACGGGTTCAGGCAAGACGACTTTGCTTAACGTCCTTGGCAGCCAAGTCCCACGACATCAACGCGTCATTACCATCGAGGACGCCGCCGAGCTTCAGATTGGGCATCCCCATGTGGTCAGCCTAGAGGCACGTCCTGCCAACGTCGAGGGCAGTGGTGCGGTGAGCATACGTGACTTGGTCCGTAACGCGTTGCGCATGCGCCCTGATCGAATCATTGTCGGTGAGTGTCGCGGGGGCGAAGCCATCGACATGTTGGCGGCCATGAATACCGGGCACGATGGCTCACTGACCACGTTGCATGCCAACAGTCCGCGCGATGCGCTCTCGCGGCTTGAGACGATGGTGTTGATGGCCGGCAAGGACTTGCCCCTTACCGCTATCCGTGACCAGATTGCTCGGGCCATTGGGTTGATTGTTCAACAAACGCGCCTAGCCGATGGGCGTCGCGTTATTAGTGCCGTCGATGAAATCACGGGCATGGAGTCCGGTCAGATTCAGCTCCAACCGCTTATCCGTTATGACTTTATGCGGGGGACGTCGGTGGCGCAGGGCTTGCCGCCAGTGGCCATGAGGCACTGGCGTGAGCTCGGTCCACCCCAATTGGTCGATGCCGTTGATCGATGGTTTGCCGCTGCCGGGCAGGGCATTTAAGTCATGTCGGTTTGGTGGTCAATTATTGGCGGCGGACTTGCGGCCGGATGGGTGGTCTGGCTGGTACAGCGGGCCTTGTATCTGGCCTTGCAAAGTCATCGGGCAACCTACACCAGCCAGTTTGAGCATCGCCTGCGAGACTTGTTTCTCTTTCTGGACTTAAAGCTACTGTGGCCTGCGGCACTGTTAATTGGCCTATTGGGCGCTGGACTCTGTGTGCTCAGCGGCATTGGTGTTGTACCGGGCCTTGTGGTCCTCGCGCTATGTTGGAGCGCGCCTGATGTCCTGGTGTCCTGGTTGCGCCGCCAACGGTTAAAGGCATTTGAGGCGCAACTGCCAGATGCATTGTTATCGCTATCGGCATCAATGCGCGCTGGCTCAAGTCTGGCCAATGGTTTGCAGTCGCTGGTCAATCATGCCTTAGCACCCTTGTCGCAAGAGTTCGCTGTGGTTAGTCGCCAGATACGTTTGGGTGCGACTGCAGCCGATGCATTTGAGCAGCTGCGCAGTCGCATGGGCGGGCAGACGCTTGCGCTCTTGGCGCTCACGCTTCGGGTCGCGACACAGACCGGAGGACCCTTGGCGGCGATGCTAGAGCAAACAGCCCACACGATGCAAGAGGCGGCCCAAGTCAAATCGCGGCTTGCCGCCCTAACGGCGCAAGGATGGTTACAGGCGTGGGTGATGGCCCTGATGCCCATCGGCCTCATGTTGGCACTTGGCGCGATGGATGATGCGTTTGCCACGGCTTTGTTGCATACCAAAGAGGGCCATATGGTGCTCGTGGCATTGGCTTTCTTTGAGGCACTTGGGTTTTGGTGGTTGCGTCGCACGGTGGTGATCAAGGCTTGAGAAGGGTGGGTCGATCATGAACGGTTTGGAGATCCCCTTAGGGCTGCTGGCGGGATTGACCGTGTTTTTAGTGGTCTATTACGTCATGGACTGGCGCGCAGCCGCCGGTGTCAAGCCCTGGCGAGCGTTGCTCGGTCGTGTCCTGCGCGCCCATACCCGAGCGCTTTATGACAGCCTTTGCCAGCAGGCGGGCTTGCGCGGCTGGCAAGCCGCCGACTTGCTGGCACTGAAAATCGCCTCGACAGTTGCCAGCGCGACCGCGGTTGCCTGGTTCTCGGGCTCAATGCCTCTGACTGGTTTGGCAGCAGGCGTTGCTTGGGCCGCGTGCGGTTTATGGGTCAACCAGCGAATCAAGCAAAACCAGGCTGAATTGACCAATGAATTGCCTTTGTTTCTGGATCTGCTCAGTATGTGTCTGCGTGCGGGAATGAACTTGCAAACGGGCGTGCAATTGGTGGTGCGCTATCAACACCAAACGCCTCTGACAACGCTTTGGCAAAGTTGGCTGTTGCAAGTGCGTTCGGGCGCCACGCGTGCTGATGCATTTAAGCAAATGCTCGCGCGGATGCGTGCGCCAGCCTTAAGGCGTATCTGCGTTGCCTTGATTCAGGCCGAAGAGCTTGGCAGCGGTATGGCTGCGAGCCTGCTCGTGCATAGCAAGCAGTTGCGCCATCAACGTTTAATGAATGCCGAAAAGCAAGCCTTGCAAGCGCCAGTCAAGATGCTGCTGCCATTGGTGGTGTGTTTTTTCCCGTGCACATTTCTGGTGCTTGGGTTTTCCATTTATGTCAATCTAGGGGTGATGTTTGATTGAGGCTGAAATTTTCGATGTCACTGTATGTCGGACATTCAAACAAAGACTCATGGGTCTAATAGGCCAGCCGGTGATAGACCAGCGTGTCGCACTGTGGTTTGACCGTTGTCGTTGCGTGCACACCTTCGCGATGCGCGTGTCGATTACGTTAATTTTTGTCGACCCCGAGTTCAAGCCGGTTCTGATCGTGCCATGCGCCAAACCAAACCGGGTTTTCGGTTGTGCACGGGCGCGTGGCGTCATCGAGTTGGCCTGGCGTGAGAGACTAGATGTATCAGCCGCAATTGATGCGGTGCGCGTGGCATCAGACCGTTTGCGTACTCTCAAAAACCTGCCGATAGGTGGGGTAGAAGCTCGCGTACAAGACGCTACCGAGCACGACATTGAGCGGCAGCTGTAAGGCCGCTGCAAATTCCGCCGGAATACCGACTGCGATAGTGGCGCCAATAAAAATGTCCATCAGATAGAACACAGCAAACCAGGCCGCACCATACAAAATGAAAGCCCACCTATTGCGCCAGCAAGCAATAGCACTAAAAAACAAGGCCTTGCCGATCGTTGTGTCATGCCAACCGATTAATGCTGGTGAATACCAAAACAAAGCGGCCAATAGAAAATAGAAGAATGCAAAGATGAGCATCGGCGTTCTGACGACCTGCATCAGTGGCGCCATGTCTTGTGTTTCGGCGGCCATTTGCATGGCTTGACCGATCTGGCCAGAAAAGGGCAGAAAGACCAACAAACCAACACCTAGACACATCCCGACGTATAAAAGACCAACTAGGAAGAGCTTTTTGAATAAACCGGGCTGTTTAAGTGAACTAAACCACATCGTGGGCAACAGGCGGGTGCCTTGATAGACCTCGCGGGTGATCGACAGGGTCAAGAAGGTCACCGTTGGCATGAGCGCAATGAATAGCAAAGGACCAAAGGGTGCAGTTAGCGTGGAAAAAATCAGCACCAAGGTGATAAACATGGCCCAAGTAAAAAGCGCCATGGGTTGCCGCTTAAAAAGGATCCAACCACCAATAATCCACTGTAGACCCGCTTGAGCGGGCAAAGAGACGGCTTGCATTAATTTGCCTCCGAAATAGCAGGCGGTGCGACGCGCACACGCATCTCCAGAACCTGTTCAAAATGAGTCGGGTCATGCGGCTTTAGGGTCTCGGCGGGGCGCGGCCGATAAAAGTCATAAAGCCGCGACACCCAAAACCGTAGAGCGGCTGCTTGCAGCATCTCAGGCCAGCGTTCTCGCTCCCTAGCGCTCAGAGGTCTGATCGCTTGATAGGCCGATAACCAGCTCTGGAGCAACTCGGGCTTAAATAAGCCGCTTGTGTGATCGATGCACCAGTCGTTGACCGCTACGGCCAAATCGAATAGCCAATAATCACAGCCTGCGAAGTAAAAGTCGATTACCCCACCTAATGCGGGGGCTTGGGTCGATCCGGTAAAAAGGACATTGTCCCGAAAGTAGTCGCAATGCGCCGGACCTTGCGGCAGGTCGTCCAAAGCACCGCTGTCAGCCAGCGCAGTTTGCTGTGCAAGCGTCTGAGACAAAAGCGCACGCTGACCGGGGCTCAAGAATTCGGTTAAACCTGGTGCGGTGGCTTGCCACCAGGCTAAACCGCGCAGATTAGGTTGTTTGATACCAAATGTAGCGCCACCTAAGTGAATTTTGGCCATGGCCTGCGCGGCCAACGCACAGTGTTGTGGCGTTGGTTCTTTGACCCACTGCCCGGGCAGTTTGGTGACAATGATCGTGGGTTTGTTTTGCAGCTTCGAGATGCGTTGGCCATCGCGGCGCGTCTGCGGCATCGGCACAGCGAGCCCTTGGTTGCCCAAGGTATGCATGAGCTCAACATAGAAGGGCAGTTGTTCGATGCGCAACACCTCAAAGACGGTCAAGACAAACTGTCCTTGAGTCGTATCGAGGAAATAGTTGGTGTTCTCAATGCCAGCGGCAATACCGGTTAGCGCCCG
>SKIZ01000190.1 GCA_007116135.1 Burkholderiaceae bacterium
GCACCGCAAAGTCGGCGGCATCTACATGCTTGGCGTACAACTGAATGCCCAAATCGATTTCGCCGAGATTTTTACAACCTTTATCACCGAGCCGGGTTGATAAGCATGGCGTTAAACCAGACCTTACTGGCGTATGAAATGCCGTCCAAGCTCGATGAGATCGGACCGCTGGCCTCTCGTGTTCATCACGCATTAAATGACCACAAACATTTGATTTTCCCGGTGAACTTCTGTCTCGAAGAACTCATCACCAACAGCATCACCCATGGCTTAAAGGGTGCGACCGACCGGGTCATCGGTGTGACTTTATCAACCGATGGGCAATGACTCGAAGTCGAGATCCGTGACGACGCACCCGCTTATGACCCTTTTACGCAGGCGCCGCAGCCCGATATCGGACAATCATTGCATGACCGCCGAGTCGGCGGGCTCGGCGTCTATCTGACTAAAAAAATGATGCACGAGTGCCATTGGCAACGACAAGGCAATCAGAACGTCCTCACGCTGCGCCGCCCATTAGAGCGCACCCACCAAGCGCCATGACTGATCACTCAGGACGTCAACGCACACTGCACAACGGTTGCGTTTAGGACGCGGGTAAGCACCTCAGGGGCGATGCCCACCAAAAAACCTCGCCGCCCACCGTTGATAAAGATTTGTTCAAGTTGCAAGATGGATTGCTCGACATAGATGGGCATCGCTTTGCGCAATCCAAACGGTGAAGTGCCCCCCACCATGTAACCAGAAAAACGCATCGCCATATCAGGGGTGCAAGGCTCGATGCGTTTGCGATTGGTTTGACGCGCAAGGTTCTTGGTCGACACCTGGCGATCGCCATGCATCAGCACGACAAGCCCCTTTTGTCGTTCATCGTGCATCACCAAGGTTTTAACGACACAGTGCTCATCGACACCGAGCTGTCGCGCAGACTCTGCCGTGCCGCCATGCTCGATGTAATCGTAGACATGCTCGCTAAACGAGATACGCTCTTTACGTAAAAAATCCGTCGCAGGTGTGGCTGAAACGTGACCCATGGCTCGCCCTTGTTGACGATCGCTAGAATAGCCCAAGTGCCCCAAGCGCGGCACCCATGGCTAATAACCAAAACATGTGGATCCGCCCCCAAACCACCAGGCCAACCACAATGAAGGTCAGCAACAACAAGCGCCAATCAAAGTCGATGATCATGCCAGTGGCCGCTAAAGACCAGCCCGAACAAATCAACAACGCAATCACGATCGGTGACATGCCTTGCTTGAAAGCGCGTACAAACGCCTTGTCTTGATGCCGGTTTAACCAGCGCGCACACGCAAACAACATGACTGATGAGGGCAGCAAAATCGCAAACATACTGACCGATGCGCCAAAGACGGCCGCACCCCAGCCGCCCGAGTTAAAACCGATGTTCCAGCCCAGCAAAGCGATAAAGAGCACATTGGGGCCAGGCGCCGCCTGAGCAATCACGACCGAAGCTGTGACCTGTTCGGCGGTGATCCAGCCTTGTTGCTCAACAAACAGTCTTTGCATCTCGGGCAGCAAAATCAGTGGGCCACCCATGGCCACAACCGAGAAAAGCATGAAGCTTTTAATCAGAAACAACCAGTCTGACCCGTTCAACGCGCTCGCAATGGCCTCCATATCAACGCGCCTTCGACGAGGTGAGCTTCAGATACGCCAATGTGCAGGCAACCAACCCCAAGAACACCAAAGCGTAGGAGACTCGCACCTGAAACACGACGACTGCGACAAACCCGGCCACAACAAAAGCCCCGCAAACCCGCGGACCTAGAATGTTGATTCGCAAAGCCGTCAATAACTTGACACCCGTGGCAATAATCAACCCCGCGGCCACCGCGCCCATGCCGCGCAAGGCGTTGATGACCATCTCTTGGTCACCGACTGTCGTATAGGCAACACCCAAAGTCAGCACCAGAATCGACGGAAAAAAGAACATGCCCACGGTGGCCGTCAACGCACCCATGGCGCCAAAGTGACGGGCCCCAAAGACAATGCCCATGTTGATCGCCGGCGGCCCGGGCAGCGTGCGTGCCACAGCCCAGTCTTCTAAAAACTCCTCGCGCGTCATCCAGCGCTTTTTGACAACCAGGCCTTGCTCGATGAACGCCAGAATCCCACCAAACCCCTGTAGTGCCAGCAAGGTGAAAAAAACAAAGATCTCCCACAATGACTTGGGTGCGGTGGTTTGGTTCTGATCCATAGTGCTTTTAGTCGAGTCATTTAGGGTGAAATAGTAACAATGCACACAATAATCGCTCGGCGAACTATCGATGGGGCAGGCTACCTAAAAGGCTAACTCAACCCGGGGGCCAACAGGGCTGATCGATTTAAACCTCAAGGGCACCTACCCAAAAGCCATGTGCTACATTCTGTCCGAATCGGTGTGGCACACTCAGTCACACCTGACAGCGCCCCTCGCGCTGTCTCACTAGCGGCTCACACAGCAATCTAGACAACTGCTCTAGCTTTGCGATTAAAGCTGGCCAGACGACCACGACTGCTTTGTCACATTGGCTGACATTGGACACTTTGAACAAAGAGGATGATCATGAAATCACGTGCTGCAGTTGCTTTTGCTGCCGGAGAACCCCTTGAGATCGTCGAGATCGATGTTGAGCCACCGCGCACCGGGGAAGTACTCATCAAAATCACGCACACGGGCGTGTGCCACACCGACGCTTTCACCCTCTCAGGCGAAGATCCGGAAGGCTTGTTTCCAGTGGTCCTGGGCCATGAAGGCGCGGGCATTGTGGTCGAAGTCGGCGAGGGTGTCACCAGTGTCAAGCCAGGCGACCACGTCATACCCCTTTACACCGCTGAGTGCGGTCAATGCCTATTTTGCAAAAGTGGCAAAACCAATCTGTGCGTCGCTGTGCGGGCAACACAGGGCAAGGGTGTCATGCCCGATGGCACCACACGCTTTAGTTATAACGGCCAACCGATTTATCACTATATGGGTTGCTCGACTTTTAGCGAATACACAGTGGTTGCTGAAGTGTCGCTGGCTAAAATTGACCCCGAAGCTGATCCCGAGCAGGTCTGCCTGCTTGGCTGCGGCGTGACCACTGGACTCGGTGCCGTTAAGAATACCGCCAAGGTACAGCCCGGCGACACGGTGGCTGTATTTGGGTTGGGCGGTATTGGCTTGGCCGTGGTGCAAGGCGCCAAACTCGCTGGTGCAAGCCGGATCATCGCGGTTGACACCAACGAGGCCAAGTTCGGTTTGGCCAAAGTCTTTGGCGCGACTGACTGCTTAAACCCAAGGGACTATGACAAACCGATTCAAGAGGTGATCGTCGAGATGACCGGCTGGGGGGTTGATCACAGTTTCGAATGTATCGGCAACGTCAGCGTGATGCGCGCGGCCCTGGAGTGCGCTCACCGCGGCTGGGGACAATCGGTGATTATCGGTGTAGCTGGCGCTGGCCAAGAAATCTCTACCCGACCCTTTCAACTGGTCACAGGCCGGCGTTGGCTTGGCACGGCCTTTGGCGGGGTCAAGGGTCGATCGGAACTGCCGGGCATGGTTCAAGACGCCATGGCTGGCCGAATCGATCTCAAACCCTTTGTCACGCACACCATGGGTTTGGCGCAGATTAATCATGCTTTTGATCTGATGCACCAGGGTCAATCCATTCGTAGCGTCATTCATTACGACACAGACTTGCAAGAGGCCAGCTGATATGCAGCGCATCGAACAACACGCCTGCTTTGGCGGCAGTCAAGAGGTCTGGCAACATACCGCCACGACACTGGGCTGCGAAATGAAGTTCGCCATCTATCTGCCGCAGGCAGCGCTTGAGGCACAATCGTGTCCCGTTCTGTATTGGTTATCGGGGCTGACCTGTACCGAGCAAAACTTCACCACCAAAGCCGCTGCTCAACGCTACGCACAAGCGCACGGCCTGATCCTGGTGGCCCCCGACACCAGCCCGCGCGGTGAGCATGTGGCTAACGACCCGGGCTACGATCTTGGCCAGGGCGCTGGCTTTTATCTGAACGCCACACAAGCGCCCTGGTCTGAGCACTACCGCATGGAGGCATACGTCACCCAAGAGCTCACAAGCCTGGTGCAAAAACATTTCCCAGCCTCGGATTCGCGCGCCATCAGCGGCCACTCCATGGGTGGCCATGGCGCAATAACCTTGGCGCTGAGAAACCCTGGGCTCTATCGAAGCGTCTCGGCATTCTCGCCGATCGTCGCCCCTAGCCAAGTACCCTGGGGCATCAAGGCCTTCACCGCTTACCTGGGCCAAGATCAAGCGGCATGGGCAGCCCACGACAGTGTGGCCTTAATTAACGCAGGGCATCATCTGCCACCGCTTCTAATCGACCAGGGGCTTGAGGACGAGTTCCTCGCCTCGCAACTCAAGCCGCAACTGCTTGAACAGGCTTGCGAGCGAGCCGGGTGCACGCTAGAACTCAGGATGCAGCCCGGTTTTGACCATAGCTACTACTTCATAAGCAGCTTTATTGACCAACATGTCGAGTTCCATGCGCATTGGTTAAAGCAGTAAGAAGCCGCTGGGGTTCGTTGCGCGAACCCGATTAGTCCGCCTGGTGGTACGATCAATCGGCAAGCCTAGTTGCAGCGCTTGCCTGCCCTGACCCCGTCACTCCTTGTGAGACTTCGTATGCAAGCGCAACTCATCCGATTTGACTTCTGGCTTGACCCGGTCTTTGACGCCACGATTCAGGCAAGCCCTGCTTTGGCGCTGAATCTGTGCCGCTTTGCTGATCTCGAGGCGCAATCCTGGCAAGTCATGGCCCAAGCTCACGCCTACCATATCTGCGCAGCACGCGATGAAGTCCCAGATCAATGGCTCGCAAGCCAAGCGCTACTTGAACGCGCACCGAACCTGCTGTGCATCTCGAGTTCAGGGGCAGGCTACGATCCAATTGACGTGGCTGCTTGCACCGAACGCGGCGTTTTAGTGGTCAATCAAAGCGGCTGCAACGCTGACTCGGTCGCCGAGCACACGCTCGGCTTGCTGCTGTCGGTCAAGCACCGCATTGCCGAGTCTGACCGCGTGATGCGCGCAGCTCAATATGGCACGCGTGAAGATCTCATGGGTCACGAAATCAAGGGCTTGACCATCGGCTTGGTTGGCGCAGGCCATATTGGCTCGCGTGTAGCCAAACTGGCCTTGGCCTTTGGCATGAAAGTCATCGGGTACGACCCGTATGTCAAACCGGAGGTCTTGGTTGCGCGTGGCGTGGCGCCCGTTGACTGGTCAACGCTACTGGCCCAAAGCGATGTCATTAGCGTTCACTGCCCAAGAACCGACGAGACACTCAACCTGTTTGATGCCGCATGCTTTGACAAGATGCGCCATGGCGCCGTTTTTTTATCGACTGCCCGCGGTGGCATTCATGATGAAGAGGCTTTAGCCGATGCGCTAGACTCGGGTCACTTAGCCGGTGCTGGCTTGGATGTCTGGACTGTTGAGCCGCCTGCGCGCGACCATCGCCTGCTGGCAATGCCAAACGTTGTGGCGACCTACCACACAGCTGGTGTGACCCACCAAGCGCGCCACAACGCGGCGCGTATGGCAGCAGAACAACTATGTGAACTCTTCACCAAAGGCACAAGGCCAGAACGCCTGGTCAATCCAAGCGCCTGGCCTGCCTTTGAGGCACGGTTTAGAAAACTGTTGGGCTAGCTTTGCGTGCACTGCCCGAAGGTCGCTAAACCTGCTGCTCCGTCTCGCCGCTTTTGGGCTGCCATTTCATTAGCTTTCGTTCGACCACACCGACCAAGGCATCGAGCACCAATGCGCAGGCGGTTAAGACCAATACGCCTGCGACCACCGTGTTGATATCAAACACGCCTTCGGCTTGCAAAATCAGGTAACCGACACCTGCAGCTGAACCAAGGTACTCACCGACCACAGCACCAACAAAGGCTAAGCCAACCGAGGTATGCAGGCTCGAGAACACCCAACTAGTGGCCGAGGGCAAATACACGTACCGCAACAACTTGTTGCGGTCCGCACCAAGCATGCGGGCATTGTCTAGCAAGGTGGGACTGACTTCCTTGACCCCTTGGTAGACGTTAAAGAAGACAATAAAAAAGACGAGCGAGAAGGCCAAAGCCACCTTGGACCAAATGCCCAAACCAAACCACATAGCAAAGATCGGCGCCAAAATCACACGCGGCATCGAGTTAAACGCTTTGATGTAGGGGTCAAGGATGGCACTAGCCGTTGGTGATAACCCAAGCCACAATCCTGCCAACATGCCGGCTGTGGTACCCAAGACAAAAGCAATCATCGTCTCAAGCAAGGTAATCTGCAGGTGGTAGTAAATGTTGCCTTCGGTGACAAACCAGGACCAGATCGCCTTGGCCACACCAGTTGGCGTGCCAAAGAAAAACGCAGTCTTTGGGTCAATCGAGACGTAATGCCAGACGCCCAGAATAATCGCCAGCAAAGAGATCTGCCAGACACGCAGGGAGAGCTTCGAAGTTGGTCGAATCAAACGCCACATAACTTATGCTGCCTTATATTTTTGTTGGGCGTAGCCCTTGAGAACCTCGTCACGCAAGACCGACCAGATCTGCGTGTGCAGTTCAACAAACCGCGGAATCGACCGCACCTCGGCCACGTCGCGTGGGCGGGGTATGTCGATGACAAACTCACCAATCGGATGCGTGGCCGGTCCAGCCGAGAGCACAATCACCCGATCACTCATGGCAATGGCCTCATCAAGGTCGTGTGTGATAAACAGCACGGCCTTGCGCTTGGCCATCCAGAGATCAAGAACCTCGTTTTCCATAAGCCGGCGCGTCTGGATATCCAAGGCTGAGAACGGCTCATCCATCAAAATGATGTCCGGGTCGCGGATCAGGGTTTGTGCAAGCATGGTCCGTTTGCGCATCCCGCCCGACATCTGATGCGGATACCGGTCTTCAAATCCACCGAGGCCAACCCGTCGCATCCACTGCCGACCAAGCTCATCGGCTTGCTTGGGGTCGACACCGGCAAATTGCAAACCGGCAGTCACATTGTCGAGCGCTCGGCGCCAAGGCAAAAGCGCCTCGCCCTGAAACATGTAACCCGAGCGTTTATTGATGCCCTTTAACGGCTCACCAAACACTTCAACACTGCCCTTCGAAGGTGCCAACAAACCAGCACCCACGTTAAGCAGTGTTGACTTGCCGCAACCGGTGGGGCCCACGACTGAGACGAACTCACCGGCGGCGACTTCAAGCGAGGTGTCCTGGACAGCGGTGTAACGCTGCCCGGGATCATCGCGTGAAATAAACGTACAGGTGATATCTTTAAGCGTTAATGCAGGAACTTGTGACATCACGAATACTTTTGGTTGGCTTTTTCAGCGAAGGTGTTGGTCCAGGTTTTGGACAGATCAATGGCGCTGGCATCAAAGTCACGCTTGAACTCAGCCAAGGCACGCAATGCCGTCTCGGGGCCATCGGCTGGCATCAGACCATCGGGTGACAAGCCTTCGAGCGAGCGCTCAACCGACAGCTTGTAGACCGCAGGATCGCCCAGCAAATACGACTCGGGCACGACCTTGGCAACCCCGTCTGGCCCGTTGGCCTGAATCCATTTGTCGGCACGCACCATGGCATTGACCATGGCCTGAACCGTATTGGGGTTGGCTGCGACGTAGTCGTTGGACAAGTAGAGGCAGCCAGCTGGCATGTTGCCGCCAAACACTTCAATCGTGTCTTTAATCGTACGGGTATCAAGTACCACTTTGATATCACCGGCAGCTTCGAGCACCGAGATCACAGGATCGAGGTTGACAATCGCATCGATCTGCCCGGACTGCATCGATGCCACTGCACCGGCACCGGCACCGACACCAATAATGGCGACATCGCTGCCGCGCAGCCCATGCTTTGCCAGGAAAAACTCAAACAGCATGTTGGTCGAGGAGCCTGGCGCGGTCACACCAATGCGCTTGCCCTTGAAGTCCGCAGGGGTCTTGTAATCGGGCATGGTTTTGGTGGAAACACCCACCACAATCATGGGCGCGCGACCTTGCAACACCACGCTTTTGAACATTTGCGCACGCGACTGCAAGTTAATCGTATGCTCGTAGGCACCAGAGACCACATCGGCACTGCCACCGACGACAGCCTGTAGCGCACGCGAACCACCGGCAAAGTTGGAAACCCGGACATTCAGACCCTCGTCCTTGAAGTATCCGTTGATATTGGCAATCGCTAAGGGCAGGTAATAAACGAGAGATTCACCGCCCACGGCGATGTGGACATTGCCGCGCTCGGGCGCAGCGGCACGCACGAACATCGGGCCGGCAGCCACGCTCCAACATTCGTTGGAATACGACATAGGGCTCAGTCTAGCTGCCCGATGCCCGCAACGTACTCGAATCATTACTCCACGCAAAAATGATGATCCGAGTTTTTTAGTCGAACCGCAAAAGCAGTCGGAATCGTCGACCAATTTTGACGCGCCGCCAGTGCCGAAATGCCGCCCCCATCGTCTGGCCTTGCCGATAAGCCTCGCAGTTAGGATCGTTGGGCACAGTCGCAAAAGTCAACTTTGACAGCACATCAAACAGACGAGCGTTAGCGCCACATTCGGCGGCCTTTGGGTCTTTTGTTCTTGCACGTTCGACAGCGGCACGCCACGCCCGTAACTGCTCGAACAAACCGGTGTGAAAAAGCAGGCACCACTCATTGCGCTGGATCACAGAGAGGCGTCGCCTTCAATCGCTTGGGTCATGTCGACCGGCTTTTCGAGCGTTGCCAACGTGGCATGCGCCAGCTCGTTGGGCAAGCCCGATCATTGACGACCGTTTCGTATGTCTGTCTCCAAAGCTGGCAGCTATTGGGCGGTTGCCCTTTTTAAAGCGGGCAACTAAAGTTAGGAACCGCAATCATACACCAGTCACCTAAGCCTAGATGCAAGTATCCAAACAAACCCTTGAGCAGGCTGCAGAAAAAGGATTGATCACGCCCCAACAGGCCACCGAACTCTGGGACTATATCGGTCAGCAAAAAAGCACCAAGCCCAGGCTCAATGCCACCAATACCCTCTACTACCTTGGTGGCTGCATCGCCATTGGGGCGATGACCATCTTTATGAATCTGGGCTGGGAGTCTTTTGGCGGCACCGGGTTGTTTGCCATTGCCATGCTCTACGGGGTCGCCAGTCTGGTGCTCGCTGACTACTTTCAGCGCAAGTCACTCACCGTGGTCACAGGCATCATGGCGTGCTTGGCAGTCGCCATGGTGCCGCTGGCGGTTTACGGTTTGCAATCGGCTTTGGGCATGTATCAACCTGAGCGAACATACCGCGAGTTTCATCAGCTCATTGATGCCCAGTGGATCATGATTGAAATGGCCACGATACTGGCGGGACTTATGGTGCTGTGGCGCTATCGGATTGCATTTATCCTGATGCCAATCTGCGTGGCGCTGTTTTACTTGAGCCTTGATTTAGCGCCTTTGCTGATGTCGACCGAGCACACATCGTACAGTTTCGCGCTTCGCGTATCGGTCTGGTTTGGCTTGGCCATGCTGCTTGTCGCTCTACTAACAGACATATACGACGATGGCGACAAGGACTACGCTTTCTGGCTCTACCTGTTTGGCACCGTTTCGCTGTGGGGTGGCATCAGCGGCCAAAGCAGTGAACTACTGTCGATGAAACTGGTTTACCTGAGCTTTAATTTGTTGCTCATCGCCATTGGCACATGCCTCATACGGAAAGTTTTTTTAGTGTTTGGTGGCTTAGGTGTATTGCTGGTGCTTGGCGACCTGTCACACGATATCTTTCGCGATAGCATCGGATTTCCTCTGAGCCTGACCTTCCTGGGTTTGCTCACCATTGGAATCGGCCTTTGGTGGCAAAAGAACGAACGGGCTATCCAAGCGCGAGTCAATCGGATCTTGCCACATGCATTTGCGCGCCTGCGCGATCGCCGCAGTTAGGCATAGATGCCGCAGGCCACGATAATGTCATCAGGCAATGCCAAGCACCTTGTGCGTCTGTATCGACAAGCGCCACTTCGGATGCGCCTGACAGTAAGCAATCGCGGCTTTGGTATTTTGCTTGCGTAAAACGCCATCCATGGGTTGCAGACAATAATGCTCAAACGCAAGCCTGTCCCACGGCAAATCATCTGGCATGAGCCCAGGCTGTGGGAACACGAGTTTGAGCTCTTGGCCCGTTAGCTGAACCAACGTGCTGCCCGCCTTGGGACTCACGCACACCCAGTCTATGCCGGCTGGTGCCGCAATGGTGCCATTGGTTTCCACGGCCACGCGAAACCCCTGGGCCTGTATAGCCGCAATCAGAGGCTCATCGAGCTGCAACAACGGCTCACCCCCCGTCAACACGACCAGGCGATTGACGGGCTCATCGCTTGGCCAAAGCGATGCGATCTTGTCAGCCAATTCCTGCGCTGTCGTGAACTTGCCGCCGCCCGGACCATCGGTGCCAACGAAGTCGGTGTCGCAGAACTGGCAGATTGCTGATGCTCGGTCTTTTTCCCGGCCGGACCAAAGGTTGCAACCGGCGAACCGACAAAACACCGCCGGCATGCCGGCTTGGAGCCCTTCGCCTTGAAGGGTGTAGAAGACTTCTTTAATTGAATAACTCATCTGTTAGAGACGCACCAGCGGTAAGTCAGGCCCTTGAAGGTCGCGTCCAACCGACGACCCACAGCCCTCTGTTTCAAACCAATCAACACGGACCAACTGTGGCAACACGTCCTGACTCTTGGTAAACAACCACTTGGCCATCGATGCCGTGTCGCCATCGCTAACCGAGACGAGTTCCGGGTTCTCATGCAAGGGGTGATGATCAAGTGACTTAAAGACAGGGTCGAACACTTGTTTGACGTCCCCAAAGTCAACCGTCCAACCCATGACATCGTCTAAAGCGGCGCTCAGGTGCAAACGCAACGTATAGGTATAACCGTGCAGTCGCGCACGCTCGCTATCGGCGTGTCGATAGCGCACGGCGCTGTCAATGGTGAAGTCCTTCCAGATCCGGTAGCGCTGACCGTCAAACGTAGCGCCACACGAAGCCGTCTCGTACACCGATACGCTAGCGAGCAAGGGCAATGCCGGTCGCAAACGATGCATCAACCATGCAGACAAGATCTCGCTCGTGGGGTTGTCCAACCCATCGACATCATTCAAACATTGCCTTTGCAGCAGCGGCGCCACACTGGCCCACGCGCGATCAATCGTGTCGTATGTCACCGTCTGCTCACCGGGTGTCACCGCCACCGCCAATACCACCTCAAACCCATGACCATGCATGCGACCGCACTTATGCCCAGGCGCCACATGGGGTAACTGGTGAGCCGCCTGAAACCGGTAGCGCCGCCAAATGCGGCTGCGGTGAACCGTCTGAGGTGCCAAACCGACCACAACCCCCTGCTCTGGCGTACTTTGCAGCGCCACAGTGCAAACCGCAGGACGATCCCACGGTAGTTGGCAGTGCTGACCGAACCAGCGCGCAACGTTACTGTCCGTGGGGTCGCTGACGATGTCATTGAGCCGTTGATAGTCCAGAAGCCCGGCACAACGATGTAGTTCGTCAAGCATGGCAGGCATCTCACCGCCACGATAGACCGGGCCGCCAAGCGCTGGATCGCTCGGTTGAGCACCTGCGTCGACGAAAATAGACGCCAAAAAACCGTGACCATGCAGTCGCGAGAATCTGCTTGTGGGCTCAGCATGTACCATTTGTCTAGCCGCCTCAAAACGGCAACTAGCGCCATAACGGGTCAACAAAGCGGCCTGACTCATGTCTTGGCACCAATATAGTCAAGATAGCCACTGGATCGCAGTTCACAGGCCGGACACTTGCCACAACCGTAGCCCCAATCGTGCAACGTCGAACGATCACCGAGATAACACGTGTGCGTTTGCGTTCGAATCAACTCGACCAACGCGCTGCCACCGAGCTCTTGCGCTAGAGTCCAGGTTTGCGACTTGGTTAACCACATGAGCGGTGTTTGCACCACCATCGGCGCATCAAGCCCCAGACTAACGGCAACCTGTAACGCTTTTAGCGTGTTGTCACGGCAATCGGGATAGCCGGAATAGTCTGTCTCGCACATCCCGCCAACCAAAACCGACATCCCGCGCCGATAGGCCACAGCAGCAGCCAACATGAAAAACAGCAGATTACGCCCTGGTACAAAGGTCGAAGGCAGGCCTGACTTCTCAAAGACGATTGCCTGCTCGCGAGTCATCGCGGTCTCGCTGATTTGGCCCAGGATGCCAAGATCGAGCAAATGATCATCACCTAAGCGTTTGCTCCAATCCGTGAATTGGGTGCGCAAGGCATCAAGCACTTTGAGACGGCACTCTAGCTCGACGGCGTGGCGCTGGCCGTAATCAAAACCAATCGTCTCGACACGCTCGTAGTGATTCAAGGCCCAGGCAAGCGTGGTTGCCGAGTCCTGGCCGCCAGAGAATAAAACCAAAGCGCCAGTGGGCTCGCTCGGATGCCGCACTCGATCAAGGTCAGTAGAAATCGGTGACATATATCAAACACAAACAGAAAAAAGGGGCTGCACAAATGCAATCGCGCCATTATCGCAGGAGTGCGGCTCGTTAGAGATCAAAACATCGTTTGTCACGCCCACCAAGGTCTGTTTTAGTTCAATACGGTCCGAACTTGCGTATGATTGAGTCGCCATGCGAAATCCGTGTAACTGCGAGACGGCGTACACTTGCAGCCACCCGATCAGCCTGTCTATAAGGCCCAGTGATGACGGCAACGCCTGCAACTAGCAACGGCCCAACAGACCCAGCGAGGTTTGCGCTTTTGCTGGGTGCGCTCGGAATCGTCTTTGGCGACATCGGGACAAGCCCCCTTTACGCCTTTGAAATCGTGTTTTCAGACGCGATTCATCCGGTCGCGGTCACAACCGCAAACGTATACGGCATCCTTTCGCTATTCATTTGGACACTGATCACTGTTGTGACCTTGAAATACGTCCTGGTTGTCATGCGGTTTGACAACGCCGGCGAAGGTGGCATCGTGGCGTTAATGACGTTGCTGCTAGCGAAGCTCTCGCAAAAGGGCCGCATGCGAGGCTTGTCGATGGCGCTTGGCATTGCTGGCGCGGCACTTTTCTATGGCGATGCGATTATTACCCCGGCGATCTCGGTGGTTTCGGCCGTTGAAGGTCTAGAGACCATCTCACCGAACCTGCAACCCTACGTGCTGCCGGTATCGCTGGTTATTTTGACAGCACTCTTTTTGTTTCAGCGGCAAGGCACTGAGCGCATCGCCAAACTCTTCGGGCCCACCATGCTGATCTGGTTCGTGGTCCTTGCACTACTGGGAATCGGTGCCATTGCAAAGAATCTGCACATTCTGCAAGCTGCCAATCCCTACTACGCTTTTGCCTTTGTGCAATCGCAACCACTGATCAGTTTCTTCGTGCTTGGCGCTGTGGTGCTTTGTGTCACCGGCGCCGAAGCCCTGTATGCCGACATGGGTCATTTCGGTGCAAGCCCGATTCGCCGAGCCTGGATTTTGATCGCGCTGCCAGCGCTGCTGTTGAACTACCTAGGCCAAGGCGCGCTTGTGTTGGCATCACCTGAAGCCGTTCACAATCCCTTTTTTCGGCTCGCGCCAGGCTGGGCAACACATGCACTGGTGGTGCTTGCCACCTTTGCGACGATCGTCGCATCACAAGCGGTGATTTCAGGCGTGTTCTCGATGACCCAGCAGTTAGTTCAGTTGCGCTTGCTGCCGCGAATGCGCGTGGTGCACACCTCGGACAATCACCTCGGACAAGTCTATTTGCCTGCTGTCAATTGGATGCTGATGGCCTTGGTCATCGCCACCGTCCTTATCTTTCAATCATCGAACGCCATGGGTGGTGCCTACGGTATAGCAGTCACAGGCACCATGTTGATCACGGATCTCTTTATCATCGCCGCACTCATCCACTTGCGACGTTGGCATTGGGGCTTGGCAGTCGCGGCTGTCGCACCACTTTTAATCATCGATGTGCTTTTTTTCAGTGCCAACACCTTAAAAATCGCAAATGGTGGCTGGCTACCCATCGCAACTGCCGTGGCGATCTTTATTGTGATGAGCACCTGGGTTCGTGGCGTTCAATGCATCACAGCCCATGAGCAGACCCACAGTGTTGCCTTAGATACATTGGTTGAGCGTCTTGGCCTGATAAGGCCCTACCGCACCGAAGGCACGGCGATCTGCTTGACTAGCGATCCGCAGGTCGCGCCCATGTCATTGGTGCTGCTGCTGGAAAAACTGCATTCCGTACCAGGAACGGTCTTGTGTCTGAATATCGAAGTCGACGAAATCCCTAGCGTGGCACCCAAAGAAAGAGGAGATATCGAAGATCTCGGTCACGGCCTCTATCGGGCTGTGCTGCGATACGGCTATAACGACCGGATTAGCCTTCCGGCTGAGATCGCGAGGCTTTGGCCCGAAAGTCGCAGCGAATCGACCCATACATATCTGGTTAACCGCTGGAACTTCGAGACGCAACCGGGGCAGTGGGCCATGTGGCGCAAACGTCTATTCGCTGTCATGATTAGAAACGCCACGCACCAGGCACGCATGTTTGAGATGCCAGCGCAGCGCGTCGTTGAGATCGGCGCCCGAATGGTGATCTAAACAATTGTTATTTCTGCCACAGACCAACGGTTGACCTGCACGCGACTGCGCAACAGAAGTGACATTAACCCTAGTGCAGAAGCTGGCTCAGAAACAATTTTGTACGAGGCGACTCGGGACTATCAAAAAACGCCGCTGGTGGGCGGGTCTCAATAATCTCACCCTGATCCATGAATATGATTCGATCCGCCACTTTACGGGCAAAGCCCATTTCGTGCGTCACGCAAATCATGGTCATACCCGATTGCTCGGCTAACTCAACCATGACATCGAGCACTTCCTTGACCATCTCTGGGTCAAGTGCCGAAGTCGGTTCATCAAACAACATGATCTTCGGTTGCATGCACAACGAACGCGCAATTGCGACCCGCTGTTGCTGGCCACCTGACAGTTGACTGGGATACTTGTCTGCCTGCTCAGGGATCTTGACACGCTCGAGATAGGTCATCGCCCGCTGCTTGGCGAGTGATTCAGGCAGTTTTAAAACCCAGATCGGTGCCAGCGTCAGGTTCTCCAGTACGGTCAGATGCGGGAAGAGGTTGAAGTGTTGAAACACCATGCCGACATCTTTTCTGATGAGATCGATATGCTTGTAATCCACGCTTAACTCGTGGCCATTGACCCGAATGACGCCTTGCTGATGCGTCTCAAGACCATTTAGGCATCGGATCAATGTGGATTTACCAGATCCGGACGGGCCACAGACGACAATACGCTCGCTTGGCGCGACCTCAAGATTGATGTCACGCAGCACCTGAAAGTCACCGAACCACTTGTTTACCTGTCGCATCTGAATGATCGCTTCAGACATCAAACCACTCCCCTTTGGCCATCGTCGTTCATTTCAAACCGCCTACATCACGCGTTCAAGCCGACGCCCAGCTAATGCAATCAATCCATTCAACACGAAAAACACCACACCGACAAACACGTAAGCCTCAAGCGCGTGACGCTGCCAGTTTGGATCCGAGAAGGCCATCCGGGCCGTTGAGACCATATCATGCAAGCCTACCAGCACAATCAGAGAGGTGTCTTTGAACCCGCCAATGGCCGTGTTGGTCAGCGCCGGCACGGCGGCCTTGATGACTTGCGGCAAAATGACAAGCCGCAGACTCAAGGTCGGTTTAAGGCCTAGCGATTGGGCTGCCTCCCATTGGCCTTTTGCGATCGACTGAAAGCCCGAGCGCAGATCTTCAGCCACATACGCACCATGAAAAAATACCAAAACGATCAATGCTGCATAAATAGCCGGCAATTTGTACGCCCCCAAGAGGATAGGCAACACAAAGACCCCGAAAAACAGAACCGCCACCATGGGAATGCCGCGCAGCGTTTCAATAAACGCGATGCACGGCAAGCGCACCCAAACAATTCGGGTCTGACGCCCCAACGCCAACAACAGGCCAACCGGCAAGGCCGCAGCCAAACTGACTGTGCCCAAAAACAGCAAAACAGGCAAGCCATTCCATTGTGCCGTTGACACCGCACGCAGGCCGAACATATCGCCACCCATGAGCACTGCAAAGATCGCCAGACTCGCCGCCCAGCCCAGTGCCTGCCAGCGCCATGAACACCATTGAAATAGCGTGGCCGAACTCATCACGATCAGGCACGCACTGACCAGCAACGGTCGCCAACGTTCGTCAAACGGGAGCTATTGGTCAACCACTGCAAAAACAAGCGTAAAAACCGTCACTCCATTTGAGCTCTCGACTTTGATCTGACCTGCATGGGCTCGCATCACAGCCTGCGTAATTGCCAAAC
>SKIZ01000201.1 GCA_007116135.1 Burkholderiaceae bacterium
CGCCACTGAAATGGGGCGTCCTCACTCATGTATGTCGACTGACACATCTCGAGCTGAACAGCATGCACACCATTGGTCGGATCACCATAGTGACGTGTGTTGTAACCACCCTTGAATCGACCATTGACGGCATACGTGTACCGGCAAGACTTCAGACGCGCTTCGATGCCATTGAGCACATCGCAGGCAGCGCTGGCACCTGCGTTCGTTCCGATGTTCAAGTCTGGCAACTTGCCCTCAAAAAAGCGCGGCAAGACGCTAGCAATTGAATGTGCCTCCCAGACGAGTACCTGACCATGCCCTTGCCTGAGTCGTGCGATCTCGCCGGCAAGGCAATCATGGTATGGATGCCAATAGTTGGTCAACCTTTGATTGCGCTGCTGCTCGTTGGGTTCAGTCAGATCAGCGTAAATCGGCTCACCGCGAAAGGTGAACTGCGGAAACAAACCGGTCTTGGTTTGACCTGGGTAAAGGGTTTCATCGTTTGGTGGGCGACTCAAGTCAACCACGTAGCGCGAATAACGGGCCATCAATAAAGTGGCGCCCATGTCTTTGGCAAAGTCATACAACCGATCAAGATGCCAGTCCGTATCGGCGAGCTCACGACCTGCAGCAGTCATCTTGGCGGCTAGATCAGGTGGTACATCGACGCCCATGTGCGGAATCGAAATAATCAATGGCGCGTTGGCGCGCCGACACACAAATGAATCCGACATCACCACCCCTTGTTTATCAATATCATCAGGCATTGGTCCGGGCCGGTTAGAGGATTGCCCAGACCAAGTTCTACGACCTCAGACCCCACCGATCTTTGCATTGTAAGAGACGCACCATGCAAGCGCTCTGGGCCGCGCCCTGGATAATTGAACCGAGGCACGGCCAAACGGATCAATGGCGCACGCACCGGCGGTAAGATGGCCCCATACCGCAATCAGCCCGAGCACATTCATGTTTGATCTCATTATCCGTCACGCGACATTACCTGATGACCAAAGTCAGATGTCAATTGCAATCACTGGCAATCAGATCGCAGAGGTCGAACCGGACGCCGTACTGGCTGCTGCCAAAGCCGCGCACGAGATTGATGCGCAAGGCCAACTCGTATCCCCAGCCTTTGTTGACGCCCACTTTCACCTAGACAGCGCATTGCGCTACGGCCAACCACGGATTAATCAAAGTGGTACTTTGCTCGAGGGAATTCACCTTTGGGGTGAACTGAAACCGACACTGTCACAAGACGCTATCGTCCAGACTGCCACCCGGTACTGTCAATGGGCAGTGGCTAATGGATTGTTGGCCATACGCAGCCATGTCGACGTCAGTGACCCGCGCCTGCTTGCTGTCGAAGCACTCTTGCATGTTCGCCAAACGTTAAAGCCCTACCTGGACTTACAACTGGTCGCCTTTCCACAAGACGGCGCAAAACGCAGCCCCGGCATGCTCGATCAGCTGCGCCGCGCGCTTGATATGGGCGTTGATGTGGTTGGTGGCATACCGCACTTTGAGCGCACTGCGGCCGAAGGTGCGCAAAGTATTCGCGAGCTGTGCGAGATTGCAGCCGATCGCGGTCTCATGGTCGATATGCATTGCGACGAAACCGATGACCCGATGTCAAGACATGTCGAAACGCTGGCAGCCGAGACACACCGCCTGGGACTGACAGGCCGTGTGACGGGCTCGCACCTGAGCTCGATGCACAGCATGGACAACGACTACGTCAATCGGCTAATCCCGCTGATGGTTCAGGCCAATCTAAGGGTGGTGGCCAATCCACTGATCAACATCACGCTTCAGGGGCGTCAGGACACATACCCGAAGCGTCGTGGCATGACGCGCGTACCGGAACTGCTGCAGGCTGGGCTGACAGTGGCCTTCGGGCAGGACTGTGTCATGGATCCTTGGTACAGCCTAGGCTCAGGCGACATGCTGGAAGTCGCACACATGGGACTGCATGTGGCGCAGATGACAAGCCAGTTCGCCATGCGCGATTGCTTTTCGGCCGTTACAACCAGTGGTGCGGAGGTGATGGGCCTAACAGACTACGGCTTGGCGCCCGGTGCTCGCGCTGACTTGGTGTTGTTGCAGGCGCGCGATCCGATCGAGGCGATTCGACTGCGCGCAACCCGGCTCGTTGTGATCCGTGGCGGCAAAGTCATTGCCAAAACGCCACCGCGCCAAGCTCATCTGGCCTGGGGTGACGGTCAACGATCGATTGATTGGCTCACAAATCCGGTAGACCAAAACTGCTGACACCTCATTCGTAGACTAGTCGAATCGCTCGAGTTCGATGCTGCCAGCGCCGCTCACGTGCGCTGCCGACTGGCACTCACGGGGCCGCTTGGCTCAGCGGCGTGCGCCTTTGGCGTGCAAGCAACCGATCCAACTGATTGGCGAAACGGCGAGCATCTCTGGCGGAAAATGCCGCTGGACCGCCTGTATCGACACCGCCACTTCTTAACTCTTGCATGAAGTTTCGCATCGTCAGCCTGGCCTGTATCGTTGTGTGATCAATCAAATCACCACGCGGGTCAATCACCCAAGCATTTTTCTCGACCACCAGGGCAGCAAGTGGCACATCACCAGTCACAACCACATCACCGGCGCAGGCTTGCTCAGCGATACGTTGATCAGCCACATCAAAACCCGCGGGTACCTGAACCGCTCTAATCCAAGGCGAGGCCGGCGCTCGCAACATTTGGTTGGCAACCAGAATTAGCGGCGTCTCGGTGCGATTGGCAACACGATAAAGGATTTCTTTTATGACCAAAGGACAAGCATCTGCATCAACTAAAATGTGCATGCTGCGTTGACTCGATGATGCTTGCATCAAAACAATGCTCCGATTGAGTTTCGAAGTGCCTGAGAGTCTCGTGTTTGACTCTATCTTTAAGCCACCGTCGCCATCTGACACACTCAGCAAACGATCCCGGCTTATCAAGACGCTCCGGTCAAGGCCACAATGACCCGAAACAAAGGCGCCTCTATGACCGGGCGCAAAGAGCTGCGCCACGACAAAGAATACAGCCTTGCCAAGTATAGTGATGTTTGGCGGCTTTAAAGTGAACGCCAAGCACTGACCAATCTGCAGATTTCAGCCGCAAGACTGCCCGAAGCCATCGAGAAACAGGATCTGCAAGGTCAGTGGGCGCGCCTAGGCTGCGCTGCGGGTTTGATGCACAAGCTCTTGGTTCACATAAAAACGTGCGACCACCGCCAAAGAGCTCAACTTTTCTATCGCAACCCCGCTAGTCAGTTTTAAACAGGCACCAACAGCGGGGCTTGCGACAGCAACCGACTGTTAGAACTATTAGAACCTATAGCCAATGCCAACCAAAATATTGTAGGTGGTTAAAGACTTGGTGTTTGAAGCGGTTAGTGTGCGTCCAGCCGCAATGGGGTTGGTGGCACTTTTGGTTTGACTGCCGTAGTCTGCATAGTTTGCCTCAACGAACCCATACAAGCCACCTTTAAACATATGCTTGTACCCTAAACCCAATGAGTAACCCGTAAAGTTGTAATCAAGGGATTCGAAAGCGGTGACCTTCGCACCAGTGAAGCCCACTTTGGCATAAGCCAAACCATTGGTGCCCACGAGCATCGCTGGCGATAAAAAGATGTTGTACGAGTTTTTCTTCTGGTAGCTGTAATCATTGCTCAGGTTGTTTTGCCCAGGCAGCGCACGCTGCGTGGCGACATTAATGCTGCCGGCCGAACCCGCAAACGGTGAGTACTCTGCACCGATACCCAATAAGAACCCTTTGGCAACATCCTGATACCAGCCCACAGCAATGGTGCCGATGGCGCTATTGGTATTGGAAATGCTGCTGTTAACTGGGATATCTACCCGGTTGACCGACAATGTGCTGGAACCCGCACTTGGATCGACCTGTTCGTAGCCTATACCGATTTGACCAAACGCACCCTGAAATAGAGATGACTGAGCCGAGACTGAACCGGCAGCCATGAGTGAAACAACCAATAGTGTGTACTTAATTCTCATCCTGATCTCCGCGTTGGTGAGGCGAAACTGCCCAAGGTTGACTCTGGATAAATGATGAGCTCAATGAGAGCTCATGCCATGACCCAAGGCGTTTTGTTTCGCTAAGACTATTTAAATGAATGCACAGTGCACATGCGGCATCCAGCGCGCTTAGGTAAGACGATCAACCCATCAGCGTCCACGGCTGGCATGCCTATCGACTTACTGAACAACGGTAGCACCGCGGCAGCACCCATTGCTTGCACTTCCTTGCAAGCAATGGCAATCTTCGCGCGCAACAACGCTTGTTCCAAATGCGGGGGTACTGGTTCACTGGGTGCTGAACTTACGGTCATGCTGGCGCACCGGGAAACGAGTTGAGCTGCTGACTTTGATGCCGGCATTGACCCGTTTTTCCGAGTTGTCTATTAAATTAGTCCAAACAATCATTGCGCATGAAATAAAAGACATTCACATTGGTTCTGGCTGAACTGTCTGTTGTTGTTGTCGTTATGTATTTAGTATCAGATTAAATCGACAAATAAAGATCGACCAAAACCGAGACGGGCTTTTCGTTGATCATCATGGTCGACCAAACTTTGTGGGGGTCAAGATTCTTACCCGATGCATCCAACAAACTGTCGGGATCAGCCTCCAGCAAGCGAGGGACGAAGCGCTCCCTAATTAAGGCACCCTGGCCGTAGCGACCATTGGAATTAAAGCCGTAACCGATGACTGGACGACCATGGCGCACCACATCGGTGACCACAGCCAC
>SKIZ01000073.1 GCA_007116135.1 Burkholderiaceae bacterium
ACCGTGCATACGCCAGACTGGCTGTGGCTGGCCACCGGTGTGCGCGCCATTGACCATGCCGTTGAAACGGTGTGCTCAAACGCCCACCAGCCCTTTACTGATGCCACCTGTTTACATGGACTCAAACTGCTTTGCAGTGGCTTGACGCGCTCCAAAGCAGACCCAAGCGACTTGGCCGCACGCCTTGATTGCCAACTCGGTGTGTGGCTTGCGGCCACTGGCATCATGCGCGTGGACATGGGTGCAAGCCACGGCATTGGCCATCAACTCGGCGCGGTGGCCAATGTGCCGCACGGGCACACCTCATGCGTGTTGCTGCCCGCGGTGCTGGACTACAACCTCGAGGTCAACGCCGATCGACAGGCTTTGATTTCAGAGGCGTTAGGTCAACCCGAGGTGGCGGCGAGCGAGTTGATTGGCAACACCATCAAGGCCCTTGGCATGCCTAGGAGCCTGCGCGAAGTCAACGTGCAAAAGAGCGACTTTCAAGCCATTGCCCAAGGCGCGCTGCAGAACATGTTCGTGCGCGCCAATCCGCGCCCGATTCGTACCGAAGCCGACGTGTATGACGTGTTAGAACGTTGCTGGTGATGGCGTCGGTTCTCACGATGGTGTGCGAAGTGCAACCATCAGGGTTTATCCGCAGTCGATTGGGTCGGCTTATCAGGGTTTGTTCTGAGTTGGATAAGGTGGTCCCTTGATACATACTTAATTCTTATGGCGCTATTAGCACAACATATTTTTATTTATGAAGTTAACAAGACAAAATCAGTCCAACAAAAATCATTAGTTCTGGCGCAGCAACTTTCGCGATCGATCACGATCCTTGCAAAGCAAGACCAGAATAAACAGGAGACAACATGGCGAAGGTAGCGTTCATTGGCGTGGGCAACATGGGTGCGCCCATGGCAAATAACCTGATTGCCGCAGGCCACGAACTGCGGGTGTTTGATGTGGTTGCCGAGGCGGTCAAAGCAGTCAAAGGTGCTGTGGCCTGCGAGTCAGCCGCGCAAACCGTCCAAGGCGCCGAGGTGGTGATCTCAATGCTGCCTGAAAGCCGCCACGTCGAGTCACTTTATTTGACTGACGCAAAGCTGCTCGAACACATCGACCCAAGCGCACTGGTGCTTGATTGCAGCACGATTTCACCAAGCACCAGCCGCAAGGTCGCCGCTGCAGCCAAAGCCAAAGGCATCGCGATGCTTGATGCCCCCGTCTCGGGCGGCACCAATGGCGCTGTCGCCGGGACGCTGACCTTCATGATTGGTGGCGCGGCGGCCGATCTGGCTCGCGCTCGACCCTTCATTGAAGTCATGGGCAAAAACATCTTTCACGCAGGCGAGGCCGGCGCCGGTCAAGTCGCCAAGATCGCCAACAACATGATGCTGGGCATCGCCATGGCAGGCACCTGTGAGGCGCTGGCCTTAGGTGTGGCCAACGGCATGGACCCCGCGGTGCTTAGCGAAATCATGCAAAAAAGTAGCGGTGGCAGCTGGGCCCTGGAAAAGTACAACCCCTGGCCAGGCGTGCTTGAAGGCGTGCCCGCCTCTAAAAACTACGCTGGCGGTTTTGGAGTGGACCTCATGCTCAAGGACTTAGGGCTTGCAGCCGGTGCGGCCGTTGAGAGCCGCTCGAGCATCACGCTTGGTGAGACCGCACGCAACCTCTTTTCTCTGCACAGCAAAAATGGTCATGGCAAGCTCGACTTTTCAAGCATTTTGAACATGATCAAACCCTAGGGCGTTTGCCCATCTCATGTGAACCTGACACGGAGGATCCAAACGCATCAATTTTTTCTTTTTACCAACAAATTGTCAGTTACTACACTTATCAGGAGAGACAAATGACAACTCGTTTTGGGATTAACTTGGGCCGCTTTACTGCAGCCGCTACCGTGGCAGTCGCTACGGCCTTCGCATCGACTGCCGCCATGGCAGAACGGTTCACGCTCTTGTCGGGCTGGCCAACCAACTTCTCGTTCTACGCTGAGATCGGTCCGCGTTTCGAAGCACTGGCGCAGCAACAGCTTGGTAACGCCACCTTGCAAATTGCAGCCAATGGTCCGGACGTCGTCCCGTCTTTTGAGCAGCTCGAGCCGGTTCAGGCAGGCGTGTTTGACATGCTCTTTACCCACGGCGCCTACCACTCTGGCACCACCGGTATCGGCATTGCCATTGACGCCGTTGAAAACGACCCAGAGCGTCGCCGCTCCTCGGGCATTTTCGAGTACATGGACAAGCACTACCAAACCAAGGGTCTGAAGTTGCTGTCGATCCCGTCGATTGGCACCAAAGGCTTTGGCTACTACCTGCGTGACCCGATCACCAGCGAACCCGCTTTGCAAGGCCGTCGTATTCGTGGCACGGTGACCTATCACCCCATGATGCGCTGGCTCGGTGCCTCACCTGTGAACCTGGCACCGGCAGACATCTACACGGGCTTGCAGCGTGGCACGGTTGACGGTGCAGCATGGGCCTTGGTCGGTGCAAGCGACTACAAGTGGTACGAAGTTGTGAACTACATGGCTCGTCCGACCTTCGGTCAGTTAAGCATGTTGATTCTCATGAACCTCGATCGCTGGAATTCGCTGTCGCCCGAGATTCAAAACGCCCTGTCTGAGGCCGGCCGTCTGGTCGAAATCGAGGCGATCGCCGCGTTTGATGAAATGCAGGTCAAGGAAGTTGAAGTTCTTCAGTCCAAAGGCATGAAGTTCACCGAGTTCGGTCCCAACGAAGCACCCAACGTGGATGCCAAGTTTGCCGAAGGTGTCTGGGAAGTGGCCACCAACGCGTCCAAGGCTGAAGCTGAGGAAATGCGTGAAATGGCTCGCAAAGCCGGCATGAGCGAATAAGCCTGATCTAAGCTTCGACCTGGAGAATGTCGATGAACCAACCGAGTGATATTGCCTTGCAGGATAACGAACCTCGGTTGGTTCGTCTGCTTGATCTGATTACCAAGATTTTTTATGGACTAGCAGGCTTTTTGCTGCTGCTGATCATGCTCGCGTATGTGACTGAAATCATCATGCGCTTTTTGTTCAACAAACCGACCACCTGGTCGATTGACACCATCTCTTATCTGCTAGGTGCGATGATTTGCCTAGCCGCCCCCGAGTTGGCCCGCGCCGGCCAACACGTGAGCATCACGCTGGTGCCCGAGGCCATCAAAGCCCCAAGAGCACACCGCAACTACGTCAGGGTTCTGGCCTTTATCTGTGTCTTGATTCTATCTGGTGTGATCTACATCACCTGGATGGAGTTCTTGCGACTTCATCGCAACAACATTCTAACTGTGGGTACTTTCGTGATTCCCAAATGGTGGGTGTTTTTCTTTATCCCGATGGGACTGTTTTTTACGGCTTTGCAATTTTTCCGCATCAGCATCTATGGCCCTGTGCCAGTTGCGCCGACCACGTCTGACGGGAGCGAATAATCATGGAATGGTGGGCAATACTTCTCGTTTCATTTACGATCATTATCTTGATGATGGGCAGTGGCCTGCCCGTCTTTGTCGCATTTTTGTTTGCCAACGTCGCTGGACTCTTGATTGTCATCGGCCCACGCGGCTTTGGCATGTTTAGCAACAGTGTCTATGACACGATCACAGCCGAAGGCTTCGCAACCATACCGCTGTTTATTCTGATGGGCGAGATTCTGTTTCGCTCGGGCTCAGTCCAAGTGCTAGCGAAAGCCGTGGACGTGGTGATCGGTAAAGTGCGCGGGCGCATGTATTTATTAGTCATCATGCTCTCGACCATCTTTGGCGCGCTCTCAGGCTCTGCCGTGGCCGTTGCCGCCATGCTCGGGCGCTCGGTGCTGCCGCAGATGAGCAAGATGGGTTATAGCCAACAGCTCTCGAGCTCGACCATCTTGGCTGGCGCCTCTCTGGCTCCCATCATCCCGCCAAGCATTCTGGTCATTGTGATTGGTTCTTTGGTCTCAGGCGTGTCGATTGCCGGGCTTTTGATTGCCGGCCTGATCCCAGGGGCAATCATCGCTTTGATCTTTGCGATCTATGTCGGCATCAAAGTGATTCTTGACCCAAGCTTAGCGCCCGAGCAAGAAGTCAGGCCCAGCGTCTCGAGCTGGGATGTCATCAAAGCGCTGATAAGCTGCCTGCCCTTTGCGCTGGTGATCTTCTCGGTCATGGGCCTGATTCTCTTGGGTGTGGCCACACCATCTGAGGCCGCTGCCGCGGGCGTGGTCGGTGCGCTGATGACCGCAGTGATCTATCGCCGCTTTTCGTTTTCGTTGACCTGGTCGGCCTTAAAGTCAGCTGCCGCCATCAGCGCGATGATCCTGTTGATCGTGGCAAGCTCCAAGCTCTTTGGCCAGCTGCTGTCGTTTTCTGGTGCCACCCCCGGCTTGATCCGCTTTGTCGGCGGCCTGGAAATCCACCCGATGGTCATGCTGTTGTTGCTCATGCTCGTGCCGCTGGTGCTGTGCATGTTCATGGACCAGTTTGCCTTCATGCTCTTGGCCATCCCGCTGTATGAGCCGATTCTGCGCACCTATGGCTTTGACCCGCTGTGGTTCTGGACGCTCTTTCTGATTAACCTGACCGTCGGCAGTATTACGCCGCCCTTTGGTTACACGCTCTTTGCGCTCAAAGGGGTGGCCGATCAGTTATCGATACGAACGATCTATCGCAGCGCGTGGCCAACGGTCATTATTTTCTTGTCCTCGTTGGTGTTGTTTGCCTACGTACCCTCACTCATCACCTACTTGCCCAGCCTGTTGTGATGAAGG
>SKIZ01000035.1 GCA_007116135.1 Burkholderiaceae bacterium
CAATGCCGACTTTCGTTACCGCATTTTTAACGCAGACGGCTCTGAGGTCGAGCATTGTGGCAATGGCGCACGCTGTTTCGTGCGTTTCGTGCATGAGCGTAAATTGTCTTCGCGCAACCCCATCCGTGCGGAGATCGCAACTGGGTTGATCACACTAGAAGAAATTGATGATGCTCTGGTGCGTGTTGAGATGGGGCTAACTCGGTTTGGAACAAACGATGTCGGTTTTGATGCTCAGGGTTTAGCGACCAGGACTGTCGGTCAGGACACCCAGTATAAGTTACCCATCGAAGGCCTGGCACCGGCCTGGTTATCGCTGGTTGCCATCTCCAACCCCCATGCCGTGCAAGTCGTCGACGATATTGATGCCGCACCTGTCGGCGCGCTTGGGCAAGCGATTGAGTCTCACCCTCGTTTTGCCAATCGAGTAAACGCCGGCTTTATGCAAATCATTGACCAGCAACAGATCCGATTGCGCGTTTACGAGCGTGGCGCAGGCGAGACGCTAGCCTGTGGCACAGGGGCCTGCGCCGCTGTGGCCAGCGGTATCCGCCAAGGCTTGCTCGTGAGCCCTGTGCGCGTTCACACGCGCGGTGGCACACTGACCATTGAGTGGGATGGCCAAACATTACACATGCGCGGCCCGGCCGTGACCGTCTTTGAGGGAGTCGTTGATATTGACTGCCTGATACAAGCCAGCCCAACCTTTAAGTGAGTCCCATGAGCGAAACTTTAAGCCCACTGACCGTCGCGCGCTTTTTGCAAGAGAACCCCGATTTTTTTGCTGAGCATGGCGAATTATTCGCCGCCTTAACCGTGCCTCACCCAAACCAGTCGCGCGCTGTTTCACTTGGCGAACGGCAAATCATGACACTAAGAGACCGCCAAAAGGACTTGGAACATCGGCTAGCTGCCTTAAGTTATCAGGCCAAGTTCAACGAAGGCGTGGCTGACAAGGTAACAGCTTGGTGTGAGGCGCTTTTGAGCGTTAACAGACCCGAGGAACTGCCGGGTCACATCGTAGCTGCGATGGCACAAACATTCGAAATCTCATCGATTGCCATGCGACTGTGGGGGCTCGACATCGCGCCCGAAGGCGTAGGCGCACCGGTTGATGAAACCGCCAAAACCTTTGTCCAGAGCCTGACTACGCCGTATTGTGGCGCCAATAAAGACTTCAGTGTCGCTGCCTGGCTAAATGAAACACCGGCCTCTTTGGCAATGATCCGCCTAACCCATGGCGTGGGCGAGCGTGATGAAACCATCGGACTGTTGGTTCTAGGGTCAGACGACCCTGAGCGGTTCAGCGCCGACATGGGAACCACGTTTTTGCAAACGATTGGCCGGCTCGCCTCAGCGGCATTAAGCCGCTTGGCAACTAAAGCTAGTGACTAAGCCAGACTCGTGCAACGACGTAGATGCATGCGTGCTACCACAAGCCATGCTCGCTTGGCTTGAGCACCTGGCAACACAGCGACGCTACGCCAAACACACCCTAGCGGCCTATACGCGCGACTTACACGAGTTAGTCGAGCTATCTGGCAATATCGCACTTGAGCGGCTAAGCGAGGGACATATTCGGCAATTTCTGTCCAAGTTGCACGCCCAAGGTCGCCAGCCCAAGAGCCTAGCGCGCTTGCTGTCGGCCTGGCGCGGTTTTTTTACGTGGTGGGTGCCCCAAACGTCCCTGGGGGTCAATCCCGCACTAGACGTCAAAGCACCAAAGTCGCGCGGCAGTTTGCCCAAAGCACTCTCGGTTGATCAAGCGCAAGCGCTAATGGATCACAGCGCATTAGCCGCGTCGCGTGAACCGCTCACGATGCGAGATCGTGCCATGTTCGAGCTGCTCTACTCCAGTGGATTACGACTGAGCGAGCTCGTCACTCTGGATTGGCAGTATTTTCGTACAACAGACTACGAGTCGGCTAGCTGGATCGATTTGCAATCACGCGAAGTCCATGTGCTTGGCAAGGGCGGCAAACGTCGTAGCGTGCCAGTCGGACAAAAAGCCATCACTGCCATCGAAGCGTGGATTGAAGTTCGCAGCGCATTGATTAAACCGCAAGCGGCACACACCGATGCCAATGCCCTCTTTGTGGGCGAGCGCGGCAGACGCATCCACCCGCGCGTCATACAGCAACGACTGGCTGACCTCTCCAAGGGTGCTGGCCTGCCCACCCGGGTACATCCGCACGTCTTGCGCCACAGTTTTGCCAGCCATGTTTTGCAGTCCGCTCAAGACTTGCGCGCCGTGCAAGAGATGCTCGGACACGCAAGCATTGCAACGACACAGATTTACACAAAGCTTGACTTCCAACATCTAGCTAGCGTCTACGATGCTGCACACCCACGTGCGACCCGGAAAAATACCGACAAATCCTAAATCAGCGATTGGGCATTGAGTCGATGAAACTTCTCGCCATGGCATACTGTCCGAGTGTTACCTGGCAACAAACCTTCACCAAAAAATGAATCGACTTCTGCGCCTAAAAACCTGCACCATCGCGTTACTCGCGAGCTGGCTACTCGTGGCCTGGCCAGCCAAAAGTGTGGCTCATCCACACATGTGGATTCAAGCTCAGGTAGAAGTGGGATTTAACGCCGAAGGTCAAGTCGCGATGCTCACACAGACTTGGCTATTTGACGACATGTTCTCGAGCTATGCACGACAGGGCTTAGCGCAAACGGGTGATGGGTTACCAGACCCCGATGAGCTTGCTGAGATTGGGCAGTCTTGGATCGAGGCGCTCGCAGACCCGATGTCGCATTACTTCACAACGGTTCGCTATCGTAACCAGGACGTCACAGTGGCCGATGCGCAAGGCGTACGTGTGCAATGGCATGCTGACACCGACCAGATGTCGCTGCAATTTGACCTGCCTTTGCTCAGGCCATTTACACCGACCGATACACCGCTAACCATTTCGGTTGCAGATCCAACTTTTTTTGTTGCTTATAGTTTTGATGAGCCCGATGCGGTTGGGCTGCTCGGCGCACCGTCATCTTGTCAGTCGCGCTACCAGTCTCCCAAGCCCTTAGACCGGCAAACCGCGCAACGCTTGGCCGCGATACCAGCTGATGCCACCTTGCCCGATGACCTCATGGAAATCACGCAGACATTGCAACATCAGGTGTTGGTGCAATGTCTCTAAAGCATCAGGTCTTGTTGCGAGTCGGCCATGTCCTAGCGCTCTTTGTGTTGCTCGGACTACTGGGCACTGACGCCTGGGCGCAAGGCGCGCACCCCTTTGGTGTGCCTGAGCAGCGCCTGCCAACGGCATCTTCAGGGTGGCTGGCGCAATGGACCGGCCAGATTGCCATTTGGCAATCCGAGTTCTACCGGCAACTGACCACCGCGGTGCGCGCCTGGAAGGCCGACGGCTGGCAAGCATGGTGGCTTTTGTCGTTGTCCTTTGCCTACGGCGTATTTCATGCGTTGGGCCCTGGCCATGGCAAAGCCATCCTGTCAGCATACGTTCTGGCCAACCGAGAAACGATTCGAAATGGTGCCATTTTGGCGTTTCTGTCCGCGCTGGTGCAGGCGCTAGTGGCCATCGCCCTAGTTGGCGTCGCCGCCGGCCTTTTAAACCTGACTGGCATGATGATGAACAAGGTCACCGCCTGGCTCGAGCTTGGCGCCTATTTCATGCTGACAATGCTTGGTGTCTGGCTGGTCTATCGGCATGTTCTGACACCGATTGCCCGCCAATTTAAACGAACAACGCATCACCACGACCACAGCCACGACCACGACCACGACCACAACCATGATGATGCCTGCTGCGGTCACAGTCATATGCCAACGCCCGAGCAGGTGTCTGGCCAACTTAATCTGCGCAAGGCGTGGGGCGCTATCGTCGCCATCGGGCTGCGGCCTTGCTCGGGCGCTATCCTCGTTTTGGTATTTGCCCTGTCACAGCAGTTCTTCATAGCCGGCGTCGCGGCGGCACTGGCGATGGGTTTAGGCACCGGGCTGACCGTGGCGACGCTTGCCATGCTGTCGCTGACAGCTGGCCGTATGGCTCAGGCTGCGGGCGGTGGCCAACAGCGACAGTGGGGCCGAGTCATTGGTGCGACCCTTCAAGGCGTCGCGTCAATGGCCGTACTGCTCTTTGGTCTTTTACTGCTGACTGCTGCCTGGCAGTACGGCGTTCTCTAAGACTCTACTGCATCAGTGTCGACCAAATGAGATCGACGTTGTGCGCAAACATCTTCAAATAAGTGTCACCGGGCGTGCCTGGCGCCGATATCGCATCCGAATATAGCTCGCCGCCGATTCGAACGCCTGTCTCCTCCGAAACACGCTCAAGCAAACGTGGATCACTAATGTTTTCAACAAACAGCGCCTGAATGCCATCGTGCTTGATCTGACGAATCATTTTGGCCATGTCCGCAGCCGAGACCTCTTGCTCAGTGCTCCAGCCTTGCAGGGAGAGAAACTCAACGTCATAGGCCCGAGCAAAATAAGCAAAGGCGCCATGAGAGCTGACGACTCGACGGCTCTCTACTGGAATTTGACCGATTTTCTCTCGTGTCACCGCGTCAAGCTCATCGATTTGGATCAGATAATTGTTGGCATTGGCCTCCATCGCCTGTGCTGTCGCGGGTCTCACCTGCATTAATGCGTCACGGATGTTCTTGACATAGATAGCTGCATTGCTCAAGTCCTGCCATGCATGCGGATCGTAATCAGCATGATCATGGCCGTGGCTATGACCGTGGCTATGACCGTGGCTATGACCGTGGC
>SKIZ01000071.1 GCA_007116135.1 Burkholderiaceae bacterium
GCGCCATTGCGCAGCCGATAAGTCACCAACGGGTTGGCAATCGCACGAAATCCCTCAATGAGCCCAAGTCCAATCAGAATGCGAGACCCCAGTGGCCACAAGGAGACGGCGTAGCCGGCCTTGGAGAAGTCCGGGCTGCGTTCAATGAGATCGACCATGTGCCCGCGACCTTCGAGCAGTGCCGCTAGCGTTGAGCCGCCGATGCCTGCACCCACAATTAAGATCCGCATGAAGGTCTCCCTTAAACCTAATCAGACTTAACGTTATCCAGAAATACATCGATCGTCCACTAAAATCTGGCAATTCACTTTTAAGGTGCAGATGCATGCGTATCGATGTGGTCACGCTCTTTCCTGCGTATTTCGAGCCACTGTTAGCCAACGGCATTGGTGCGAGGGCGCATGCCCGCCAAACTTGGCAGCTAAAGACCTGGAACCCACGCGACTACGTCGATGATCCCCATCGCACGGTCGATGACCGTCCCTATGGCGGCGGACCCGGCATGGTGATGTTGGCGCAGCCCTTAGCCGATGCCGTGGCAGCTGCTCAAGCCGATCGCCAAGACCGAGCCCCCGTGGTGTTACTCGGCCCGCAAGGCGAGCGCTTTGATCAAGCCCGCGCGCGCGGTCTGGCTCACAGCCACGGCGCGGTGTTTGTATGCGGGCGCTATGAGGGCATCGACCAACGATTCATTGACCACCAGGTCGATGAAGTCTGGTCCATTGGCGACTTTGTGGTGTCTGGTGGTGAGCCGGCCTTACTCCCGATCATCGATGCGGCTGTCCGGCTATTGCCTGGCGCGATGAATCAGGCGCACTCGCATGATCAGGACTCGTTTCAGCCCAGCCTGTCTGGGTTACTTGATTGTGCGCATTACACACGTCCAGAGCGTTGGTGCGAGCAATCGGTGCCAGCGGTTTTAATGTCAGGCCATCACGAACAAATCGCGCGTTGGCGCCGCGAGCAGTCGCTAGCGCTGACTTGGCGCAGGCGTCCTGACTTAATTGAGAAGGCGCGCCGCGCCGGCTGGCTCACACCAACCGATGAGGCTTACCTCTCGAGCTTAAGTTAGCCAAGACCCATTAGCCAAGACGCGTGCGTTGTGACTGAACTTTCTGCAAGGTGTCACTGAACTGTGCCAGACGGTCTTGCTCTTGTTGCACGACAGCCGCGGGCGCCTTTTCGATAAAGGACGCGTTGCCCAATTTGCCTTTGGCTTTATTGATCTCGGTGCTCAAGCGCGCGATTTCTTTATCGAGTCGGGCTTTTTCTGCTTCGACATCGATCTCGACTTTGAGCATCAGGCGGCAATCACCAACCACCTGGATAGGCGCATCCGAGTCTTGAGGCAGTTCTTGGACCAACGTCACCTCAGATAACTTGGCCATAAACGCAAGATAAGGCACTTGGGGCGCCAGACTGTCGCTTGGTCCTTGGGCAAACAGCGGCACGCGCTGCGCCGGTGAAATCTGCATGTCGCTGCGCAACGCCCGTACAGCCTCGATGCGTGCTTTTAAGCTCGCAAATGCCTCGATGGCTTGTGCATCAATTAGCGCGTCATTTGCCAGGGGGTAGGGCGCAATGCTCACGCTGGTGTCTTTGTCAGCCTCACGGGTGCCAGCCACGATAGAGACCTTTTGCCAGAGCTCTTCTGTGATGAAAGGCGTGATCGGGTGCAACAGGCGCAGAATTTCCTCGAGCACTTCGATGAGCGTGGCCTGGCAAGCGAGCTTGACTTGCAGGTCGTCTGATTGCATCTGGACTTTGGCGAGTTCTAGATACCAGTCGCAGTACTCATCCCAGACAAAGTGGTAGAGCGTGTTGGCAATCAGGTCAAAGCGATAGTCATCAAAACCCTTGGCCACTTCGAGCTTGACCTGTTGCAAACGGCTGCGCAACCAACGCTCAGGCAAGCCATCGCGCAAAGCGGGCGCGGCTTGGTGATCGAACTGCGCAGTGTTCATGAGCACGAAGCGCGCAGCGTTCCACAACTTATTGCAAAAGTTGCGGTAGCCCTCGCAGCGCTTGAGATCGAAATTAATGTTGCGACCCAGTGAGGCATAGGCAGCCATCGTCAGTCGCAATGCGTCGGTGCCATAGGCGGCGATGCCATCGGGGTACTGCGCGCGGGTTTTTTTCTCGATGTCTTTGGCCTGCTTGGGATTCATCAAGCCATAGGTGCGTTTTTGCACCAGGTTTTGCAGGTCAATACCGTCAATGAGGTCAACCGGGTCAAGCGTGTTGCCTTTGGACTTGCTCATTTTCTGGCCTTCAGCATCGCGAATCAGACCGTGCACGTACACGTGTTTGAAAGGCACCTGGCCGACCATGTGTGTGGTCATCATCACCATCCGGGCGACCCAGAAAAAGATGATGTCAAATCCGGTCACCAACACATTGGAGGGCAGATATTTTTGCAAGTCAGGGGTCTGATCAGGCCATCCCATGGTGGTAAAGGGCACCAGCGCAGAAGAAAACCAGGTATCGAGCACGTCGGGGTCGCGCGCAAGCGCACCCTCGTAGCCGGCCGCTTTGGCGGCTGCTTGCGCCTGGATTTCATCGCGCGCCACAAAGACCTGGCCCTGCTCACCATACCAGGCCGGAATTTGATGGCCCCACCATAATTGCCGTGAGATGCACCAGTCCTGGATGTTCTCAAGCCACTGGTTATAGGTGGTGGTCCAGTTCGATGGGAAAAATTCGATATCGCCATCGCGCACCACTTGCAAAGCGACTTCGGTAATCGAGCGCCCGGGATGCATGGTCCCTTCGGGTGCGGGCTTGCTCATGGCAACAAACCACTGGTCAGTGAGCATCGGCTCGAGCACCGCTTGCGTGCGGTCACCGCGGGGTTGCATCATTTTGTGGGGCTCGACCTTGACCATGAGTGCGGCGTCTTCGAGCGCTTTGACCACAGCCTCGCGCGCCACAAACCGGTCAAGGCCTCGCAACTCGGCCGGGCAGTTGTCATTGATTTTGGCGTCAAGCGTGAAGATTTCGATCAATGGCAGGTTGTGACGCAAGGCACAAGCGTAGTCGTTAAAGTCGTGCGCACCGGTGATTTTGACCACACCCGTGCCGAACTGTGAATCGACAAAGTCATCGGCGATGATCGGAATCTGTCGCTGGCAAAGCGGCAGATGGACCATCTTGCCGACCAAGTGCTGGTAGCGCGCATCCTCGGGATGCACGCAAAGGGCCACATCGCCAAGCAGGGTCTCTGGGCGGGTCGTGGCAATGGTCAATCCATCAAGCGTTTGGGCCTGGCCGTCTTGGTCAATGACCTGGGGCCCATCGACAAACGGGTAGCGGATGTGCCACAAGCTGCCTTGTGTCTCAACCATTTGTACTTCCAGATCCGAGACCGCGGTCAAAAGCTCTGGATCCCAGTTCACCAGGCGTTTGCCGCGGTAGATCAATCCTTGCTCGTACAAGCGCACAAAGGTCTCGACCACCCCTTTGGACATTTGTGCATCCATGGTGAAGTATTCGCGCGGCCAGTCCGCCGAGGCGCCCAAGCGACGGACCTGGCTGGTGATGGTGCCGCCGGACTGCTCCTTCCATTGCCACACCCGCTCGGTGAAATTCTCGCGCCCCAATTCGTGGCGGCTGATGTTTTGCGCATCGAGTTGGCGCTCGACTACGATCTGGGTGGCAATCCCGGCGTGGTCGGTGCCAGGCACGAACACCGTGTCATGGCCGCGCATGCGGTGGTAGCGAATCAAGCCATCCATGATGGTTTGATTAAAGGCGTGACCCATATGCAGCGTGCCGGTCACGTTGGGCGGGGGGAATTGAATCACATAGGGCGCCGTGCGAGCCGTGGCCCCATCAATGTGGGTGCCACCTGCGAAATAGCCACTGGCTTCCCATTTGGGATACCAGTATTGCTCGATCTGGGCGGGCTCAAAACTTTTGGGTAGGCTATCGGCTGCAGAGACGTTTTTTTCGGTCATGAGTTTGTTTCGGGGTGAGGCAATCGTTGCGCCAGTGGTTGTGGGCGCGCTGCGGTGGCGCGTAGCCCCTTATTTTAAGGGCTTGTGTCAAGCCGTGCCGTGTTAGAATGTTGGGCTATCCGAGATTTCTAAAAGTCCTTGTTTTTATTGAGAATTACTGGAGCTTTCCATGTCTGTAGAACGTACGTTGTCGATCATCAAGCCCGATGCGGTTGCAAAAAACGTCATCGGCCAGATCCTGGCCCGCTTTGAGCAAGCCGGCTTAAAAGTGATTGCTGCTCGCATGATGCAGTTATCGCCAGAAGAAGCAGGGCGGTTTTACGCGGTTCACAAAGAACGCCCGTTCTTTAAGGACTTGGTCGATTTCATGGTGTCTGGCCCAGTGATGGTTCAGGTGCTTGAAGGCGAGAGCGCTATCCAGAAAAACCGCGATTTGATGGGAGCAACGGACCCGAAAAAGGCCGATAAAGGTACGATTCGTGCTGACTTTGCTGAAAGCATCGATGCCAATGCCGTTCACGGCTCCGATGCACCCGAAACCGCAGCCAACGAAATTGCATTTTTCTTTCCCGAGATGAATATCCACAGCCGCTGACGCGCTCGCTGCGGCGCTTGCTAGCGCCGCGCGACCTTGCCCGGACTGACCTTTGCCCTATGACCGTCGAACAACAGACCACCAACCTGCTAGGTATGGACCAGACGGCCCTAGTCAAATTACTTGACTCGTGGGGCGATAAGCCCTTTCGTGCCAAGCAACTCACGCGCTGGATTCATCAGCGCTCAGAGGCTGACTTCGCCAACATGACCGATTTGGCGCTGGCCTTTCGTGAGCGATTGCGCGAGCACTGCTGCATCGAGGCACCTAGCGTGCTTTCTTGCCACGTGGCCAGTGATCACACCCGCAAGTGGCTCTTTGATGTTGGTGGCAATAATGCCATCGAGACCGTTTTTATTCCAGAAGATGACCGCGGTACGCTGTGCATCTCGAGTCAGGCCGGCTGCACCGTTGCCTGCCCTTTCTGCTCGACGGGTCATCAAGGGTTCAGTCGCAATCTGACGGTCGCAGAGATTATTGGGCAGTTGTGGTGGGCGCGCCAGGATCTGCTGGCATCAAACGCAAAAACACGTCTCGATGGCGAACTCACGGATCCTAGCCGTGTGATTAGCAATGTCGTCTTCATGGGGATGGGCGAACCGCTTTTGAACTATGACGCGGTGCTCGGTGCCTTGCGTTTGATGCTCGACGATCATGCGTATGGTTTGTCGCGTCGACGTGTCACGGTCTCGACCTCCGGGGTGGTGCCGATCATGGACCGTCTGGCTAGAGATTGTCCGGTTGCTTTGGCCGTGTCACTGCATGCACCTAACGATGCTTTGCGTGACCGCTTGGTGCCATTGAACAAGAAATACCCGTTGCATGAACTGATTGCCGCCTGTCAGCGCTATCTCACCGTCGCACCGCGTGACTTCATCACTTTCGAATATGTCATGCTGCAAGAGGTCAACGACACGCTCGCTCATGCCAAGGAACTCTGTGCCATTGCCGCTGAGGTCTCGTGCAAGGTCAACCTGATTCCGTTTAACCCTTTTCCGGATTCGGGCTTGCAACGTTCCTCATCGAATCGGGTGCACGCTTTTGCGCGTGTGTTGCAAGATGCAGGCGTCGTGACAACCATCCGCAAGACGCGAGGCCAGGATATTGATGCCGCCTGCGGGCAGCTTGCCGGTGACATCAAAGACCGTACCAAATTGACCCAACGGCGCTTGGCGCAAGCTAGTGCCCACCAATTGCGCGATATCGCTGTCACGGAGGTGCGTTCATGAGTCTGGAAGACCCCAAGTCTGTGCCCTTGCGAATGGAGTCACCACCTGAGCCTAGCGAGCCGGTGACGGCGCTTGCGGCACTGAAAAAAATTCGTGTCGCACGCGGCTTATCGCTTGAGGACGTCTCGGCGCGATTGAAATATCGGCCACGGGTAATTGATGCGCTAGAGTCCGAGCGTTGGCAGGAATTGCCCAAGGGTGTCGGATTAAAGACGCTGACTAAGAACTATGCCCGTCTGCTTGGCGTTGACTACGATGCCTTGGAGCCGGTCTTGCGTGAACACCTCGGTGCTGCGCAAACGGGCATTGGCAACCATACCTCCACGCGCGCCATTGGCGAGACGATGGAAGAGCAACCGAGCTCAGGCTCACTTGGCTGGGTGGTGCTGGTGGTGGTCGCCATCTTGGTGCTGCTGGGTATTGCGCTTTGGCAAGGATTGGTGCCCGACAGTTTGATGCCGGCTTGGTTAAGAGGTTAAAAGCATGACGTCTCAGATTGACACCATAGGCTGCTTGCCTGGGCCAGCGGCCCGCCGTCAAACTCGCCAAGCGATTTGTCGCTGGGGTGATCACGCGGTGCGTATTGGCGGCGATGCGCCCGTGGTGGTGCAGTCGATGACCAATACCGATACCGAGGATGCGATTGCCACGGCAATCCAGGTCAAAGAACTTGCGCAAGCGGGCTCCGAGATTGTCCGCATCACGGTCAACACGCCCGAGGCCGCCCGGTCAGTGCCGGCTATTCGTGAGCAGCTCGATCGCATGGGTGTCGCGGTGCCGCTGTGTGGGGATTTCCATTTCAATGGCCACAAGCTGCTTAGCCAATATCCCGACTGCGCCCAAGCGCTATCAAAGTACCGGATCAACCCAGGCAATATGGGCGGTGGGCGACGGCGCGACGATAATTTTGCGCAGATGGTTGAGGTTGCCTGCCGCTTTGACAAGCCCATCCGCATCGGTGTGAACTGGGGCAGCCTTGACCAAGAGTTGCTTGCACGCATGATGGACGAAAATAGTCAGCGCGCCGAGCCCCTTGACGCTAAGGCGGTGATGCGTCAAGCCCTGGTGGTGTCGGCCATCAGTAACGCCGAACGGGCCCAGGCCTTGGGGTTGCCTGGCAACGCGATCGTTTTGTCCTGCAAGGTTAGTCATGTCCAGGACCTCATCGCGGTGTATCGCGATTTGTCAGCTCGCTGCGACTATCCCTTGCATTTGGGACTGACCGAGGCCGGTATGGGTACCAAAGGCGTGGTCGCATCCACAGCGGCTTTGGCCGTTCTCTTGCAAGAGGGCATTGGTGACACGATCCGTATTTCATTGACGCCTGAGCCCGGTGGCGATCGCGCGCGTGAGGTGATCGTGGCGCAGGAGATCTTGCAGACCATGGGGTTACGTGCGTTTACGCCGATGGTCATTGCCTGTCCGGGTTGTGGCCGGACCACGAGCACGGTGTTCCAGGAACTGGCCGACGATATTCAGCGCTTTTTGCGTCAGAAAATGCCTGGCTGGAAAACCAAGTATCCTGGGGTTGAATCGATGAATGTGGCCGTCATGGGGTGTGTGGTTAACGGCCCAGGTGAGAGCCGTCATGCCGATATTGGCATCAGTTTGCCTGGTACCGGCGAGGTGCCAGCCGCACCGGTCTACGTCGATGGTCAACGCACCGTGACACTAAAGGGCGATCATATTGCCCAAGAGTTTCAGGCAATCGTTGAGCAATATATTGAGAGGCGTTACGGACAGCCCCATCGCAGTCAGGCCGCATCAGAGTGAACCGATTAAAAAATGACCAGTGACTTCAAGAAGTTAGCCGCCATTCGCGGCATGAATGATGTATTGCCCGATGATTCCTATGCCTTTGAGGCGCTAGAGGCGATCTTGCGAGGCTGGTTGGCTCGCTACGGCTACCTCAATATGCGAACCCCTGTGCTTGAGCACACACGGCTCTTTACCCGCGGTATTGGTGAGGTCACCGATATCGTTGAAAAAGAGATGTACACCTTTGTTGACCGGCTCAATGGCGATTCGTTGACCATGCGTCCCGAATTCACCGCCGGTGTGGTGCGCGCGGCCATCGAACACAATTTGTTGTATGACCGGGCCCGTCGTGTCTACACGCTTGGTCCGGTGTTTCGTCATGAGCGTCCCCAGCGCGGGCGCTACCGCCAGTTCCATCAGCTCGATGTTGAGGCGCTTGGGTTTGCTGGACCTGACATTGATGCTGAACTCATCGAGATGACCGCGCGCCTATGGCGCGAGCTTGGCATTGATGGCATTGAGCTTGAAATCAATTCGCTCGGTCAGTTGCCCGAGCGCCAAGCGCATCGGGCCGCGCTCATCAAATACCTGGAGTCGCGTCGCCAAGAGCTCGATGAGGATGGCTTGCGCCGCATGTATACCAACCCGTTGCGCGTGCTCGACACCAAGAATCCGGCCATGCAGGAGCTGGCCAACGAAGCGCCCAAGCTGTTTGACTTTTTGGGGGCGGGCTCGCGTGAGCACTTCGATGCCGTTTGTCAACGACTCGAGCGCGCAGGCATTGCCTATCGAATCAATCCGAGGATGGTGCGTGGGCTTGATTATTACAACTTGACGGTCTTTGAATGGGTAACCGACAAGCTCGGTGCGCAAGCCACCGTCTGTGGCGGCGGGCGCTATGACGGGCTGATTGAGTTGCTTGGTGGCAAGCCTGCGCCTGCGATTGGTTTTGCCATTGGCATGGAGCGTTTGCTCGATCTGTGGGGGCAGTGTGCCGAACTGAGCCGACCTGCCGAATGCCAGGTGTACATGATTCATCAAGGCTCAAGCGCGGCAAGTCAAGCGGTTGTGCTGGCCGAGCAGTTGCGTGACGCCAATATTTCGGTCATCGTTCACGCCGGTCCAGGCAGCTTTAAAGCGCAGTTCAAGCGGGCCGATGCCAGCTTGGCGCAGATTGCGGTTATCCTAGGCGAGCAGGAACTTGAGTCGCGCCAAGCGTCTGTCAAGCACCTGCGTGCCACACAGCTTGGTCAACAACCACCCGAGCAACAGCGCTCAGTGGCGTTTGATCAACTAGTTACTTATATTCAGGCAAATTTGGAACAAGAGGTTTGACACCATGGCCTACGATTTGGAAGAGCAGGAACAGTTAGCCCAGCTTAAAGCATGGTGGAACAAGTACGGTTCGTTAACCCTGGGTCTATTGTCACTGGCGCTAGCCACGGTGCTGGGGTGGCAGGCATGGAACTGGTACAACACCAATCAGGCGCAGCAGGCGCGTGGTTATTACGAGGCCCTAGAGAAGGCGGCCGCTGATCGAAGCGATGACGCTTTGCCGCGCATTCAGGCGGCCAGCTTAGCGCTGCAGCAAAACTTCGGGCGCACCGAATACGCTGCGCGTGGCGCGCTGGTTGCAAGCCATGCACTGGCGAATCGTGGCCAGGCTCAGGCTGCTCAAGAGCCACTGAATTGGCTCGCCACCAGTGGTCATGAGGCTTTGGCGCCGGTGGCGCGTTTGCGCTTAGCGGGCTTGCTGCTTGACCTGGGGCAATATGACCAGGCCTTAGCGCAATTGCAAGCGCCACCGGATGGATTTAATGCCTTGTTTGCCGATCGGCGTGGCGATATTCTGATGGCGCAAGGCCAGGTTGAGCAAGCCCGGCAAGCTTGGCGCGAGGCGCTAGAGTCGCTCAGACCGGGCGATGCACTGGGCTCGGTGGTGCAACTAAAGCTAGACACCATCGGCTCTTAATCGAGGTTTGATTGTTATGTTCGAAATGCGCAAAGTGAATCAGATGAAGCGGTCCTGGCGTTTGTTGGCCGGTGCAGCCTTGGCGCTCTCTTTAGCGGGCTGCTCGTGGTTTGGCAGTTCGGACCGTCGCAACGATCCAGTAGAGCTCACAGCGATCACCCCGTCGGTCAATGTGACCATTGGTTGGCGCACGGCTGTCGGTAGTGGGACATCCTATGGCTTTGCGCCGGCGATCGTCGGCGGTGCGATCTACGCGGCTGCCCAAGACGGCAAGGTGGTCCGGGTCGATGCGCAGACAGGCAATACGGTTTGGAGTCAGCAGGTCGCGCCACGTTTGTCAGCCGGCGTGGGCGCCGACGATCAAACCGTGGCGGTAGTCACGCCAGCTGGCATGGTGATTGCACTCGATGCAGCTAATGGCCAGGAAAAGTGGCGCACCCGCGCATCTAGTGAGGTCAGCGTGGTGCCTTGGGTTGGTCGTGGCGTGGTGGTGGTGCGCGCTGGTGACTATCGGGTTCAAGCGTTTAATGCAGCCAACGGCGATCGTATCTGGAATGTGCAGCGACCAGGCCCTGCTCTGGCATTGCGTGCACCGGCGCGCATGAGCGAGATTCAGGAGTTTTTGGTCACCGGCATGCCGGGTGGTCGATTGTTGGCCATTGAGCCAGGCGGCGGTGCTGTCGTCTGGGATGGGGTGGTGGCAGTGCCGCGCGGCGCGAGCGACCTAGAGCGTGTCAATGATGTGGTGGGCATCCCAATTGTGCGTGGTGACCTGCTGTGTGCCGTGGCCTACCAAGGTCGAATCACCTGCTTTAATGCACAAGAGGGCGGGCGCACGGTTTGGGCCAATAATTTCTCAAGTGTCGTTGGTATGGGTGCTGACGACCAAAGGGTGGTTGCACCCGATAATCGGTCGCGAGTCGCGGCCTATGACCTCAAGCAAGGCGGGCAGCTGTGGCGCCAGGATGGGTTTCTGAATCGACAGCTCAACGAGCCGGTTTTGTTGGGAGACTCGGTCGTCTTTGGTGATTTTGAGGGGTACGTGCACGTGTTGTCGGCGCAAACCGGTGAGCCCACTGGCCGCCTGAATGTGGGCGGCGGCGCGATGATGGCGCCCGCGCAAGTGCTTGGCAATGGCGTGCTGGTGCAAACCGGCGAGAGCAATCTCGTTTTTTTACAGTTGAATTGATATCGTGGCATTCAAACCGGTGGTTACCCTGGTGGGCAGGCCCAACGTGGGCAAGTCTACCCTTTTTAATCGGCTAACGCGCTCGCGAGCAGCGTTGGTGGCTGACTTCGCCGGTTTGACCCGAGACCGCCACTACGGTGAAGGGCGAGTCGGTGACATTCCCTTCATCACGGTGGACACCGGTGGCTTTGAGCCCGTGGCCAAGGCCGGCATCATGCACCACATGGCCAAGCAGACTGAGCAGGCGATTGCCGAATCCGATGTGGTGATTTTTTTGGTCGATGCCAGGGCTGGTCTTAATGCGCATGATCAGGAAATTGCCGTGTTGTTGCGCAAGTCCGGTCAAAAGGTACTGTTGTGTGTCAACAAGGCCGAGGGCATGAGCCATGGGGCGGCGATCGCTGAGTTCCATGAGCTCGGTTTGGGCCAGCCGCACGCGATTTCAGCAGCTCATGGCGATGGGGTCGTAGCACTCATCGAGCAGGCCTTGCTGTCATTTGCTCCTGAGGTTGATAGCGACACGCAGGACGATGATTCAGACGAACCTGAATTGATTGACGCGACCGACCATCGGATCAAGCTCGCCATCGTCGGGCGTCCCAATGTAGGTAAGTCCACTCTCATTAATACCTTGGTTGGCGAGAATCGGGTGATTGCCTTTGACTTGCCCGGCACCACCCGTGACGCCATTGAGGTCGAGTTTGAGCGCGACGACCGGCGCTACACCCTGATTGACACGGCCGGTTTGCGGCGTCGGGGCAAAGTCTTCGAGGCTGTTGAAAAGTTCTCGGTGATCAAAACACTGCAAGCCATTGAGGCGTGTAATGTGGTGCTCTTGTTGCTCGATGCGCAACAAGAGATATCGGATCAGGACGCCCACATCGCAGGCTTCATTCTGGAGTCAGGGCGCGCGCTTGTGGTGGCGATCAATAAATGGGATAACGTCGATAGTGATCGGCGCGAGCGCATCAAGCGCGAGTTTGACCGCAAGTTGCGGTTTCTGAACTTTGCCAAGGTCCACAACATTTCGGCGCTACGCGGTCAGGGCGTCAACGCGGTCATGCGGTCAGTCAATGCCGCGCATGCGGCAGCCTTTGCCAAGCTGTCAACGCCGAAGCTGACCCGAGTGTTGCAAGATGCTGTGGCGCAACAGCCGCCACCGCGCAAAGGTATTTTCCGGCCAAAAATGCGCTATGCGCACCAAGGCGGCCAGAACCCGCCGCGCATCATTGTTCATGGCAATGCCCTTGACGCCATCGCAGACCCTTATCGGCGCTACCTCGAGTCGCGCTTTCGCGATGCGTTCGAACTCGCCGGCACACCGTTGCGAATTGAGTTCAAGTCCTCACACAACCCTTACGTAGACAATTAACGCAAAATGAGCCAGTTCTGGAGTCCCTCGGTTCGTGATCTTGAACCCTATGTGCCTGGTGAGCAGCCGCAAATTGATCAACTGATCAAGCTAAACACCAATGAGCATGCGATAGGCCCGTCGCCGCGCGCGCTTGAGGCGATTCGCCAGGCCACCAGTGAACGCTTGCGCTTGTATCCCGATCCCAGTGGTGTGCGCCTAAAAGAGGCGGTGGCCAAGCGCTATGGTTTGGTGCGCGAGCAAGTATTTGTCGGCAATGGCTCAGACGACGTGTTGCACCTGGCTTTCTTTACCTTTTTTCGCCAGGCCCGCCCGCTCTTGTTTTCTGATTTGACCTATGGTTTTTATCCGGTTTTTTGTCAACTGCACGGTATCGCCCACCACGTTGTGCCAGTCGATGCGTCATTTCGAATCCGGGTCGAAGATTACCTTGGTCAAGGTCATCCGCAAGCTGGCGGTATCATCATTGCCAACCCCAATGCACCGACGGGCATTGCCTTGCCGCTTCAAGACATTGAGCGAGTTTTGGTAGGCAATCCCGAGGCTGTGGTGTTGATTGATGAGGCTTATGTCGACTTTGGTGGTCAAAGTGCGGCCACACTGATTGAGCGCTATCCCAATTTGCTCGTGGTTCATACGTTGTCAAAGTCGCGTGCCTTGGCAGGGCTTCGGGTGGGCTATGCCATGGGGAATGCCAAGTTAATTGAGGGGCTAGAGCGGGTCAAAAACAGCGTCAATTCGTACCCGCTCGATCAGCTAGCGCTCGCAGGTGCCACCGCAGCCATTGAGGATGACGCCTATTTCGAGGCGGCCTGCCAACAAGTGATCCAGACGCGCCAATGGCTGAGCACCGAGCTTGAATCGCTTGGCTTTGAGGTGCTGCCATCGAGTGCCAATTTTGTATTTGCACGTCATCCTGAGCACGACGGGGCGGCGCTTGCGCAATGGTTGCGTGAGCGCGCCATCCTGGTGCGACACTTCTCCTATCACCGGATCGATCAATTTATCCGGATCACGGTGGGAACTTCAGATCAGTGTGAGAGTCTGATCCAAGCGTTAAAGGCTTGCGTTAATCCTTAGGGATTTGCTGGTTTTTAAGGCTCGTCTTCTGTAGAGTGTCGGGTGCTTTTGCGGGTCGCTTGCAAAGCGGTTCAACCCAGACCAAGGCAGTCGCAAACGGCGATAGTAGGCTTTCGTGATTCGGCCAGTCAGATCACAGGGTCATCCAAGTCAATAATGATCATAAATTTTGGAGTTAGTCGATGAGCAACAAAGGGCAAACCCTACAAGACCCTTTTTTGAATGTACTGAGAAAAGAACACATCCCCGTGTCGATTTATCTGGTCAATGGCATCAAGCTGCAAGGGCATATTGAGTCCTTTGACCAGTACGTGGTGCTTTTGCGAAATACAGTGACCCAAATGGTGTACAAGCACGCGATTTCGACTGTGGTGCCAGCCAAGCCTGTGTCGCTGCCATCCGAGGGTGCTTCTGAGTAACTTGGCCAAACCCGCAAAGATGAGTTCGAACCCATGAAAGCCATGGTGATCGGAGTCAATCTTAGGCTGCCTGATTACGCCCAGCATCGCCAGGAGTTCGACATGCTCGCACGTGGTGCGGGCGCTGAAATCGTGGCCGAGCTAACCGCCAAGCGAGATCGGCCTGATGCTGCGACTTTCATCGGGTCAGGTAAGGTCGAGGAAGCGGTGGCTTTGTGTCGGTTGCACGAAGCCGAGGTGGTGCTGTTTGATCAACCGCTGTCGCCGGCGCAGCAAAGAAACCTTGAGCGTCAATTCGAGCGTCGGGTGGTCGATCGTGTGGCGTTGATTTTGGATATCTTTGCGCTGCGCGCCAAGAGTCACGAGGGCAAGTTACAGGTTGAGCTTGCGCAGTTGCAACATTTGGCAACGCGCTTGACGCGTATGTGGACCCACCTTGAGCGCCAGCGTGGCGGTATCGGCATGCGTGGCCCCGGTGAGTCACAGCTTGAGATGGATCGACGCATGATCGGCGCCAAAGTGCGCCTGTTGCGTGAACGGTTAGACAAACTGACACGCCAGCGCGTGACCCAAAGACGTGCCCGGGCTCGCGGCGCCTCGCTGTCGGTCTCGCTCGTGGGTTACACCAATGCGGGTAAGTCCACGCTCTTTAATGCGCTAACACGGGCCAATACCTATGCCGCCGATCAACTGTTTGCCACGCTAGATACCACCACCAGGCGGCTATGGATTGATCAGGCCGGATCAGTGACTTTATCTGATACGGTGGGGTTTATCCGGGACTTGCCACACGGGCTCATTGCGGCGTTTCGCGCTACGCTGGAAGAGGCGATTCATGCTGATTTGGTTTTGCATGTGGTCGATGCCGCAAGCGAGCAACGCGATGAACAAATTTATCAGGTGCAACAAGTACTTACCGAAATCGGGGCCGGCGAAATCCCTCAGATCCGCATCTATAACAAGATCGATGTCCTTGAATTGCCTCCAAGAATTGAGCGTGCCAGCCATGGTACGATTCAAAAAGTTTTTATCAGTGCACAACACCGCGAAGGCTTGAATTTTGTACGTCAAGCGATAGCTGAATTTGCCAACGGTGCTAGAACCCATGCGACGAATGACCAAGCTGTTCAATTTGAATGACCCCGGCTGGGGCCGTGGTAACTCTGACGATCAAAGTCGTCAGGAGCCACCGCGCCGCCCGAACAACCAAGATGGCCCGCCAGACCTTGATCAGGTGTGGCGCGACTTTAATCGCAAGCTAGGCGGGTTGTTTGGCAAGCGAGGTGGCCCGCGCCGTCCTTGGCCGCCAGAGCCCAACGGTCCCTCGGGTCCTAGTGGTCCAACACCGCGGCAAACCCGGGTCGGCCTCGCAGTCGCAGGTGGCGTTGCTGTGTTGTTGTGGCTAGCTAGTGGTTTCTTCATCGTGCAAGAAGGCCAAGTCGGTGTGATCACGCAGTTTGGTGCGTACAAAGCCACAGCGGCACCTGGCTTTCAGTGGCGAATCCCTTATCCGATTCAACAGCATCAAATTGTCGATGTCTCGCAGCTGCGCACCTACGAGGTCGGGTTCCGCGGGTCGGCGCGCAACAAGGTGCCCACTGAGGCTTTGATGCTGACGTCCGATGAAAACATCGTCGACGTTCAGTTCGTGGTGCAGTACCGGGTGCAGCCTGATGGCGCACCGGACTATCTCTTTAAGACCCGGGATCCGGATGAGTCTGTGCATCAAGTCGCGCAAAGCTCCATGAGAGAAGTCGTTGGCCGCAGTCTGATGGACTTCGTTTTGTATGAAGGTCGTACGCAGGTTGCTGCTGAAGTGCAGCAAATCATGCAGGAAGTCCTTGACGTGTATCAGACGGGTATTTTGGTCAGCGCCGTGGCGATCCAGAACGTCCAGCCACCTGAGCAAGTCCAGGCTGCGTTTGACGATGCCGTTAAGGCCGGACAAGACCGGGAGCGCGAAATTAACGAAGGTGAAGCCTATCGTAACCAAGTGGTCCCAAGATCGCGTGGTGAGGCTTCGCGCATGCTTGAGCAGGCTGAAGGCTACCGTGCTCGGGTGATTGGTGACGCCCAAGGTGATACGGCGCGCTTCCTGAGCATTTTGGCGCAGTACCAGCGTGCCCCAGGTGTGCAGCGTGAACGGATGTACTTGAGCACCATGCAGGAAATGTTCGCCAATTCCAGCAAGGTATTCATCGACGCTGACGCCAGCAACAGCTTGTTGTATTTGCCGCTTGACCGGTTGATGCAACAAACGGCTCGAGATACGAGCAACACGACTCGCAATATGGGTAACCCGGTGTCAGGCGGTGTGAGTGCGCCACCCGTTCCAAATCCGCTGAGCACAGGCAACAGCACGCCACGTCCTAACTTGCGAGAGAACGTTTCAAGCACGATTTCTCGCGACCGCAACGCGCGCTAAGGGTAGATGATGAGTAACAAAATTATCGCGTTTTTTGTTGGTATCGCCGTTTTGGCTGGAATCTTATCGACCACCGTGTTCATTGTGCGCGAACGTGATTTCGCCCTCGTGTTTGCTCTAGGCGAGGTACGCCGCACGATCGATGAACCAGGTCTTTACTTCAAGCTACCTCCGCCATTTCAAAACGTCGTGATGCTCGATAAGCGGTTGCTGACGATTGATTCGCAAGATGCTGAGCGGATTCAAACGTCAGAGAAGAAAAACCTGCTGATTGACTCTTTTGTGAAGTGGCGTATTGTCGA
>SKIZ01000108.1 GCA_007116135.1 Burkholderiaceae bacterium
ATCCCAGCCAAACGCATTGGTCAGCCGCCTGAATTCGGTCATGCTTGCGCCTTTCTGTGCAGTGCTTACACCGGTTACATCACCGGGCAAAACCTGGTGATCGACGGCGGCGCGTACCGAGGCGTCCTTTAATCGGCCTGAAGCCTCAGGTGTTGGCTGCGGCTTGGCCGCGCTTGATTTGAATCGGCAAGAGCAATACGAGCCCGACCAAGAAAAACGAGGCAGTTGCCGCCATCGCTAGACGCTGATTTCCCAAACTCAGCCAAGTCAGCAGGCCATAGGCAAGCGGTCCAATGATGCTGGCAAATCGGGTGGCAAGCGTCCACAGGCCGTAGAACTCGCCAAGCCGGTTCGCTGGAGCAAGCACGCCGACCATCGCCCGCCCGACAGACTGACTAGCCCCCATGCACAAACCAGCAATGACGCCGGCGACCCAAAAGCCCCCTTTGGTGGTGACTGATGCCGCAATAAAACAGGTCGCAGTCCACCCGAGCAAAGTCACCGCGAGCGCAGCGCGATGGCCGATGATGTCCTGTCCATATCCAAGTGCTAAGGCCCCGGCGATCGCAGCGATGTTCAACACAAAAATCAAGATGATGATCTCAGCCTCATCAAAGCCGATGACCTGTTGGGCATAGATCGCCGCAAGCGCGATGGCCACGGCCACACCGGCCATGTAAGCAGCCGTACACGCCAGTAACCAAACGAAGTCACGATATTGTTTAGCGGCCTGCCACGTTTGACGCAGGCGCTGCCACGCCGTGAGCTCATCGGGTTGCGTACCAGGCCGATCTTTCAAAAGGCTTAGTGACACGATGGCTGCTAGGCCAAAGACGCTCGCAGTAATCCACATCGTCACAGGCACAAACTGATCGGCGGCTTGACCCAGACTTTGCGCATGCATCACATACGCCAGGCACAAACCCAAGGTCAGCATGCCGCCAACATAACCCAGACCCCAGCCCCAACCACTGACCCGACCTATGGCGTGCGGGCGAGCCAGGCTTGGCAAATAGCTCGAAATAATCGACTCGCCCCAGCTAAAAAAGGTGTTTGACGCAATGATCAAGACCACCGCCAAGCCCACTGCACCGGGGCCCACACCGCCAAGCGCTGCAATACACACCACACAGCCCACCGTGGTCATGGTCAACAGGCCCTTGCGACGTTGCAGTCGGTCGCTACGCGCGCCAATGAGCGGAATGGTCAGCATCACCAGCAGGTGCGACAAGCTAAGCGCCAAGGTCCACCAAAGCGTGCCCAGTGTGGGGTCACTGGCCACCACACCGACAAAGTAAGCGGAAAAAACCGCCGTCAAGACCACTGAGGCATAACCTGAGTTGGCAAAGTCATACATCGCCCAGCCAAACACCTCCGAGCGCCCCACGCCGGGGTTCAGAACGCTTTGGTTGTCGGATTGATGTTTGCTTTGCATCGACTCTGGGCTCGTAGAACGGCCTGCCAAACACTGGCAGCCATAACGACCCACACTGTAACTCAAGCATTGGTGTGGGTGTGACTAGACTTGGGACTCATCGGCCAACCAGTTCCGCTATATGGCGCCACCCGTGAAACACCCGATGTAAGCTAACCGATAGTTAGTTATGATTGGCCCTCTTTTTATGAGCACCACCATAGGTCGAGACGATGCCAAGCACCACCAAAACCATTTGCATTGACGGTCAATGGCGCGCCGGCGCGCAAGGCCAAACCATTGACGTACATGCGCCTAGCAACGGCGAAAAAATTGCCATGCTCGCGCGTGGCACGCAAACCGATATCGATGACGCGGTGGGCTCGGCGCGCAAAGCGTTTGATGACGTTTGGTCAAAGACCACGGCGGGCGAACGCTCGCGACTGCTCAGCGCGCTGTCGGCGCGCATCACCGATTGTGCAGCAGAGCTTGCCGAAATCGAGGCGCAAGATACCGGCAAGCCGATGCGACTGGCAAAAAATGACATTGCCACCACGGCTCGTTATTTCGAGTTCTTTGCTGGGGCGGCCGACAAACTGCAAGGCGACACGATTGCGCTTTTAAATGGCTACCAAGCCATGGTCAACCGCGAGCCGCGCGGTGTCGTGGGACACATCATTCCGTGGAACTACCCGGCACAAATGTTCGGGCGCACGGTCGCAGCCTGCCTGGCTGCAGGCAACACGACGGTATTCAAACCGGCCGAAGACGCCTGCCTGTCGGTCATTCGAATGACTGAGTTGGCCCACGAGGTTGGGATACCTGCCGGCGTCTTGAATCTGGTCACCGGCTTAGGCCATGAAGCAGGCGCAGCCTTAGCGAGTCATCACGACATCGATTACATGTCATTTACCGGCTCGCCTGAAGTGGGCACCGAAATCCAAAAGGCTGCGGCTGCGCACCACACACCTTGCGCCTTGGAGCTTGGCGGCAAATCACCGCAAATCGTGTTTGAAGACGCTGATTTTGACCGGGCGTTGCCGGTGATCGTGGCTGCCATCATTCAAAACACCGGCCAGACCTGTTCAGCGGGCAGCCGCGTCTTGATTCAGCGCAGCATCTATGATCGGTTTGTGACCGCACTTGCCCGACGCATCAGTGCGCTCAAAGTCGGCTCGCACTTAGCCGATCTCGATTGCGGCCCGTTAATTAGTGCCAAGCAACTGGCCCGGGTACAGGGTTTTATTGAGCGTGCCCATGCCGATGGGGTCCCGTGCATCGCCAAAGGCAGCCTTGACCCTAGTGCCGATTCGCGCGGCCACTACGTCGAACCGATGCTATTTGGGCCGGTAGACACGCAACACGAACTCGCACAGCACGAGGTGTTTGGTCCGATCTTAGCTGCCATCGTCTTTGACGATGAGCAGCATGCCATTGAGATCGCCAATGACACGCCGTTTGGATTGATTGCAGGTATCTGGACTGAAAACGGTGGCAGACAGATGCGGGTGGCCAAACAAGTTCGGGCCGGGCAGGTCTACATCAACGGCTATGGTGCCGGCGGCGGCGTCGAGCTGCCATTTGGTGGGGTCAAGCGCAGCGGCTATGGCCGCTCCAAGGGATTTGAGGCGTTAAGGGAATACACCGTGGGCAAAACCATCGTGATCAACCACGGCTAGGCGAGATCGAACCATGCCCACGCGGACATTTACATCGGGCCGAATTCGCCAAGTCGAATATGACGCGCGCCAACGCTATCTTGAAGTGCGCTTTGACGATCAACGCATCGTGGCCTATCGGCCGGTGGCGCAAGAAATCTTTGAGCGTCTTTGCCGCGCGCCCAACCCGGTGACCTACTACGAGGACCGCATTGCTGAAGAATGTCCAAGCGTCACCCCAAACGCTCGGGCCAAAGACGACGGTGAGCGCGCCAAGGGCCAGCTGCCCCAAGGGTTGAAAGACTTGTTTGGCAATTAAGCTTGACCGCGCTGGGCCAACAGGTCGATTAGCTCGGGCATCGGGGTATTCGGGTGGTCTTTGGCCGTTTGGGTAAAGACTCCTGCAATGCTGCTGGCCAATTCGTGCGACGCACCCAGTTGCAAGGCCATCGTGTCGTAGTAATTCAGGTCTTTGGCACAGTTGGACAATGAAAACATAAAGCCACTGCAATCGGCACGCTCGATATAGGGCTTTAGGCGATTAAAGACCACACCGTCGCCACCGCCTTTGCCAAGAATCTCAAGCAACACCTCGGGCTTGATCTCGGCAAGCTTGGCACAAGCGGCAGCCTCCGATAGCACCGCAGCAAACCCCAACGAGACGAAGTTGTGAATGAGCTTCATTTGATGGCCCGCGCTAAGCTCGCCTGCATGCGTGATGTTCTCTGAGAAGGTTTCTAACAGCGGTCTGACTTGTTCGAATAGTGGCGCACTGGCGCCAACAATCAAATTCAGACGACCCTCGTGGGCTTCCTTTGGCGTTCGTGTCATCGGGGCATCCAAAAACGCCGCACCCCTTGCCTGGACATCTTTTGCGATCTCACGGGTCACCGAAGGAATCGCGGTAGAACAATCAATGAGCACTTTGCCTGGCCCCAAAGACGCCAGCAACCCGTCTTGATACAAGACCGCCTGCACTTCGGGGGTCCCTGTCACACAGAGAATCAGGTAGTCAGCCCACTGCCCAAGCTCGGCCAGACTCGTGTGGCCTTGGGCCCCGAGCGCCAGCAAATCATCGACCGGTTGGTTGCCTGGGTGCTCATAGAAGCGCAGCGGCCAGCCTGCTTTCAAAATATTTAATGCGATGCCGTGGCCCATCATGCCTACACCGATCACCGCGATTTTGTTGTGCGCAATATTCATGTCAATTACCCAGGTTTGAGACGCGTAAAACACCGGCGGGTGATCCTGTTTAGATGTCGAACACTCGCACGCATGATTAAGTTTACTGGAGTGTAACGGCTCGGGGCCTGAACCAGTTTGCGCTCTTAGATCTCCGGCCCGTGCGGCCAACGGCGCATCCAACGCCATTGGCTGCGAACCACAGCGCTGTCAGTTTGAAGTGAGCCTTTTAGATTTCAAAAGGCCCGCAGAGGCAGCTTTGATAGGATCGATCTATTAAACCAATAACGAATCATCAGGAGTCAAGCATGAGTACGTCACCGCGCACGGTGGATCCGTCAAGCGTCTCGCTCGTGGATCTATATCGCAAGATGGTGCTGATACGCTACATGGAAGAGCGTCTTGGCGAAATTCAAAAGACTGG
>SKIZ01000048.1 GCA_007116135.1 Burkholderiaceae bacterium
AAGCGGCTCTATAAAACCTGGCAGGCCTTGGGGTGCTCGCGCTAGATCGCCAAAAACAACAAAATCGCCAACACGATCAAGCCCACCTTGGTGGCTTTGTAGAGCGTGCGGTTGGCATCTTTGAAGGCTTTGCGCTTTTGGTCAATGACCCAGTGAGCGTGCGTGAGCTTATTGATAAAGCCGGTTTGGTCGCGCCCCTGGTTTGGTGAACTTGCAGCTGACATCAGGTGCTTGCCGAACCAGCGGTTAAAGCGCGCCACCCAACCCCAAAGCACGGGCCGCTCGACATCACAAAAGAGGATGATGCGGTTGTGTTCGGTGTGGTTATAGGCCTCGTGCACGTAAGTCTCGTCAAAGATCACGCCTTGGCCGTCGTGCCAGACATGGCGGATGCCATCGACATCGATGTAGCACTGGGCATCGTTGGGTGTGACAAGCCCCAAGTGATAGCGCAGTGACCCGGCAAATGGATCGCGGTGCGGGTTTAGGCGCCCGCCTGGCGGCAGTTGAGCAAACATCGCCGCTTTGACGCTGGGGATTTGTTTGAGCAAAGCCACGGTTTTTGGGCAAAGCTGGTCAGCCGAAGGATGCTTGGCGTCATACCACTTGAGATAAAAGCGCTTCCAGCCGTATTTAAAAAACGAATTAAAGCCAATGTCATCGTGCTTATCTGGTGCCTTGATGGCTTGTTGCTGGGCAAGATTTAAGGCTTCATCACGAATCACTTCCCAGTTCTCTTGCAGCACATTGAGCTCAGGCAGGCGCGACAGGGGCACGTAGGGTGTGGTGGGGGCCTTGGAATTGAGCACCATGAGTGCGTTAATCGGCGCCAGTAGCACCGAGTGGTCCAGTAACTGGCGCCTCAGTGGCAAGCGAACCTGCCCGCGGAAATGAGCAAATAGAACCGCACCAAGCCAGGTAAAAAGAATCAACCATTTCATAATGAATCGTGCCACTCCTTCGGTACAATCAAACGCATGTCAGAGTTACGGCCTACGTCTCCCTTTGTGCACTTGCGCGTTCACTCCGAGTTCTCGGTCGTTGACGGCATCGTTCGCATTGGCGAGCTAGTCAAAGAGGTCCAAGCCCTTGAGCAGCCAGCGGTCGCGCTAACTGACTTGGGCAACCTCTTTGGCCTCATCAAGTTCTATAAAGCGGCTCGCCAAGCTGGGATCAAACCGATCGCCGGTTGTGATATCGGCATGACAAATGACGCCGATCCGTCCAAACCCTACCGCATTTTACTGCTAGTGGCCAATGAGATGGGCTATCGGCGCTTGTGCGAGATTGTCACGCGTGCCTGGCTGGAGAATGCCCGCGCCGGGCGCGCCGAGATCAAGCGCCAGTGGCTCTTGGATTCGCACGCCAACGACGGTCTGATTGTGCTCTCGGGTGCGCGCCACGGCGATGTTGGCCAGGCGCTACTGAATGACCAAGGCGAGCAGGCCCGCGCGCTTGTCAACGAGTGGGCCCAAGCGCTGCCAGGGCGCTATTTTCTGGAGCTTCAGCGCACCGAGAATGTCCAGGATTGGCAATGCACCGAGGCCACCCTTGAATTGGCCAAAGAATTGGGCTTGCCAGTGGTGGCCACCCATCCGGTGCAGTTTGTGCGGGCGCAAGATTACCGGGCACACGAGGCGCGTGTTTGCATTGCCGACGGGGAAATCCTGACCAACCCCAATCGGGTCAAGCGCTTTAGCGCCGATCAGTACCTGTGTTCAAGCCAAGAGATGCAAGAGCGCTTTAGCGACGTGCCCTCGGCCATTGCCAACACGCTGGCGATTGCCAAGCGCTGCAACCTAAACCTGACTTTGGGTCAGGCGCGCCTGCCCGATTTCCCCACGCCAGACGGTTTGACCATTGATGACTACCTGGTCAAGCTCTCGCGCGAAGGCCTAGAGATTCGTTTGGCCGAGCTCTTTGAAGATCAAGCCGAGCGTGAGCGCCAGCGACCGACCTATGAGGCAAGGCTGGAGCTGGAGTGCCAAACCATCATTCAGATGGGCTTTGCCGGCTACTTTCTGATCGTGCAGGACTTTATCAACTGGGGCAAAAAAAATGGCGTGCCGGTGGGCCCGGGGCGCGGATCGGGTGCGGGCTCGCTGGTGGCCTATAGCCTGGGCATCACCGACTTGGACCCGATTCGCTATGACTTGCTGTTTGAGCGTTTCTTGAACCCCGAACGGGTCTCGATGCCTGACTTTGATATTGATTTCTGTCAGGACAACCGCGAGCGGGTCATTGAGTACGTCAAACAGAAGTACGGCCGCCAGGCGGTCAGCCAAATTGCCACCTTTGGCACTTTGGGTGCCAAGGCGGTGGTGCGCGATGCCGGACGCGTACTGGATATGCCCTATAGCCTGTGTGATGGGCTGTCTAAACTCATTCCGTTTAGTGCAGCCGACCCCTGGACGCTTGAACGCGCCTTAAGTGACGAACCCGCCTTTAAAGCGCGCTACGACAAAGAGGAAGAGGTCAGGGCGCTAATCGACTTGGCGCGCCCGCTCGAGGGATTGACACGCAACGTCGGCATGCACGCAGGCGGGGTTTTGATTGCGCCAGGCAAGCTCACCGACTTTTGTCCGTTGTATTGCCAGCCCGGCCAAAACGGCAACGCCGTGTCGCAGTTTGACAAAGATGATGTCGAAGCCGCAGGCTTGGTGAAATTTGACTTTCTGGGGCTGCGCAACCTGACGATTCTGGACTGGGCCGTGCGCTATGTGCGCAGCTTTAATGCCGAGATGGGCCAGTTTGACATCATGGCGCTCAAGCTCGATGACCCGGCGGTCTATCAGTTGCTGTGTCAGGGCAATACCACTGCGGTGTTTCAGCTTGAATCGCGTGGCATGAAGGAGCTTTTAAAGAAACTGCGCCCCAGTAACTTTGAAGACGTCATCGCGGTGTTAGCGCTCTACCGACCCGGGCCACTGGAGTCCGGCATGGTCGATGATTTTGTCAACCGCAAGCACGGCCGAGCCAGCGTTGATTACTTCCATCCCGATCTCGAGCACACCTTAAAGAGCACCTATGGGGTGATCGTCTATCAGGAACAGGTCATGCTCATCTCCCAGATCATCGGGGGCTACTCACTAGGCAGTGCCGACTTGCTCAGGCGCGCCATGGGCAAGAAAAAGCCCGAAGAGATGGCCAAGCAGCGTGAGATGTTTGAGCAAGGCGCCAAACAAAAGGGCCATGACCCGCGCTTGGCCATCAAGCTCTTTGACTTGATGGAGAAGTTTGCCGGCTACGGCTTTAACAAGTCGCACTCGGCAGCCTACGCCTTAATCGCCTACCACACCGCTTGGCTCAAAGCGCATCATCCGGCCGAGTTTTTAGCGGCGACCTTGTCTTCAGACATGGACGACACTGACAAGGTGCAGACGTTTTGGCGCGACGGCCTAGCCAACGGTGTGCGGGTGTTGCCGCCTGATGTCAACGCCTCTGGCTACCGGTTTGAACCGGTCAAAGACGAGCACAGTGCCAAGGGCAAGCCGCCGCGCACGATTCGCTATGGCTTGGGCGCCATTAAAGGCGTGGGGCAGGCCGCCATTGAAGAGGTGATCCGGGCGCGAGAAGGCGCGGCGTATAGCTCGCTTGCGGACTTTTGTAACCGGATTAACCGCCAGATCGTTAATCGCCGGGCGATTGAATCAATGATTCGCGCCGGCGCCTTTGATGCGATTGAGCCAAACCGTGCGGCTTTGCTCGAGACGTTGCCCACGGCTTTGGAGGCGGCCGAGCAGGCTGCGCGCTCGGCAAGTCAGGTGTCTTTGTTCGGTGACGACAGCAGCGACGTCGTGGCTGTGGAGCTCGCCAAAATCCCGCCGTGGGATTTGCGTCGCCGCTTAGTCGAAGAGAAAGCAGCCCTGGGATTTTTCTTTAGCGGTCACATGTTTGATGCCTGGCGCGACGAGGTGCGCCGGGTGGTCACCAAGCCGTTGAGCCAGATCGTGCCGGCGCGAGATAACCAGTGGCTAGCCGGCACGATTGCCGCACTGCGCACGCAGATGACTCGGCGCGGCAAAATGCTCTTTGCCACCTTGGACGATGGCACAGCCCAGATCGAAGTCGCGCTCTTTAACGAGCTCTATGAAGACAACCGTCACCGCTTGCGTGAAGATGCGCTGCTCATGGTCAATGGCCGCGTCACCTTGGACGAGTACTCGGGGGGCTTACGGGTATCGGTCGAAGAGATTTTCGATTTGCAGGCCATGCGGCAAAGTCGCGCCAGTGCACTGACGATTCACTTAAATGGCAACGCCGATGCCAAACGTTTGCAAACGGTGCTCGCTCCGTATCGCGTCGATCATCCCCAAACCGGCATGGCCGTCGAAGTGGTCTACGCCACGGACCGCGCGCAGTGTGTGGTGCGCTTGGGCGAGCAGTGGCGCGTGGCGGTGCCTGATGAGTTGATTGGCACCTTGTCGCAGTGGTTAGACCCGGGCAATGTTCAGATCCGTTATTAGTCACTTCGACGTGAGCGCACGCGTGTCATGAAAAAAGTGTTGTTCATCGCCGTGGCCATGGGTGGTTATGAGGCTGAAATCGTGCATGCCTTAGAGCGCCACGGCTTTGAGGTCGATCTGTTTGGACAGGCCACCAAAATTGATCGGCATCACCTGACGCTGTGGCAACGCATCGCGC
>SKIZ01000170.1 GCA_007116135.1 Burkholderiaceae bacterium
CAAAACCGGGTGGTTTTGCCGTTAAAAGATTTGAAGGACGTCAACAAACGCATGGCCACAGGCGAGGCCAAAGCGCGTAAGGCCAAACGCGAAATGACCGAGGCGAACTTGCGCCTGGTGATCTCGATCGCCAAAAAGTACACCAACCGGGGTTTGCAGTTCCTGGACTTGATTCAAGAAGGCAATATCGGGTTGATGAAGGCGGTCGATAAGTTTGAATATCGCCGTGGCTATAAATTCTCGACTTATGCGACCTGGTGGATTCGTCAGGCCATTACCCGCTCGATTGCAGACCAGGCCCGAACGATCCGTATTCCGGTGCATATGATTGAGACGATCAACAAGATGAACCGCATTAGCCGCCAGATTCTGCAAGAAACCGGTGCCGAGCCTGATCCGGCGACGCTGGCTGCCAAGATGGATATGCCTGAAGACAAGATCCGCAAGATCCTGAAAATCGCCAAAGAGCCCATCTCCATGGAAACGCCCATTGGTGACGATGATGATTCGCACTTGGGCGACTTTATCGAGGACTTGGCAACGCTTGCGCCATCGGAGGCGGCCTTGCATGGTTCGATGCGCGATGTGGTCAAAGAGGTGCTCGATTCATTGACACCGCGCGAGGCCAAAGTCTTGCGCATGCGATTTGGCGTTGAGATGAGCTCGGATCAAACGCTTGAAGAGGTGGGCAAGCAGTTTGATGTCACCCGTGAGCGGATCCGACAGATAGAAGCCAAGGCGTTGCGCAAGTTACGTCACCCGAGTCGGGCCGATAAACTGCGCAGTTTCCTTGAAGGTCAATAAGAGAGGAAAAGCCACATGTCCACTTTTTTTGCAAGAGTATTGCCAGCGATTTTGATTGCGGCCGGTGTCGGTGTCAGTGGTTGGTTTGTTGGCCAGGGGCTTGAGAGTTTCCGGCAAGCCGAGCGTTTCATCACGATCAAAGGGTTGGCTGAACAAGACGTCAAAAGCGACTTCGCCATCTGGAATCTGACGTTTCGCCGTGCCGGCAGTGAATATCAAGAGGTTCGTCAAGAACTAGCCAATGACCGGCAGGCTGTGGTTGATTTCCTGGTGTCCCAAGGGTTTGAGCCCGATGAGATTGAAACGCGCTCGATGCGGATTACTGACTTGCTGGCACGCGAATTTGGGCAGCAAGACGTGGCCTTGCGTTACACCGGTGAGGGTTCGGTGGTTGTGCGTTCAGCCAGAGTCGATTTGGTTGACTCGGTGGCCAGCAACATCGATCCGTTGATCGAACAGGGCGTGCCGATGTCGCAGGATGGTTTTGCTGGGGGTGCGCCGCGTTATTTTTTGCGTGGCTTTAATGACGTCAAGCCCCTGTTGCTCCAAGAGGCCGTCAATAATGCGCGCGAGCAAGCCGATAAGTTCGCCGCTGATGCCGGTGCCCAGTTGGGCGCTTTAAGACGGGCAGATCAGGGTATCATCCGGATTCTCGATGACGACGGCTCAGACGGTTACACCTCTGGTATGACGATCGGCAAGCGTTTGCGTGTGGTTAGCACTTTTGAGTATTTGTTGAAATAGTCCTATTTCCCAGGGTGGCGTGATGGTCGCGAAGTCGGTCAAGAAGTATCTGCCGGCAGCCGATAAGGTGGCCAAGCACCGCATGCTGCGCTGGCTAGGACCTACGCTGACGCAGCCGGCGCTTTGGCAAATCAATCGCCGCAGTATCGCCATTGGCTTAGCGCTCGGCGTGTTCTGGGGGTTGCTCATTCCGGTGGCACAAATTCTGTTTGCCGCCATCATGGCCATTTACCTGCGTGCCAACCTACCAGTTACGGTCGGAAGCACTTTGGTGACCAATCCGTTTACCTTTGCGCCTGTGTATTTTCTGGCCTATCGGCTTGGCGTCTACATTTACGGTGACCAAGGTCCTGCGATGACCGAGGAGATGATCAGTGAGCAAATGAGTCAAATCAGCGTCACTAGCATCGGCTGGGTCGAGAGAATTGCCGACATTGCTTTGCCACTTTTTACCGGGCTTTTTATCATCGCCTGCATTGCGGCCGTTCTTTGCTATTTCTCAGTCATTGTGCTGTGGCGTCTAGCGGTGTTGATACGTTACCGCAAGCGCCAGCAGCGTTTTATTGACCCCAACAATTAATCCACGGTCACAACCACATTCCCTATCAGCTGGCCTTGCTCGACGGCTTGATGTGCGAGCACGGTGTCAGAGAGCTTGAATGTGGCGCCGATCTTGTGTTCAAGGGCATTGTCTTGCAGCAATTGACCAAGGCCTTCGAGCGCCGCTTGACGTTCTTTATCCGTTAGGGTGTACACCAAGAACAGTTTGACGGTGACCGACTGGAATAGCCAGGGCCTGAAATCAAAGTGGTTATTGACCATGTCGTTTGAGCCATAGCTCACGATCAGGCCGTGAGACTTCAAGACACCCCCAACGACAAAGCGGTTGACGCTCGAGAAATCCATGTCGATGATGACGTCCACGCCACCGGGGCCAGCAATCTTGATGATTTGCTCGACGCAGTCGCTAGATTTGTAATCTACCGTGTGATGAGCGCCTAGCGCTTTGGCTGTTTGAGCTTTTGCCTCTGACCCCACTGTGGCGATAATCCGTGCCCCTTTGCGCTTGGCCAACTGCACGCAATAAGAGCCCACGGCATTGGCTGCGCCAATAATCAGAACGGTCTTGTCTTTGATCGCACCGGCGTGCTCGATGGCTTGCCACGCGGTTAATGCGGGGATGCCCAGGCAGGCACCCGCCTCAAAACTGATGTGATCTGGCAAGGCTACGGCTTGGGCTTGAGACAAACAGATGTATTGGGCGCAGGTGCCAAGTGGGCGTTCCCACTGACCGTTCCAGATCCAGACACGCTGACCGATTCGGCTGGCATCGACGCCAGCACCCACGGCCTCGATCACCCCGGCACCGTCACTGTGCGGGATAATGCGCTCGGCGTTAAGCGGTCTTGCCGCACGCGATTTAACGTCCGATGGATTGACGCCTGAGGTATGCAAGCGCACCAACACCTCGCCGGCACCGGGCTCGGGCGTGGGCATTTCGCCATACTCCAGGACGTCGTTAGCTGAGCCATTTTTACGATACCAAACTGCTTTCATTGTCGTTCCCCCGTCATTTCTTTATTTGTCGTTGTTGTGCGAGGCGCGCCGGATGGCAAGCCCTATGAATAATAATGCCCAGCCTTGCAAGAGCAGTTCGATGGCCAGCAATAAACCAGGCACCCACAGGCTCGCTTGTGGCCAGCTATACAAAATGAGTGCGCCAAGCAAAATCGAGAGCACACCCGATAGCGATGGCCACAGAACCTGGCCAGACTGGCCGTTTTGCACCACGGCAATGATGCGCAAGACGCCTGTGATTAAAAAGAGAGCGGCTAGCCAAAGCGTTAAGCCCTCGAGCGCTGCCAGGGGTGCAAACCAGATAAACACACCGAGTCCGATGTAGAGCGCGGCAAGCAAGGACTGAATCAAGAAGGTTTTCCAGCCCTTGGATTGAAATGCGTGGGCTGCGATCAAGATGCCGCCAATAAATGCCACAACCCCTAGAATCGATATCGATGCATACGAGAAGGCCGTCTCGGCAATCAACCCGATGGTGCCGCAAATGATGAGCACCACGCCAATGGCGATCAATTTGCCAGAGTGCTTGACCGCTTCGCCAAGCAGTTGCTTTTGCATGGGGGTCAGTGGTGCAATGTCATCGTCTCGCATGTGGGGCCTCGCACTAAGTTGAGTCTGTCGCCATCATAACAACCGCGAACCAGCCCGTCATGGTTGTTGGGGCACGGCGTAAATGTCGTGACTATGCAAGCCAGACATCACATCCTGATATCGATCGGTCCGGGTGGTTTTAGCCACAAGCACGGTGACACCGGGCTGCGTTAAGGCGCTTTTTAATTCAGCCTCGAACACCGCAGGATCATCGGTGGCCACAGCGTGACAACCCATGGCCCGAGCAATGGCGGCGTAATCAAAAGGGTAGAGCTCTGAGGCGATGATCCGCTCGCGCTGCCCGTTGTAGACCCAACCCAAAATGTTGTTGTCCAACACCACCACCAGTAGTCGGGCCTGGGCTTCGATTGCCGTCATCAAGGCATGCATCGTCATGGAGAAGCCGCCGTCGCCGCACACGGCAACCGCCTGGAGTGTGTCGGTGTTTAGGGCCGCGCTAATGGCGGCGGGCACCGCATAGCCCATGCCACCACCACCATTGGGCTGCAAGACGCTGGTGGTGCCCCGACATTGAAAGTCACGCAACATAAAGAGCCTGTTTTCACCGGCGTCACAAGTGGCAATTGAGCCGCTAGGCAGGTGCTTCGATAGCAAGCCAACCGCATCACGGGCGCTGAACTGACCGGCAGACGAGCCCATCGCGCGCGTGAAATACCCCAAGCGACTGCGAGCGGCTTGGACTTGCCTGACACCGTCAAACGGCGCACGGGTGCTTTGCACCGATAGGGCGATTAAGGCGCGCTGGGCATGGGCGACAATCCCGACACTGACTGGCATGGTCCAGCCGATGTTTAGTGGCTCGGTATCAATTTGAATGATTTGTTGTCGCGACTGGCCTAGCAAGTCCGGGTGCAGGTTGGCTGTGTCCGATGCGCCAAGCTTGGTGCCAATGGC